>CAWBXL010000015.1:0-45713 GCA_963792305.1 uncultured Acidobacteriaceae bacterium | reverse complement strand
TATGTGTGGCGCCTAACTGGTTCGAGTACGTATTGCTGGTATTGTCGATGGCGTGGCTCCTTTTATTTGTCGCCGGTCTCATTGAAGCCGGTTGGGCGATCGGTCTTAAATATACCGATGGATTCACTCGCTTCTGGCCGAGCGTGTTCACGATCATGGGCATCGTCGTTAGCATGCTGTTGCTTTCTTTATCCGCACTCTTCCCCATCGGAACGGCGTACGCCGTCTGGGTCGGAATCGGAGCCGCCGGAACGGTGCTACTTGCGATCACCTTCCTCGGCGATCCCGCAGTCATCCCGGATATTCTTCTCTGCCTGCTGCTGATCGCAATCGTCGGCCTGAAGATCACGAGCCACTAAGAAAACGCGTTCGTTGTCCCTTACGCGGACAATGTCGGGGCGATTGTCCTTCGTTTGAACCGCTGATCAAGGGTTCCACTTATATGTAATTGACTGCCTGCCGGTATGTGCCGCCATGGCAAAAAAAGTACAATCTCCGGTTATAGTATAAGTTGGAACGCGGTTTGCAAGATGAAAGGTTTTGCCATATAGAAAATCAGCAGGGTTGGGGCCACTGCCGTCCGGGTTAGCACCCCAAGTTGAAAGTTGAAGCAAATCACCGGTAGCCTTAGAGTAATAATCAAGGGCAGAAATAACGTTAATAGTATAGGAACAAGGTACTATCGTGCATTTATCGCTGGCATTAAATGTAACTATGTATGTTCCAATATCAGTCGACATTGGCGTCCATGAAAAGACACTGCTAACAGGATTGCCGGCAATAGGAAGAACAGGGGTAATAGTAGCCTAAGGCGAAGCCGCTCCCATTCAGCTGAACAATATCTGCAGCATTTGCATCAGATGCTTTGACCGTGAAACTAATGGTATTGCTATTTTTTACCGAAAAGATTGTACTGCAGGCTGGCGATGGCGAAACAAATAATGGTGCTTTATTGTTTTCGCATGCTGCAGCAGTAACATTAATGGTATAGGAACAACGTATTTCCGCACATTTATCACTGGCAGCAAAAGTAATTACGTGTGCCCCAATATCCTCCACTAATGGCGTCCATGAAAAAACGCTGCTCACAGGATTTCCGGTAATCGGAACAACCGGTGTGATAGTGGCCATTACGGGCAAGCCAATCGCAGTCAGTGTAACCATATCAGCAGCATCTATATCGGATGCTTTGACCAAGAAGCTAATTTTACTTCCGGCTGTTACCGTTAATGTGGAACCGCAGGCTGGGGAAGGTGAAACAAATGCCGGGGCATTATTGTTATTACAACTAATAATTCCATTAAAAACAGCTAAACCGTATACCTTGCTACCGATGCCTGTAGTAGGAGGAGTTTTAAAAGAGGTTACTACAGTACCGGTGGCAATGTCAATCTTCTGTAAACATTACCTGTGAGATAATTACTGCATTCAGCAGCGCATCGTAAAACTGCTTGCGATATAAAATGTCGAATCCAATCGTCGGTTCATCCAGCACCAGCAACTTCGCGTCTATCGCCATGATCAGCGCTAAATGCAGTTGCGTGACCATGCCCTTCGACAGTTCCCGAACCCTGCTCCGGCTTCTAATCTTCGTTTTCTTCAAAAAACCTTCGGCCCTGGCTCGATCGAAACGCGGGTGCACTCCGGCAACGTAATCCAGCGCTTGCGAAACCCGGATCCAGCGCGGCAGCACTGCCACATCGGAGATGAAGCATACTTCGCGCATCAGTTGATCGCGCTCCGTCCACGGATCGCGTCCCAGCACCTTCAATTCGCCCTTGAAATTGCGTCAGCCCCAGAATCGCGTTTAGCGCTGTCGTCTTGCCCGCGCCGTTCGGACCGATCAGTCCAAGAATACGGCCCTCTTCCACGCGCAAATCCACGCCGTCCAGCGCGATCGTTGACCCGAACGATTTCCGCAGCCCGCGTGCTTCTATGCATGCCATCGCGTCATCGCTCCTCTTCCCGCTCTTGATGCTCTTTCACCGCGCTCCCTCTTGGCAGCCTCGAGCAGCTCTTCCGGCGTCAACCCCAGCCGCTGAATGGTCGCGTGAATGCGCGGCCACCGTTCCGCAAGAAATTTCTGCCGCTCGCCCTTCAGCAGCAATTGCGCGCGCCCGTCCGAATGAACATGCCCAGCCCGCGCCTTTCTCCACCAGTTGCTCGTCCACCAGTTCCTGATAGCCCTTGAGCACCGTCAACGGATTCACTCGATACTCCGCCGCGACATTGCGCACCGAGGGCAACGGATCCCCCTCCTGAACACGCCGTCGAGGATCATCGCGACAACACGGTCGCGAAGCTGGCGGTAAATCGGCTGACTGTCGTTCCACTCACGGTCCATTCCTGTTTTCCAGACTGCCTTACGAGAATACGCTTGTGGTCCTTTGTCGAACTGAAGCTCTGCTACTTTACGCGGTAAAGATCGAAGTGTGCGTGCACCGGTTTGTCGCCCTGCCATGAAAGTCCACTCTTCTGTGTGATGGTTGGCGTCGACCGCGGTCAAGATAGCATGATGCATGTGCCCGTACTCAGTACTACCGGCAACATCAAGAAATTCGAATTCTATTGTCTTGCCGTCCGGCAACAAAGTGCCCGTCATACGCGGCCGGTTGCCGGCATCGCAATAGTGGGTCAACATCAAACGGTCTCCATCTAAATAGAACATGGTGATGGGATCGTCGGGCCTTCCCGCGAGACCGGTCATCTCATGCAAAAGCGCATTTCCAGTCGAGGTCACGCGCAGTGTGACATGCATAGTCTTGCCATCAAATTCTGGCCCAGCACCTGAGAGGACGCCGTCCCAGGAACCAGCCAGCGTTTTCAATTTGTCGAAGGATTTTTGCGCATCAGATTGCGCAAAAACCAGGGTCGAAAGCGACATCAGTACAACGCACAACACCAAGTGAAACGATTTCATTTCTTCTCCTCAAGTCTCATTTCTTCTTCGCTCTCGGCGCCAGGTTCACTCGGCTGGTGGACGCAGTTGCCAGCGATCACTAGGAAATGGATCGTATGTGAATTACTGTTATACTTAACTATAACACTACGAACATGTCAAGTCCTTTTACCTAGGCGCCCGATATTATTTTATTTCTATAATTTTCGTATATACTGAAATAACAGTATGTAGGAAATAATGATCTGCTCCGACGACGCATAGTAGGAGAAAAGAAATGATTGCCGCGCAATCCAATTTGAGCGAAGAATCCGTGGCCAGGCCGCTCTCCGCTGCACGCGTTGCTACACAAATTGGCCTGGAGCAGTACTACCGCGAGGCCGGTCCCGATTACGCAGCGTGGAGCCGAGAGTTCAATATGCACTTCGGCTACTACCGCGCCGGTATAAATCCGCTGCGCCGCGAAACCATGCTGGAGCAGATGAACGCAGAAGTTCTCGCGCGGCTGAAGTTGGAGGGTATTGCGGAACCACAGCTCCTGGACCTTGGTTGCGGCCTGGGCGCGACGCTGCGCAGCTTCGCACGGCGCTTACCGCAGGCGCGGCTGCTCGGAATGACGCGCGTGCCCTGGCAGGTAGAAAACGCGCGTGCCCTGAACCAGGCAGCCGGTTGCGGTGAGCGCGTGCGCGTCCTGGAGGGCGATTACGAAGAAACCGTACTACCTGGTGACAGCTACGACGGAGTTTACGCGCTTGAGAGCAGTTGCCATGCCCACGGCGCGGATAAGGGCGCTCTTCTGGCGCAGGCGCATCATCTGTTGCGACCAGGCGGACGTTTGGTTGTTGCAGACGGCTTTCTGGCAAAAGATCGGTTCACCAACCCTCTACAAGAGCGCATCTACCGCAAACTGTGCGAGTGCTGGGTCATCGAACAGTTGGCGCCGCTCGACCGATTCAAGGCACGGCTGGAAGAGCTGGGTTTTGCAGACATCACTATCGAGCACTTGCAGCTGCGTGTAGCACCTTCGGTCGCGCACATCCCCTGGGTGACGCTGAAGTTCCTGTTGACCGACGTCGTATTCGGAAAAAGCAAGATGACCCGCGCCCGTTGGAACAACCTGCTGGCGCCGGTGTTGCTGCCGCTAGTCAGTGCGCCACTCGGCCCCATGACCTACTGCATGATCACGGCAACCAAACGGTAGTCGCCTTCGCTCTGAACTCGCAGGAAAACTTGTCACTTCTGCGTCGCGCGTGCATCTACAGCTTTAATGACTTCCGCTGGCCTGGTTCCTGTCACTGACTTATTCGAAACCCATCTCACCGTTAGCGATCTCGATCGGGCGATCTCTTTCTACGGAGAGCAATTGGGTCTGTCGTTGGCGCGCACTTTTCCTGAGCGCAAGGTCGCATTCTTTTGGATTGGCTCACGCGGCAAGGCGATGCTTGGCCTTTGGGAAGCCGGCGCCATGCCGATTACGGTGAGTCTGCATGTGGCTTTTCAAGTTGCCATTTCAGACCTGCACGAAGCTCCACGGCGATTGCAAAAAGCTGGCATTCAACCCAGAGATTTCGCTGGTCTGCCAACGGACACACCCATTGTACTGGCATGGATGCCGGCGGCCTCAGTCTACTTTCGCGATCCTGACAACAACCTTCTGGAGTTCATCTCGATGTTGCCTGATTCTCCCAGGCCCGATCTGGGGATTCTCTCCTGGAGCGATTGGGTTTCTCGGAAAGAGGGCTCAGTTGCCTCTCAGGTCTAAAACATGACGACCCCAAATTTTCAGAAGACGCTGGTAGAGAAGGGATGGGCGCTTTTGCCTCTCCGTTTGATGGTCGGATTCGGTTTTGCTTCCCATGGTTATGCCAAGCTCAATCGGGGTCCGGAAAATTTCGCAACCATTCTTACAGCCATAGGAGTTCCGCACCCACAGCTTATGGCTTGGGTTACATGCCTCTTTGAATTTTTGGGCGGGACTTGCCTCATGGTGGGAGCATTCGTTTTCCTGCTCAGTTTCCCATTGGCGGCCATTATGTTGACTGCCATGTTCAGCGTTCACTTTCAATATGGATTTTCTTCGGTCCGCCTCAAGGCAATCACAGCTTCAGGTGCGCAGTTTGGGCCTATCGGGTACGAAATGAATCTTCTCTATATCGCGGCCCTGCTGACGCTTGTGCTCGGCGGATCAGGAGCGCTTTCACTGGATCGTTACCTGGCGATGAAAAGAAAAACGCGAAGAGGGACGGCTAAAACACCGATGGCTCTATCAAGCCACCTTAGGGTGAGCTAAAACGCGAAAAGAGCGAAACCACGTCCGAATATCCTGGGCCAGCAACTCCGGTTCTTCCATCGCGGCAAAATGCCCCCCTCGAGGCATTTTGGTCCAGCGCTGTACTTTGAAGAATCGCTCCGCCCATTCGCGCGGGGGATGACTAATATCTTTCGGAAAGAGCGCGAACGCGGCTGGAACTTTGCATGCCCCGACCCAGTTCTTGATTCCTTCTTTCATCCACGTCATCGCACTTGCATTGGAGTAATCGTAGTAAGGCTGAAATGAGGTGCCAATCGATTCCGTAGCCCAATAGATCATGATGTGTGTCAGTAGTTCATCCTTGGTGAACCGCGATTCAATATCACCATCACAATCACTCCACCCGCGAAACTTTTCGACGATCCATGCTGCGAGTCCCGCGGGGGAGTCGTTCAGTCCAGTGGCCAGACTTTGCGGCTTCGTGGATTGGATCAAAGCGTATGCCCCTTCCTTTTGTATCCATTCTTCATTTTTCTTGAAGAACTTTTCTTCATCAGGACTCGGATTATCAGGCTTTTGGAAAATGTGCCCAAAAGGAACGTCGGTCAAGTGAATGGCAACTACGGAATCGGGATGGCTTCGCGCCAGTTGTTCCGTGACAGTACTGCCCCAATCTCCACCATGCGCTCCGAACTGCTTGTAGCCAAGCATGTCAGTCATCAAACGTGCCCATAGATTGTTGACGTGAAATAGCATTCCCGGCTTCTTGGGTTTGTCAGAGAAACCATACCCAGGTAGATCAGGTACAACCACATCAAAAGCGTCTTCGGCTTGGCCGCCGAATGAAACTGGGTCAGTGAGCATTGGAATTAGCTTGGCGAAACGATAGAACGAATCGGGATATCCATGAGTAAGAATGATGGGAAAAGGATTTGGACCTTTGCCGCGCTCGTGAATAAAGTGAATCCCGACGCCATCAAACTCTGTTCTATAGTGAGCGAATTCATTAAGTGCTGACTCTTGCTTCCGCCAGTCATAGGTATTTTTCCAGTAAGCAACGAGGTCCCTGAGGTAGTGAGGATCGGTGCCGGCGTCCCAGCCGGCACCTCCCACCGAACACGGCCAGCGGGTATTTTTCAATCGCTGGTGCAAGTCATTCAACACCTCCGCTGAGATGTGTATTTCAAACGAATTGATACGATCATTTTCCATAACGCAGCTACTTAGACAGAACCGTGATTGCCATCGGGTTGGTAATTGAGTACGGCGAACCCACAGCTTGCTTATGACCAGTAGCTGTGATCTTGAACGCGTAAAGCCGTCCCGCTGCGATGCCGTATAAGTGGTCATGAGTGTCCCACCGGATTTGAGAAATATTGTGAACGGCCAGCAGTCCGGTGTAGGGCGTAATCGGATTAGTTCCGTTCAAGTGGAAAATCTGCAATCCGCTCGAGCCTGCAATCGCTAGCAGGTTGCCTACAGGTGATGCTGTCATGTCATTTAGCATCCCTGCGGCGGTGGTCGGCATGTTTTGGGTTGTGCTGTGTGTGCTCAGGTTGCCGGAACTGTCCGCGGTATAAACGGCCAACGCCGCGGGAGGCCCCGGAGCACCAGTCGTCTCGGGATACATCGCGACGACCAGATTGTTCGCGGGGAAGGCCGCGCCCACATTCAGACAATAGTCCCCGTTAGCGAGAGTGGGAATTGGTACCTCCAGGGACAACACGGTTAGCGTTCCATCACTGCTGCGGCGGAAGCCGTAGGCATGAGATTCATCCTGAAAACACCCGAAGCCATAAGCAAACTGATTGTTTCCTGTGAAAACCAGCTGGCCGTAAGCAATATTGAAACCTGTGGATCCAGCAAAAGTAAGCGCGCCGGTGGAGTTTTTATCAAAAAACAGAAATTCGTTGTCACCAGTGCCGTCGACCGTCCCGGCATACAACGTGGCGCCAGTGTGATCGAGGACCAGAGGATTTGTTGCGATGCCTCCGGGGATTCCATAATGCTTCCCCGCATCAACGGAGGACACTTGCTTCAGCGCCCCGTTCGACGCGATGGAAAATGAGTAGATAAAATTTCCATCTCCGACGAAAAGGAAATGCCCCGTATTGGCCAATGTCATCAAGGTTTTGCTGGTCTTCCAGAAGGGCGAGCCGGCGAGAGGAGTCAGCGCTCCGGTGGAATCGGCGCGGTATCCGTCAAGCTCGAAATGATTGGTGCTGGGGTTGCTGACGACGTAGACATATGCGTTAGGAGAAGTAGCTTGCGCAGACGCGAGTTGAGTAAAAGCCAAACCTGCGCACAAAGTAGCGATAAGGCAAACAGCAAATTTTACAGATAGTTTCATAACTACATTTCACTCCTGATAGATGTTGGCAGAGGCAACGTGCATGGCGGCTGGCTGGTGAAATTGGAGCTGACGTTTGTAGCGAAGAGTATTGTGAATAGAAGGATGCGGACGGTGAATCACCCAAATAAAAAGCGTCTGATAGATCACAAACCCGTCCCTCGAGGAAACTTAAATAATGCGATTAAGAAGGTATTGCGCACGCGTGGGTTGCCACGCGATTTCATCCTTAAGGTACTAACCTTAGAGTGTCTTACGGGCTGGGTTTGCGTTAGCGAAGTATTATCTTGATCATATTTTAGGGTTGTGGTGCCATGAGTAATCTGGGTAACTAATGTATATACTTTTCGTCGGAGATCGCGCTGATCTCCTCAGCATTATGTTCTGCTGATCCAGACCCCGCCCCTTTAAACCTTCTTGTCGGGAAAACGGCGCGTGGGAGTCTTTCCTCCATGCAGTCCCAGGCTCACAAAACCAATGAATGGCCGTCGAATCAAAGATGACGGAGGGTACAAATGTTCTCCGATTTACGTGACGCGCTGCGGCAGCTGCGAAAGGCACCGGGATTTACAACTACAGCTTTAATCACACTGGCACTCGGGATCGGAGCGACAACGGCAATCTTTACCCTCGTGCATCAGGTGATGCTGAAGTCGCTGCCCGTGACTAAGCCGGGTGAGCTGTGGCGAATCGGAGATAAAGATCGCTGCTGCAACTGGGGCGGGTATACCCAGGGTGACGACGGGGATTTTGCCCTGTTCTCGTGGGAAGCTTACAAACATTTTCGCGAGCACACACCGGAGTTTACGGACCTGGCAGCGCTCCAGGCCGGCAATGCGCCTCTTGGCGTGCGCAGAGCGGGATCACAGTCGCCGGCGGACACGCGCAATGGAGAGTATGTGTCCGGAAATTTCTTCAAAACCCTGGGCGTGCAGCCCTGGATCGGCCGCTTGATGACCGACGAGGACGATCAGGAAGGTGCGCCGCCAGTTGCGGTGATGAGCTACCGCATATGGCAGGACAAGTATGGATCTGATCCATCGGTAGTTGGTGCCGGCTATCAGATCAATGGGCATCCCTTCACAGTGATTGGCGTGGCTCCGCCGGGATTTTTCGGGGCCAAGCTGGCTGGGTGGGGCATGCCGGACTTCTGGTTGCCGCTGACGACCGAGCCACTGATCGATGGAGCAACAGCGCGGCTGAAGAGACCGAACACCAACTTCCTCGACCTGATCGGAAGAGTGCGTCCGGGAACAAATCCCCAATCGCTCGAAGCAAAGCTGAGGGTGGAACTCTACGACTGGCTGGCCAGTCACGTTCCTGATATGGAGCCGGGCGATAAGCAACTCTGGCAGAAGCAGACGCTTCACCTGAGTCCCGGCGACGCTGGGGTAACAGCCATGAGAGATCAGTATCAGGATGGACTGAAGCTGCTTCTGGTGGCATCGGCATGTGTGCTCTTAGTAGCGTGCGGAAATCTGGCAAATCTGATGCTGGCGCGCGGATTGAAGGACCGCGCGCAAACTTCAGTACGCGTGGCGCTTGGGCGCTTCACGCGCAGCGGCTTGTTCGCAAGTCGCTGGTCGAGTCCATCATGCTGGCGGCCATCGGCGGAGTGTTGGGCATCGCGGTGGCGTACGCCGGAACCAAGCTGATTCTGCATCTTGCCTTTCAGATCGGCGGCCCCAATAACTATGTGCCGATCAGCGCGACGCCCTCCTTGCCGGTGCTGCTGTTCACGCTGGGCATCTCCGTTCTGACGGGAATAATTTTCGGGATTGCGCCGGCCTGGGTGACTTCGCATGCAGACCCAGTCGAGGCGCTTCGCGGGGCAAACCGTTCGGTCGGGAGCGGCCGCTCGTGGGCGCAGAAGTCCCTTGTCATCGCGCAAGCGGCAATGTCGTTGGTGCTGCTCTCCGCGGCAGCGCTGCTCGGCCAGAGCCTGCGCAACCTGCAACACCAGAATTTTGGATTCGAAACTGAAGGCCGCTACATCGCCTGGATCAATCCCATTCTGGGCAACTACAAGCCGGAACAACTGCGAGCCGCTGTTTCGCCAGATCGATGATCGCCTGCGGCAGATTCCCGGCGTGCGCATGGTGGCGCCCGCGCTCTATGCGCCAATGACTGGCGATAGCTGGAACAACGGCATTCGCGTGGAGGGCCGGCCCGAGCCTCCGGCCAAGGAAGATACGGGAGCGGGATTTGCCCGAGTAATGCCGGACTTCTTCGAGACCATCGGCGCCAAAATCGTGCTCGGCCGGCCCATTACGGAAGAAGACACGGAGGCGACACGGAAGGTAGCCGTAGTTAACGAAGCGTTTGCAAAGAGATTTTTTAAGGACCAGAACCCGATCGGGCAGCATTTCGGGCCCGACAAGATCAAGTATTCCGCAACCTTCGAAATCGTCGGCGTCGTGAGAGACATGCGATACATGACTTACGACTATAAGGATCCGATTCGCCCGATGTACTGGGTACCGGAAGCACAGACCGTGCAGTATGACGATCCGGCCTACGCGAGCGGCGAAATCTGGTCGCACTATTTGTACAACATCGTGATCTGGGCGCCGGGAAACCCGCCGGGCATGGAAGACCGCGTGCGCAAGGCGCTGGCCAGCGTCGATCCAAATTTTGTTCTTTACGGCGTTGACCCATATAGCAAAGTCGTGAGCGCTGATTTCCAGCAGGAAAACATGATCGCAACTCTGACCACGCTCTTCGGCGTGCTTGGCCTGTTGCTGGCTGCGGTCGGGCTGTACGGAGTGATGGCATACACCGTGGAACAGCGGACCAGCGAGATTGGTGTTCGCATGGCGCTGGGTGCGGATCGCGGACAGCGTCATGAAGATGGTGCTGCGCGGCGCTTTCTCGCAGATAGGCATTGGACTGGCGCTTGGTATTCCGGCAGCGATTGGAGCCGGCAAGCTGATGAAGAATCAGCTCTTCGGAGTTAAAGCCATGGGACCCGATCATGCTCGCGTTGGCTACGCTGATGCTCGGCTTGGCTGCACTGCTGGCGTCGGTGATCCCGGCGCGGCGCGCTGCAGGCGTCGAGCCGATGGTGGCATTGCGGAACGGGTAATCGCACTTCCAAGAAATCCGCCTTTTTTATGTGAGAGGTGAACGCTAATGTTGAAACATACTTTTCAATTGTCGCTGATTGTGTCTCTCGCGACGGTTGCGTTATGGGCAATGACAGACTCGTTCGTCGGCGATTGGAAGCTGAACCCGTCCAAAAGCAAACTCACCGACATGATGAAAGTTGAGAGCTTGGGCGGCAACAAGTACGCGTTTGATTTTGGTGGCGGCCCGGAGAGGATTGTGGCCGATGGCACCGATCAAGCCGGAGCTTCCGGGACCACGCTGTCAGTGGCCGTTGAGGGGCTAGACGCCTGGAAGGTCGTGCGCAAGAAAGACGGCCGCATGCTGCTCACTGCGACATGGAAGCTTTCCCAAGACGGCAATACACTCACTGACAACTACACCGAATTCGGGCCGAACGGGTCTCCGTCGACGGTGAATTATCTGTACAAGCGAACGACAGCCGGGCCAGGTTTTGCCGGGACTTGGGAGAGCACGATGCCCATGACCTCGTCGTTTGTGCTCCAGATTCGCCCCTTCGAAGAAAACGGGCTTTCGTTCGTCCGTTCTTCGGGAGGAGTTCCCCGAAAATTGAAATTCGACGGCAAAGATTATCCGGTTGAGGGCCCCCGTGTTGCCCAAGGCTCGACGTCATCAGCGCGCCGGGTGGACGAGCGCACTCTGGAAATCACCGACAAGATCAATGGCAAGATCACGAGTACCGAGCACATCGAGCTTTCCCCCGACCTCAAGACGTTGACCAGGACTGTGCGCCCGGTCGGCCAGCGTGAGCCGGCCACGTTCGTGTTTGAACGGCAGTAGGGTCTATGGCACAGGACCTTTCAAATCATCATCATCCCATAGGCTCACTTTTACATGACATTGGTCAACCCGACCTTGCGCACTAGCCAACCTCGGGCCTGAGTGGCAACTTGACCCGCCATGAGTGATAAAGTTTGCAGATGCGATTCAATCGGTCCGTCCCGCCGTGTGCTGTGATTCCTGTGCTGATTTACCCAGACCCCAGCGTTGCTGCTGCTTGGCTCTCCAAAGCTTTTGGGTTCACTGTTCGTCTTTGAATCGCCAACCACCGGATACAGATGCGCGCCGGCGAGGGCTGCTTCACTATCGCCGAAGGCACGGTGGCGCCCAACAACTCGCAACATGTTCAGGTTCGCATCGAAGATGCCAAGGGTCACTGCGAGCGCGCCCGGCAGAACGGTGCAACTATTCTGACTGAACCTCAAGATCATGCCTACGGCGAACGCCAATACAACGTCCAGGATTTTTATGGTCACCGCTGGGACTTCACCGAAACCATCGCCGATGTTGCTCCCGATGAATGGAGTGGCGGAGAGTTTCATTTGGAGTAAATTTGGGTGTGATATGCTGTGCCCCATCTCGCAAACAAATTGGAAGTGCTGATTAAGGGAGAAGTCATGAATCGCAAAAGAAAGCCCATGATTGCGATAGCTACGGCCGCACTCGCTCTCCTCCTCGTCACGGTGGTTTACGCACAGGACAAGTACTCGCTGAAATCGCCGAGCGGAATCGCGTTCTCCGACTTCAAGGGATACGAGGACTGGTCAGTGGTTTCTTCCGCGCGGACCGACGAAGTGCTCAAGGTGATCGTCGCCAATCCGGTCATGATCAATGCGTACAAGGCTGGCATTCCCGGCAACGGCAAGCCGTTCCCGGAGGGCTCCAAGATCGCGAAACTCCAGTGGAAGTTTAAGAAGAGTACCGAGGCCCCTTTCGTTGTGGATGTGCCGGATGTATTTACCCAGGCCTTCGTCATCGAAAAGGACAGCAAGAAATTTCCCAAAAGCGGCGGGTGGGGATACGCGGTGTTTAACTACGAAGCTGCATCAGACAAATTCAGCGCCGATCCCAAAAGCCTGTCAGACTGCGGACACGCGTGCCATACGGCAGTGAAGACGAAGGACTACATCTTCCACCCGTATCAGAAACGTTGAACCGGGCGCGTGAGATTTGTTTTTCCCGGATTGTTTTAGCTTTCGCCCTCGCGCGCTTTCCATAACAAATAAAGGGCCCATGCGGACAATGTGCAGTTGTCGCGAATCGTGCCCATGAGCATCATTTTCTCGAAATCTTCTATCGGTACCGAGCGCGCCACAAGATCGTGTTCTTCCGGATCAGGGTTAGGGACGACAGGAGTCAACCCTCTGGCCAGAAAGACATGTTGCTTCTGACGGGCAAAACCGTAAGCGATCCATAGCGTGCCAAGTTGCACCATTTCTTTCGCATCGAGACCGATCTCTGCCCGCAATTCATCGCGAGCCAGGTCTTCAGGATTGTCCACGTCCATCTCCCAGCCACCCTGCGGCAACTCCAGCGCACGCTCTTGAATGGTGTAGCGAAATTGCTCCACCAGCCACACTCGGCCTTGGTCTACCGGCAGAATGACGGCACAGTCGTCCTTGTCCACCACCCCATAAATGCCAGGTTCGCCGTTGGACCGAAGGATTTTGTCTTCGCGTACGCGCAACCAGGGGTTGCGATAAACTTCCCGGCTGGAAAGTGTAGTGATTGAATTTTGATTTGCGTCGTCAGGTTGTTTCATCCTGTCTCTCACACCCAACGCATTATGTCATTCCGCCGATGCAAAATGTGGTTTTGTGAACTAGTTTGCCATTCCATGCGTATTTACATTTCATGAACCGCACCCTTCAGTCATTCTTTCTGGCCACGGCACTTTTTTGTGCCGCTTGCACGTCTCCGGCAATGGGCCATCCATCCGCCGCGGCAATGACTACGCAAAAGTTCGAGTTCCTCTCGAATGGAAACCGGCTTTCCGGCTTTGTTGATGTTCCAGCGGGCGGCGCGGCCCAAGCCATGATCGTGATCATTCATGGTTATGGAAAGACGGACGTCGCCGGACTTACGTCCTATTACGACCTGCGCAGCCGGTTCACTCAGCTCGGGATATCGACGTTGATATGGGACAAGCCCGGTTGCGGCGAAAGCCAGGGAACGTTTGACGCCGATCAATCGGTAGGGAGCAGCGCACGCGAAGTGTTGGACGCGATCCGGCATGCAAGAGAAAGCAAACTGCCGGGGTCACAAAAGGTTGGTCTTTGGGGAATCAGCCGTGCAGGATGGATTGCGCCACTGGCGATCACGCAAGGTCCGAAAATCGCGTTCTGGATTTCGGTGAGTGGCACCGACGATAAGGAAAACTTTCCTTATCTGCTGGAATCCAATCTGCGTATCGAGGGGCGAACGGAAACGGAAATCAAACTCTTGCTGGGTGAATGGCGGCGCGGCTTCGAGATCACGAGTCGGGGCGGCACGTTTGAGGACTATCTTGCCGCGACGCAAAGTCTGCGACGCGATCCGTTCATGGTTTTTCTCTCCGGCAGTAAGGGCGAAGACAAGGCGGCGTTTCTCGCGCAGCAGAAACAATTTTTAAACGGCACATTCCGGGTGGATAAAGCGACTGGTCTTATGATCTATGTGCCCCGCTTCGAGCACGTGCTCACTAAGGTGAACATTCCTGTGCTCGCCATCTTTGGTGAGAGGGACCGCAATGTGAATTGGCGTAACACTGTGGCGCTCTATTCCCGCACGATCGGTAAGAACCCGAATGCTAACCTTACAATTCGAACCTTCCCCGATGGCAATCACAATCTGCAACAAGCCCCGACGGGCGGGTTGCGCGAAATGTTGCAGATGAGTGAACATCGCGCGAGCGATGGTTACTATGAAGCGATGGTGGATTGGCTGCATGTGAAAGTGCTGAATTAAAAGTGTGGTGGCCGTATCCGTTTACGAATCTTCCATTGCAAATAGCGACCAATGTCATAAATAGGACTCGCAACTGGCTTTGGGTTCGGTCAGAATAAAGGATATGAGCGCAGACCTCACGGAAAAGGATGACCTTCTCTCGACACGCTGGCGTTTTCGGGCTGCGCTAATTCTGGCCATGGCGGCCGATGCCCTTCAGGTTTTTGTATTTCCCATGTTTGCCGAAGGTGCTTTTTCTCCCGCTGAGGACGCGCTTGATGTGGTGGTTGCCGCCGTGTTGATTCAGCTGCTGGGCTGGCACTGGGAATTCCTGCCTGCATTCGCGGCTGAGCTGGTACCAGGAGTCGATCTGGTCCCGTTCTGGTCGCTCGCGGTCGCCAGCGTTTATCGCAAGTGGAAACAAATCACGGTCACCGCCAGGGAAGTACGGAAGGAGAAACCGGCGCTGGAGGGCGAGATCGCGGGAAATCGCTGAATGAGTAGATTCTGACCATTCATTTCTTACCACGCTCGGACTTCAGCGGAATAACCGCTAGTGTGCTGGATGCCTTGGCGACGATCATGCGGCCCTCTTTGTGCTCGACCATCACTTCGGCTTCAACAAATATTAAATTCTTACCTGCGCGTAACACCTCAGCACGACAGATCAGGACTGGATCGGGGGCCGGGCGCAGAAATGAAATCTCGTTCTCTACTGTGGTCACGTTGTGGTCCTCCGGTACGGTGGAGGCAGCCGCCCGCCGTGCTGCTTCGATGGTGGCGACGTTGATCTTGGCACCACGCGATATCAGCTAACTTTTTTATGATTCTCTTTGTCCTTGGCCACCACGGCGACGCCAGTGGGTTGATTATGCAGCTCTCGGAATTTGTGCTGCGGGCTGAGTCAGCCAGGTTTCGAAACGCGTCTCGCCGAGTCGTGCGTTGTTGCCCGGAACCAGTGTTTTCTCGCTGAGCTTCGCCCCAGAATAAAACGCATTTGGATCGGCGATGATTTTGCGGGGATCTTTAAGGCTGGCCAAGCGCCGCCGGACTAATTCATCCACGCGAAACTGTTCCGGGCCTCCAATTTCAACTATGCCTTTAACCGGTTGACCTACTGCAATCCTGCCTACGCCGCTCGCGACATCGTCTGCAGCCATCGGCTGGAAAAGCACAGGAGGCAAATGAACTTTGCCGCCAACCATAGAAATGTCGGCAAGGCCTTTGAGAAACTCGAAGAACTGCGTCGCACGCACGATGGAGTAAGGGATCGAAGATTCTTTGATCAGTTTCTCCTGGGCGATCTTAGCGCGGAAGTAACCGCTTTCGGACAGCTGGTCGGTCCCCACAACCGATAACGCAACGTGATGTCCTACCCCTGCGGCCGCTTCATAAGTGAGGAGGTTACGGGTTGATGTCTCAAAGAAATTCAGTACTGCAGCATCTTCCCACGAGGGGGAATTTGACACGTCAACCGCTACCGCGGCACCCTTTCAGTACTTCGGCCAGTCCCTCGCATGTGAGGGTGTTTACCCCTGTGTTGGGCGCAGCTGCTACTGCTTCGTGCCCTTGCTCGTGAAGTTTGTTGACAAGTTTTGATCCGATGAGTCCAGTACCGCCGATCACTACGATTTTCATAATTTTCTCCTTCATGCTAGATCAAGCAGTTCGAAGCCATCGCTTGCACTCGCTCAGACCGAACTGCTCGCCAGTTTGTGCCTGATCTATGGCTCTCGTACGCCCGGAATCAGTTTCTTGTAGTGTGCGCGTAGCCGCGCTCGATTGATCGCAGCCATTTGCCTGCGCTAATGTTTTCGGATATTTTCCAACGCTAGACCATATGCTCTCGGAAAATCAATACCATCAAATTGTAATTGCCTTATTCGCGGGTGCGCTGGCCACCCGTCTTTCATGTTTTCAGTAAAAGATGATATTTTGTGAAGTTTCGCTCCAGAATTTGTTGAATATCGTACTCCGAGGTCGAAATGAATCGAATCGCTTGCTCCCTTCTATGCCTATTCACTGCTCTGATTCTCCTCGTGCGAGATGGGTCGGGTCAGATTATGCAGCAGCAGAATACTGATGAAAGCGTCCGCAAGATTAACGAGATCGCACATCAGGTCGACTCTGGTCCGGTGAAGGTCCCTAAAGAAGTGAAAGTAGTCGTCGAGGGGGACAAGCCGCGCGGCATCCTGATGCCCTGGACTCTGGGAGTGCACTCTCTGGCGTCTGATAGCCACCTGACCGATAAGGAAGCAATTGCCTTGCTGCACGCCGCCGGCATTACAACCCTCCGTTATCCGGGTGGCCGGATTGCTGACACCTTCCATTGGTCAACCCACAGCCCATCCGACTGGCAGGGGCTCGGTCACCCCAATGTCGGTTACGCTCCTGCGAGCAACCTGGGTTCGTTCCTGCGGTTCATGGAACAGGTCGGAACGGCGATCTTCACGGTGAACTATGGGTCCAATCTAAAGGGCAGCGGAGGAGGGGAGCCAGCAGAAGCGGCGGCGTGGGTTGCCTATACGAATGGAAACCCAACAGACACAAAATTGATCGGCAAGGACTCAGCCGGGAATGACTGGCAGACGATTGGCTACTGGGCTTCGTTGCGCGCGTCGGCCCCACTCGCTACTGATGACGGCAAGAACTTCCTGCGCATTCAGCACCCAACGGCGTTTGGAATTCACTTCTGGGAGGTTGGGAACCAGGTGTTCCAGAATGGCTACTACGGAGGAGAGGGGCTCGAGGAAGATGCGCACGCCGCGTATCCCGAGAAGCCCGCAGACAATGAACGGTCGAGGAAGAAGAATCCGGGTCTTTCTCCAGCCGCCTATGCCAAAAATTTTCTCGAGTTTTCCCGTGCCATGAAGGCTGTGGACCCGAAAATCCACCTGGGAATTCCATTGAACCCGTCTGTAAACGGCCAGATCAACCGGCAGGAATGGACAAAGGATTTGGTCACCGGAAAGTACGTCAATGTAACCAGTCTCAGTGTGGATAAAGACTTTGGCAACGCCGCCGACTGGGCCAAGGGTGTCTTGCCAACAACCTGCAACGACGTAGATTTTGTGTCGTTGCCGTTGTACGCAGGCGATACCACCGCGGATTCAAACTTTAAGAACCTGGATAGCTACAAATTGCTGACGGCCCCGCAAGGATCCTTGGCGCAAATCCTTGCATCCGTTGGAGAATCGATCCAGAAAGCGTGTGGGCAGCGTGCACGGAGCATTCGCGTTGCGGTCACTGAAATGGGGCCTGTTCCATGGGCTAATGTCACGGAACCAGTTGCGGTGGGATTGTTTGCAGCAGATGTGTATCTGACGCTCGCAGAATATGGTGTGATCAATGTCGATTGGGCCGAACTGCACAACGGCGGATTTCTCGATGATAGTAACAAGCCCGGCCCGGCCTACTACGGCACGCAACTCGTATTCGCCCTGATGAACTTCAACGATGCGATCCTCACCTCATCGTCCAGCAGTTCGATGTTATCCGTGCATGCCTCCAGGCGCGCCGATGGATCCTTGGGGATCATGCTGATTAACAAGGATGGAAGCGATGCTACGACAGTGAAGGTTTCGTTGAAAGGAGTAGCTGCGGCGGCAAAAGGTGCCAGATTCGATTACGGAAAAACGAATCCGCCGGAAGGGACTTCGCTCGTCGGTAAGCAAATGGAGGGTCTGGGACCATCGTTCTCAGTCCTCATGCCCCCATATACGGCCACAGTAATCCTAATCCCAAAGACACAGTGAGCTTTGCCAGCGGGTGGCGGCAACCAATGAGGTCGCCGTCAAGTGGATGGCAAATCGTGTCAGGGACTGACCCAACCTTGGCATCCTGCACGGCGACATGCTCCTTCTCGACATCAAGGCTGTGACCCGCTATTAACGAGTCTCCATCCGCTGGTGAAACTGCATTTCCACCAAAACATGGAAGATTTCACGGCTGGTGAACTGCCTCACTTATCAAGCACAACCTTACGGTTGTCGTCGGGCAGCGAGCGAAGCGAGCGCCTCGCGGACGCTCTTCCCCAAAGGACTGTCCGGTTTCTCTATCAAGAATAGTTGAAATTGGGTAATAGCCGCTTCGGGCCGATTTTGCATTCTAAGTACCTTGCCAGCCATAATGTGCACTTCCGCGAATTGTTCGTGGTTGCGCAGAGCATGGGTACGCTGAACGTCGGCAAGAGCCTTGTCGTATTCCTTGTTCGCAAATTCTGTGCTGGCGAGCAATGCCACCGCGTCGGGCATAGATGGATTCAGGGCAATTACTTTCGCCAGCAAGGACTCCGATTCAGCATAATTCTTGTCCTGAACTTCCATACGTGCCAGGTCCACGTATACCGGCAAGAAAGTGCTGTCCACCTGAATCGACTTTGAGAACAACTCTCTGGCCTTGACGCGGTTGGAGCTTTTGATCGCAATTACTCCCAGCATGTCGTAAGCACGCGCATAGCGCGGATACTCCTCAATCGCCTTTTCAAAGTGGGCTGTGGCCTTCTCCATGTCTTCCTTGGAGTACGCGTCCAGCCCTTTATTCATTTCTGTGCTTGCCTTCTTGGGAATATTCATTTCGCTGACCGAAATCGTGGGCGACCCTGATGTCAACTCTCCGTCCGTTCCCTTGTTCTCAGGTTTCACATGAACAGTTTCTGTGTGGGTATGTTCCAAATTGTTAATGCCGAAATTCGGAGTGGTGACGGCCTCGATACCCATTCCGGTCACTGTCACGTGATAAGTCTTTCCTGTTGTGACTCGAAACTGAGCGGACTCGCCTCCGACAATGTGGACGGTTGCTATCGCTCCTTGAGTGGAAAATAGCTCGACCTGCATTGGCCCCTCGATGCTCCGTTCGTCGCTGGTGCGAACGCGCACCGATAAGTCGCAGTTGTCCCCAATCTGCGTCTGAGCGATGAGGAAGGACGTGAATACCAGGAGGACCAAAACGGACGCAAGGAGCCGAGCCATGATTCCTCCACTCTTCAGTAAGGGGGGTGCTCACCCTTTCTGGTTTGAGTTCCTCGGCCTCAAGTTTAACTCCCTGTGCCCCACCTCCGCTGTTTAAAAGATAGTTTTCTGTGCTTTCAACGAATGAGTTTCCTGTCCCCTCAGCCCATAGGAAGCATTTCTGTGCCATGGGGGCTCGGCGTCTCGCGCTTGATACAGCCTTTTTCATTATTAACCTGCGTGGAAATTCCGCGGTCAGGGCTTGATGTTTTTTAGGAACGCCGAGTTGATAAACTCCAGTACATCCTTCTGCCACACTTCGATTCCAGCCTTCGAAGTAGCGAAGGCCCAATGCCCATCCTGAGCATTGCTTCCGAAAGCCGGGTAAATTTCGGCTTGCCCGCCGTTCGCCTTCGCGATCTTGCCCAACACCTTCGTGGGTTCAATGCTGAAATCGTTCTTCGCTTGCAACACGAACACCGGACCTTTCGCTTTCCGCACCGCATTTTCCAATCGCCCCTGGAGATTGCCATTGGCCCATGATTTAGCTCCGGGTGCAAAGGCAATGAAAGCCCTTGCTCCGAGTCCTTTTTCGGCAGCTAAGAGTGTCTGAATGCCACCGAAGGAGCATCCCGAAACTACGACTCGATCTGCATCAACCTCTTTCTGGGAGCGAAGCCAAGTCATTGCGGACACCACATCTTCATTCGCTACTTGTTGCGCTTGCACAGCGACGGTGGGATCGGCGCGCCTTTCTTGAATTTCGTCCATGATGTACGCGCCTGGCGATCTGCCTTGTCCGCGGCGATGCGGCAGAAAAAATACAAAACCATGCGAAGTGTAGAACTCCGCCAATGCTGGCTGCGCTCCGGGACGCTTTTCACTACCGTGGTTCCAGAGGATCGCGGGAAAAGGCCCGTTCCCATCCGGTATATAAAGGAAGCCCTGCAAAGTACCATTCGAACCGGGAAAGGAAACAAGCCGCGCATTGGCGGGAATCGACTCCTGCGCGCAAGCTACAACCGCAATCAGTAGTAGGACCGCAAGGCTGGCCAGCTTTTTCATGGCCGCAGATTAACTCAGGAAGATGCCGATGTCATGTGGGAACAGTATCCCCAACTCAGCGGGCGAAAAGCACAAAGGATGGGTCTGTGCGCTTTACGAACTTAGGACAAACATGGCAGTTTTTCGTGCAAGTCCGGCGATTGACCATTTGCCAGGTTTTACCTGTCCTACGGTGTTTGACGAGCGTACCAGACGGAGCTAGAGTCCAGATAACCACTTCGCCTGCCAATAGATGAGCACTCCCAATCCTTTAGAAACATGTAGTGAGTGTCGCTATGCCAACTTTTGAGGTTGTTGCAACAGAACCAACACAGGACAGTGGAACTCCCGTCAGACCTCCGGACAACGAGCGCAGGCCCAGGGGCCGGCGATTTCACGCCTTGACGCTCAAAGACCACGCAAGATTGCTTCTGCCCTTTCTCGTCATGGGCGTTCTCGGTGGAGTCGCCAGGCTCGAGTATCCTTACTGGTGGCTTGTCCCCGATCTTGTTTCTTTCCTGGCAAACTCCTTCATAGTGATTGCTGTGCTAGGAGTGCTGTTGGAACTCTTCTCGGCGAAACTCCTGATTGAAAGAGTTTCCGAAGACCTGGCTCAGAGGTTGATCGGGCGCGGTTTGCCCGCAGAGTTACAAGCTTCGATTCGCGATGTCGTAGCCACAGACCTGGCCAGAGACCACTATGTGAAGTCTTATGCTTTTTCCACGCCTGAAGCTGGGCTCGTCAGTATAGATATCGAAGTTCGCTATGAAATAAGGAACTATTCGGAAGCAGTGCAGGATTATGCGCCGGAGATCGCAGCCGAGACTTTTTCTCAGCCTGAGTTCCGATTCCTGGAGTATGGAATTGCAGGAAGGAAGATGCACACTTTTTCTGATGAGAACCTAGCAAACAAAGTGGAAACCGTTGCTGAACTCAATGTAAGAAGAGTACCCCGGAGCGCGCTGCCGCCAGTAAGCCTGAAACCGGTCAGGGCCGGTGAGAAGTCCGCATGCCAGGTTACGTGGAGATATCACATCACCGTACCCGAGCAATATTGCGATGTGATCGATTTTGGCGAGGCCACTCTTGGAGCGACTCTGCAAGTGCAGAATATCCCAGAAGAACTCGAGTTCATTTCCGGGGGCGATACCAGCTTGCACCATGAATTCGGTAGCCAATCCTGGTATTTCGATAAATCGTTCATCACCGGCCAACACCTATGCGCTTGGTGGTTCCGCAAGGCTTCTATACGATCGTCGCGTTACGCTACCAGGTAAGCAAAAGGCATGCCGACAAGCATTAGTCTTTTGCGTCTTCTTTGCCACAGGTGGTGAGTGGCTTGACTCGGAATGTACCAACTCTCCCATCGCGACCGGAATGGGCCGAATTTTTCTCAAAAGGTACTTACCCGTCACGCCGTTATTTCAGCAGCCCATACACCTCGACTTCGCTTCTAGTGCCGAAATAAACGCGTCCATTCACAACCACCGGGATGACAAACCGCGTAGCCATGGCGGCGCGGTCGCGCTGACTGTTCTGTTCGGACGTGTAGATCGGTTGTCCGAGTTTGATTGCGTCGTAGGCGTAGAGAACTGCTGGTTTGGTGTCAGACTCGTTCCAGGTTTTTGTGGCGATACTCCAGACGATCGCGTTCGTCTTGCCGTTGGCCGAGATGGAAGGCGTAGCGCCGGGATTCTCGAATTTCGTTGCCGTAGATGCATACAGCACAAGCCGACTATTCTTGACGGCGTAATCGCGCAGGTAGTCGTCACTGGCCGCGAAAAAGACATGCCCGTTCCAGTACGCCATAGCGCCATATCCTTGGCCACCCAAGGGAACAGTCTGAGGGATGGCATTGTGGTCAGCGTGAAATTTTCCCATCCGGTCGCGATCAATCACATAGAGCATGGAGTGCTTGGTGGGCTGTAACAGAAGATGCCGATGCGCTCCGGGTTGATCGGGGAGCAGCATGGGCCCGCTGGAGCCAACATCGGAATCACCTGCAAGGATGTCGGCTTGATCGAACGGGGTGAAATAGTCGCGGACTTCAAGGGTTGAGCCGTCGAGCTTGAGAACGGAATCGCCGTAATCGCGGCCTCCGCTGGTCGCGTCGAAGGTACCGTTGCCGGTAGGCACATAAAGATTGCCTTCGGAATCGACCGCGGGCCCGGTGTCGCTGAGCCAGATGCCGGCTTCGCTGCCGTCGGGATTGACGTTAAACACGGCTTTTTGCGCGAGCGTTTGCGGATCGTAGGACATGACCCATCCGTGATATGGATCAACATCGCAGGAAGAAGCCCAGGTCAGATAGACGTTGTTGTTGGCGAGGGTGAGCGCCGCGCGAGGATTTTCGTAGAGAGGATCGAAGTCCACCTGGCGATTGTTTCTGCCGGCGCCCCGGCCTGGCACCGATGCCGTAATCAGTTTGGGCCCGCCGAATTTTTCCACACCCGTGGTAATCGCAAGTGCATGCAGATGCTGAAAATATTCATTGTCCCCCACCGTGTGGCGGATGGCGGTGCGGGTCAACACGTAGAGTGTTCCAGTCTTGATATCAATGACCGGCGTGGAGGTGATGCCAACTTCCGGCCTAAGAAACGGACACTGCACCATGTCTCCCGTGGGAGGAATCGTGCCGCGCGCCTTGTCGAGAAAGCTGATCTGCCACAGCGGAGGGTCGCCGGGGCGATAGGCGTCGAAGGCGAAGACGCTATCGTGTTCGGTGGCGACATAGAGGACGTCGTGCATGCCCTTGCCCGGAATTTCCACGTTGGGCACAAAAAGAGGCTGAGCGTAGACGGGACCATCAACTTTGAATGCACCGAGCTTGCCGAACTGCTCGGCATTGACGTTCTGCGGTGTGAGAATTTTCTCGTTGAGCGTTGCGCCGGTGCGCGCATTGTCGTATTGCGAGGTGGTGACTTGTGCGGTGCAAACAGAAGCAAAGAAGAGAACGGCGATGCAGGTCGCGACAGGCTTCATTTAATCCCTCCGAAGTCGGCTGCGCTTTTAAATGATATCAGGAGGTAGGCTTCGTCTCGATTTGGCGGTGGACTAGAATGATTTTCGTCGAAGGAGGTTCCATGCGCCTCTCCCCAGTATCTGGTACCTTGCACTCGTTCCGTTGGGTACGCTTCAAGAATCTGGCCGTGACTTTATTCATCCTCGCGTTCCTGTCATGCATTACCGCAAATGCCCAAGTAGCGATGCCCGACACTCCCGCTGGAAAGGCTTTTCGCGCTTGGCTGGATGCCGTGAACAGCGGCGATCGTGCAAAGATCGAGAGTTACAAAGCAAATGTGAATCCTAAAGAATCTGTCGACATCCTGCTGGAGATCAGTAAAGATTCCGGCGGCTTTGATGTGATCTCGGTCGAAGATAGCCAGAGATTATCCATCGCGTTTAAGGTTAAGGAGCGAACAAAATCATGGATCGGAATCGGCCACGTACAAGTGAGCGATTCAGAACACCCGATAGTAGAAGCATTTGAACTGCGCCCTGTGCCCCCCGGATCGGTAATTGAGTCCGTAAAGTTGGACGCGGCAAGCCGAAATCGGGTTATAGATGCTGTTGTAAAAAACCTGAATGAGTATTACGTGTATCCCGAAGTGGCGAAAAATATGACAGACCAGGTACGAGCTCGTCAGCAAAAGGGTGAGTACGAAGGAATTACGAATGGTTATTCGCTGTCAGGAACACTGACCCAGGAACTCCAGGAGATTAGTCACGATCACCATCTTAGAGTGAACTACAACCCTATAAAACTTCCACCCGAAGACCAGAAACCGGCCCCCGAGCAGGAAGCGCAATTCCAGAAGATGTTAGACCGTACCAATTGCTCATTCCAGAAGGTCGAAATTTTGCCGCACAACATCGGTTATCTCAAATTGAATGCCTTTTTTGATCCGACACACTGCGGAGCAACTCTAGTCGCAGCGATGAATTTTCTAGCGCATGTGGATGCAATTATTTTCGATCTTCGCCAAAACGGCGGTGGTGACCCAAAAATGGTCGCAATGGTAGCAACCTATTTATTTGACAAGCCAACCCACCTGAATGACCTGTATAACCGCAAAGAAGATTCCACGACTCAATATTGGACATTGCCTTACGTACCAGGCGCAATTCTGGCGGACAAACCTGCATTTGTCCTTACGTCGAAAGCTACTTTTTCGGGCGCTGAGGAGTTTGCGTACGACCTGAAAAACCTAAAGCGTGCAACTATCGTCGGCGAAACCACAGGAGGTGGAGCTCATCCTGCAATGGGGCGCCGGATCGATGACCACTTCATAGTTGGTGTGCCGTTTGCGAAGGCGATCAATCCGATTTCGAAGACGGACTGGGAAGGAAGCGGAGTCGAACCTGACGTTGCAATCAAGGCTGACGATGCGCTCCAAAAGGCGGAAGAATTAGCAACGAGTAAACTCACAGTACAGCAGTAATACGCCCCACTCAACCGAGTTGGTCCAGAAAATCTCCGCGATTAGAGATTACGCTTCATCTCTAAGCAGTCTTGTTGGATGCAGCCTCGCTCGGATAATTAAAGAAGAGCTGATTGCCGTCGGGATCATCAACCACCAGGAGCCGGTAGCCCCATGAGCCATCTTTAACCGCAACGCCCTTGGTCGCAAATTCGGTGCGTAGCGAGTCGAGCGTAGCGATCTGGGCCTCGGGATCCAAGTTCAGCGAAATAAATATCAGCCCCTTACCAATCTTCTCCGGCCACGTGTCGGCCAGAATAAGGGCGCAGCCAGGCCGTTCGACCTGTGCAACGCCGTCCTTGTCAAAGCGCCAGGGACATGTGAAGCCGAGGCTATCAACGTAAAAGCGGATAGAGGTCTCAACGTCTTTGACGTGCAGGACGGGACGCGCGAACCAGTCTGTCATAGGCTATTCCTCGTAGAAGAAAGGCAACTTCTTTCTCTAAGGGTTTACCGCAGGTAGCAGCTGTGCGCAACGGCGATTTTTCGCCCAGCTACCCTTTCGCTAGACTACAATTCTGCCACTCAGTTCAAGAGACGTCGGGTTCCGATTAAGCGTCGGCGGCCGCTGCACGGTAGTATCGAGGTCAAACCAAGGAGGCAGCGATGCCAGACTACAACAATAATTCCGTCTCCCTCGAAGGCTCCAACGACCGTCCCCTTCCCAACCGTAGACGTTTTCTTCAAGGGTCGGCCGCGCTTACAACTGGACTTTCAGCTCTAGTTGGAGCGCTCTCATTGCCTAAGACCCTTGAGGCGAGCGATTCGAATCTAAATGTTTTTGGGCCGCGGACAGGGTACACACCGCAACTGGGAACGTTTGTCTCCATCCTCACTTGGTTGCGCGAGTTCAACGGGGTGATTACTGCGACGGAGAAGCTAACGACTGCTGATTTAGATCACCTGATCGACTCCAACGCAAATACGATTGGTGCCCTGATGCTGCACTTGGCCGCCACTGAGACTTACTATCAGCTCAATACGTTCGATGGCAAGAAGTGGGACACCTGGCCGGATTCCGTGAAGAAGCAATGGGACGCAGCCATGAATTTGGGAGATGCAGGGAGAAAAACGATCAAAGGCCACGACCGTGACTATTATCTGAACATCCTTCAGGAGACCCGAGCGAAAACGCTGGCGGAGTTCGCCAAGCGCGATGACACATGGCTCATGGCTATTGATAAAGATTGGCCTTGGGGACCGACCAACAATTATTGCAAGTGGTTCCACGTCTGCGAGCATGAGGCACATCACACGGGACAGATCGCTTTTTTGAGGAAACGTTTGCCCGGTGCAAAACCCTCCGCAGACTAAGCGAAACGACTCTCCCGCGAAAGCGGCTCGGGCTGAAATATTGCTCTGAGCCTCAAGACTTTCCAGCCTGATCACCGTATTCCCAATCGTATGGAACGCCTGTGTCGCCGAGAATAAACCTCATTAGCTCGGCATATCCGGCTTCGGCGCGCACATCATTCGACAGAATCACAACGCAACGCTTACTGGCTTCCATACAGAGCATGGTATTGCCGGTGATTTCGTTATGCCCGCCTTTGTAAAAGCCGTGGCCCTGTGGGCCGTCGAACACAACAACCCCCAGCCCGGCAAATAAATCTTTCCGTTGATCCTTCGCCGGTAAATCAGGAAGAAACGGCGGAAACTGATGTGCGGTCGTGATATGCAATTGCGGTTTTGTAATCTCCGTGCGCGAGGATGCGCTCAGGCCGTCGCCGCGAACCAGCGCTGCGGCGAATTTTGCCAGGTCGGAAATGGTCGTGTCCATCGATCCGGATGCTCTGACCTTGCTGCGTTGATCGTGTTGGTTCGGCTTACCCTGATCGTCCCAGCCATCCGCAACATTGGACGCGAAATCATCCCGCCATATCAGGCTGGTATGTTTCATTCCTAAACGGTCAAAGTTGGCTTTTGTTAAATCCTCAACGCTCAGTCCAAGTCCCTGCTCTTTGCGGCCATGCTCGATGGCAAATTGCAACAGTATCAGCCCATCTCCTGAATAGCTGTACCGGCTGCCGGGTTCGAAATGAATATGGAATTTTTTATCAGGCTCTACAAACCAAAAGTTGTTTAAGCCAGTGGAATGAGTCAGGCACATTCGAGGAGTGATTTTTTCCCAGCGCGGATCAGTGGCTAACGTTCTGTAGGGGCCATACTTTTCCGCAAACTTTGGATCGGAGCCATCATCATAGGACGCAAGCGGCTTTTCGAGTATTTCTCGAATCGGAGTATCGAGCTTCAGTTTGCCCTGGTTCACCAGTTGCATAACGGTATAAGCGAAGACTGCCTTTGTTAATGAGGCACCGTACATGACCGTGTCTGTGCTCAGCGGGTCGCCTTTAACATTGCGCGCGCCGTAAGCATGCACATACTTGACGTTACCGCCATCAATGACCGCGATGGCCAGACCATTGGCATGGGTTTTGCCCATGACCTTGTGCACCTCGGCATCAATTGCAGAGTTGGCAGGGATCGTTTGTGTGGTTGCGAGAGCTGTTGTTCCCGCGACAAATATCAGCCAAAGAGATATGGTTCTCACTGGGCCCCCTTATTCCACCGACTACGACATTAGAGTTTACGTATCGAACATGGAAAAAGTTGCTGGTTAGGATCAATGGCGGATCTGGGCCCAGCCCTCTACCGGTGTATCCTGTACAACGCCATGCGCACCCAAGCCTTAGCCGCTGCATTCCTAATCACTCTATCGTCCGCCGTCTTCGCCCAACAACCATCCACCGCCAAACCTGAAGACACAGAAATCTGGACGGCCGAGCCCAAAGTAGTCACGCCCGGAGCAACCTGTGCAGCCGCGCCCTCCGACGCGATCATTCTCTTCGATGGAAAGAATCTAGACGAATGGGTCTCCGCGCAAGACCGTACCGCACCCGCCAAGTGGATCGTCGCCGACGGCATCGTCACCGTGGACAAGAAGGCCGGTAGCATCGAGACCAAACGCACCTTCAAGAACTACCAGCTTCACGTCGAGTGGAGAGTCCCCGAAAATGTTACCGGCACGGGCCAGGCCCGCGGCAACAGCGGAGTCTTCCTCGCCTCCACCGGCCCGGGCGACGCCGGATACGAAATCCAGGTCCTCGACAGCTATAACAATAAGACTTACGTGAACGGACAAGCCGGCAGCATCTACAAGCAGGCCATTCCATTGGCCAATCCCAACCGCAAGCCCGGCGAATGGCAGACCTACGACATCGTCTGGACCGCCCCAGTCTTCAATGATGACGGTTCAGTGAAATCGCCCGCCTACGTGACTGCATTTTTCAACGGAGTCCTGGTGCAGAATCACTTCGAACTAAAAGGCGAGACCCGCTACATCGGCCAGCCGTTCTATAAAAAATTCGACGGCGCCCCCATCAAACTGCAAGCCCACGGCGACCCCAGCCCGCCGCTAAGCTTCCGCAACATCTGGGTCCGCGAAATAAATTGATCGGTTGAGAAGTCGGCAGCATTTTGATTTTGTGGGGCAGGAGGTGTGTGCCACGCTGCCAGGTTAGTTCTGAAAACGGATATTTCCCATTCTGATTTCACCGAAAATCGCCAGAAAATAGTCCCCACCTTGACAGTTTTTGTGAAAGACCGCGCTTAGAACAGCCGGATTTCAAAAGTTCGTCGCGCAATAGTTACGTGAGCGGCATTTAATTGTCCTCGTAAAGCCGACGCTATCACTCGATTACGGACCCATCCCACGCTGAAAAATGGTTCGCGGGTACGGACGCCGTTTCTTGGGCCGCCATCTGCCCTACCTACCTCCAGAACGCACACAGCATTTTGCACCGAACAGCGTTCAAAGAATCTTGGAGGAACGCAGTCTTGAAAAAAGCATTTTTAATAGTCGCAATTGTAGCCTGTATTAATCTTTCCGTTGCTGGACAGGAGAGACCAGATCAGCCACGAGTCAGTGGATTTGTGGTTGGTGGAGTGGACGTACTAAATAACATGGGATACTCGCTTCCGAAGATCAGTATCGGCGGCGGCGTTGAAATGAACTCGAAGTTGGGGCTCTCAATCTCGCAAGCTTCCTTTTCTATTACTCACAAAATTGAAACGCAAGACGGTCACTCCAGAGAATGGGAAACCGCGAACTATGCACGTTTTCACAAGTTCCTATTGGGAGCGGGGACGAAATACTCGCATCTCACGACATCTCAGTGGGAGAAAGGCGGATGGAAACCTTTCGTTGGCACGGGCTACGCTGGGGAAAGCAACAGGTTTCAGCTACGCTATATTGTGCCCTCTTTCGATGTGCAAAACCGTCTCAGCGGAGTACAGACAATCTACGACTATCGCGGGTCAAGCCACTGGGGTGTAGAGATGAAGTGGGGCGTCTACCGCTTCAAAGACACGCGGGTGCCTGGAGTGTACTACGCACAATCAGCCGAAAAGCACAGCGGGGAAGAAACCGGCCTGGCACTAAAGTACTTTTTCTAGACTCGAAAAAGGAGGCAACTATATACGTCCTCAAAAGATGTACCTAGTTGCCTCTTCCGATTACAAGTATCAGCATCCCCTCATAGTTCTAATAACCGAGTTCTGCACCGCGATGGTGGTTGCGAAGCTTCCCTTGTCGGATTACCATCCCCTTATGCGGCTGCGCTCTCAAGCCGCGCGGAGGTCCGTATGAGTCCAACCACTCGCCGTGATTTTCTCAAAGCAAGTCTGGCCGCTGGAGCCATGGCCACCGCGGGCGTCTTCCCGCTAGCTGCCGCCGCCAAGCGCACTGCGACTGATACGGTCGTCCTTGGCCGCTCAAAAGTGGAAGTGACGCGCCTCGCGTTCGGAACTGGGACGAACAGCGGTGCAGTACAGGCCGCTCTAGGACAACAAGAGTTCACGCGACTGATCCGCTATGCCTATGATCACGGCATCCGCTTTTTTGAAACGGCTGAAGCTTACTCGACGCCGGCAATGCTGGGCGAGGCCCTCAAAGGCTTGCCGCGAGACAGCTATCAGCTGATGAGCAAAGTAACCACCTTCCACAAGGACATCGAACCGCAAGCCAAGTTCGACGAGCTGCGCCGCACTTCGCAGACAGAATATTTCGACGTCATGCTGCTGCATTGGCAGCATGATGCCAACTGGCCAGAGACGACGAAACGCTGGCAGGACGGAATTCTCGAAGCGCAGCAAAGAAAGATCATCCGCACGCACGGCGCCTCCGTGCACGGCCTCCCGGCACTGCGACAGATGCCGGGCACAAACTGGCTTGACGTGGGATTGATCCGCATCAACCACAACGGCTCGCGCATGGACGGACCAACCTACGAAGACACCAACCACCCGGACAACGTGAGCGAAGTGGTGGATCACATCCACAAGTTGAAGGACGAAGGGCTGGGTGTGATTGGCATGAAGCTCTGCGGCGGCGGTCAGTTCGAAAATAGTCATGACGATCGCGTGAAAGCCATGAAATACGCTTTCCAGAACGCCGGAGTGCATGCCGCCACGGTCGGCTTCAAGAACACTCAGGAGATCGACGAGGCGATCAGCAATATGAATCTGGCGCTTGCGTGAAGTTGATAGGTGGGGGCCTCGAAGAACAAGTCTTTGCTCGGGCGAGAAAATTCTGTCATTGTGGTCGGGCCCCGCATCTCGAAAACCGCGAGATACAGGGCACCCAAGGGTTTTCTTTTAGCTTTTAATGGAGCGGCAGATGTCGGCCACCCGCCTAGTTCGGAGAAACGACAAAAATTCTGTCGTTTGCAGAAAAATAGATAGTATCGCCAACGCTACACATCGCACCGGGTTGCGGGATCTCGAAATTTTCTACCGTCAGATCAAGCTGGTTGGTCAAATTCCCGTTTGGATCCAATATCTCAATATTATTCGTGCGAAGCAGATAAATGCGGCCACTTGTATCGACTGCGACGCTTTCTAACGGGAAATTTGGGTTTGGATTCGCAATGCTCCAAATCTCCGTTCCCGTTCTTGTCACTTCCTTTATGTATGTATCAGAATTGGTGGAACCTTGAGGGTTAAACAACCCAACACCAACAATTAGGTTCCCATCCTGGCTCACCGCAACTTCCCCCTGGTGTAGCGTCGCCCCACTCGGCAGATTGACTGGGAAACTCCCGACATAATTGTCATTCGAGTCAATTTGATGAATTACCGCAAGCCCTGTATCAAACACAAATTTCGTGTTGTCCGCCATGATGGCGATTGCAGTAGGATTTTGAAACTGAATAAAGTTAAGAGTATTTAGCAGATTACCGTCGGTATCGAGTACCTTGACGGCAGTCGGAATCCCATCAGCATCGACTGTGTATATGTGGCGGTTAGTATCAATCGCGATCCCTTGACCGCCTCCATCAATCTGACCTTGATATTGTCCCTGGGAATAAACGACAGCATTGCCTCGGCCCTGTTGTAAGTAAACTTGCCTGGATAAAGGATCTACGGCCATTGCGGTTACTTCCGCCAACCCATTTGTGTAAGCGCCAGGTGGCATTGCTGCTGCCGGACCGGGTGTGTTCCACACCGGATTCCCGTTTGAATCAAACTTATACATTCGACCGCCGATATTAAAGTAACTATTCCAGGAGTCGTCGATGAAGAATTGGTCGCCGCCAGAGTTACCACTCACGTCAAGATTGATCGTTTTTAGTAAGTTATAGTTTTCATCGAAGATTTGCACAATATTCGGACCTGAAGAAAAAACAGCATAATTTCCCACCGAATCACGGGCTAAACCTCTCGATAGCACTGGTAACGCCATTTGATGAACCACGTTACCGTTTAGGTCATACTCGTTGAGATCACTCAGTACGCCCCCGGAAGGATCAGGGAAAAATACTACTAAATGCCAGTGTTGGAGGTTACGATGCCACTATGTAGCGTGAACAACCCATTCTGTACATCAATACTTTTCAAAAAGAAACCGTTTTGATCGAAAACAAAGACTGGGTTCCCGTCACAGAAAATGTTTCCGTTAGGAGCAACCGCAAAGAAACAATCAAACGCCAACGGACCCAGTTGACTATTGGACTGAAAATCCACAAAACGTACAACATTCATCTGGGAGTCGAGCACGAACATTCCGTCGTAGACGGAATTATATAAATAGACTTTCTGATCGGGACCTACAGTCCCGTTCAAGCCCCATCCAAAGGAAAAAAAATCTGGAAGAGCTATACGTTTGAGGTTAGACCCAAGATATTGTTGGGGCATACCATCAGAGCCGAAGACCGCACCGACTAACCCACCTTCAGCCACAATGGTTCCGTTTTTGAGGACTGCACTATCGGACGTAGTCGCATTCCCGAACTCCTGCAAGAGCCTAAGAGCAGTAAATTCGGTAAATTTAGCGCTCCCGCCCTTAGCGCTGGTTGCAGTAATTGTGAACTGAGAAAGCGGCGTATCCGGCAAGTTAACCAAGGCACGTGCATCACCCCCGGGTCCAGTTGAAACCTGCGTTGGAAACACAGTTACGCCAGGCGCAGCAGTAAATGTAATCTGGAGCGAGGCAATCGGAGCACCACTTGAATCTTGCGCATGGACACCGATTGGAAACGCGAGGTTGCCGCCGGAAAAGGCATGCTGCTGATCTCCACTGGTGATCAGGATTGGAGCTTGATTCTGAGTGCCACCGCCTCCGCTGTTATTATTACCGCTACTACCGCCACAAGCCGTCCAAAAAGACAATGACAGCAGAACTAACGCTCGGTACTTGGGGTTTTTAGAGTTGAATGTGCATGGATTGTTCACGACACATCCCCGGGAGATTAAAATCGGTCTGACTTTGGGTCAGGCTGAAAGTTCCGGGATTATAGCATTGATAGGCCGGGTCTAATTTTCATAAAATCTTGGCAGGGCGATGGCGTACCTTTTGCCGAGAGTATAAACGGTTAAACCCTTAGGGTGCCTTTCAATAAGAACGAAGGCGTTGTCAAGAGCTATAGTGCTCCTGGTCGATGCGCAAGCACCGGTTGGGTTGCCAAGCCCACCTTGAGGATAAGACGCTGGAACATCACGTGTAAATCAGTTTCCGGGCAGAAGATCGTTCCATCAACCATCGATTCGACCACTAGGCGGGTGGCCCACTTCTCTATCACCTTCGATACGAATGGGGAATCACCATTGCTCACACCAGGACTTCGATAGCGTCCAATCAAGTGGAATGGAGCCGTTTGGAGGTAACCAATGAGAGTTCTGCTACAGGATCTGAGTTATGCATTCCGCCAAATGCGCAAGACGCGCGGGTTCACCATCATCGTACTGCTTACGCTCGCGCTCGGCATCGGTGCCAACTCGGCAATTTTTACGCTGATTAATGCCATTCTGCTCCATCATCTGCCGGTGACAGATCCTAAAACCCTCGTTCGCATCGGCGACAAGAACGACTGCTGCGTCAATGGTGGCTGGAGCGATGACGGCGATTATTCGCTCTTTGCCACCGACACCTATTACATGTTTAAGAAGAGCCTGCCAGAGTTCGAGGAGTTGGCTGCGATGGAATCTGGCTATGCCTGGCGCCCCATCACGGTGCGCCGCGCCGGATCACAGTCGGTTGCGAAATCGGTCATAGGAACTTTTGTTTCGGGTAACTACTTCCGCGTCTTTGGTCTTGCGCCGGCAGCGGGGCGGCTCTTTGTCGATGATGATGATCAGAAGGGCGCACCGATCACCGCCGTGATGAGATATGACACGTGGAAGCAAGACTATGCAGGCGATTCGAGCGTGGTCGGCGCCACCGTTTACATCAATACCAAGCCAGCCACAATTATCGGCGTTGCGCCGAAGGGATTTTACGGTGACCGCATCGATGCCAATCCGCCTGAGTATTTCCTTCCGATGAATGCGATGGATGGAGTCATCGGTGCGCCCTACTTTAATGATCCTGATTCTCAGTGGGCCTACATCATCGGACGCGTGAAGCCGGGAACTTCTGTGGCGGCACTTCAAGCTAAAGCAAGCACGCTGCTCAAGCAGACATATACTTCGCTTAAAACATTTACCGATGAGCGCGCCAAGGCGGTTCTTCCTCGCACGCACGTAGTGCTCACTCCGGGAGGCGGCGGTATTCAGAACATGCAGGAAGATTACAAGGACCACCTGAAGCTGCTGCAATGGATTGCTGCACTGGTCCTTCTCGTCGCCTGCGCGAATATCGCCAATCTGTTGTTGGTGCGCGGCATGGGCCGCCGCGCGGAGCTTTGCGTCCGCACAGCATTGGGCGCGCAGCGTAGCCGCATCGTACGGCAGCTTCTTACCGAAAGCATTCTTCTCTCGGGAATGGGCGGTCTGCTAGGGCTAGCTGTCTCCTATCTCGGAGCGCACGCGCTGCTGGCACTCGCTTTTCCGAATCAGCAAAGCATGCCGGTTAATGCTTCGCCGTCACTGCTCGTCATCGGATTTGCCTTTGCGCTTTCGTTGGTCACGGGCATCCTCTTTGGACTTGCGCCAGCATTGATGGCCGCACGCACGCAGCCGGTTGAATCCCTGCGCTCCAACGCGCGCACCACCACCCAAGGCGCATCCTTATTACAGCGTGGACTCGTAGTCCTTCAGGCCGCCCTATCCTTAGTATTACTCGTTGCAGCAGGCCTCTTTGCGCAGAGCCTCAACAAGGCCCAGAACGTCAACATGAAACTGGATACGACGAACCGTTACATCGCTCACATCAATCCCCAGGCAGCTGGCTATAAGAACACGGAGGTCGAGCCGCTCTATCAGAGCATCGTAGACCGGTTCCATGACCTTCCCGGAGTTGTCAAAGTCGGCCTCGCCACCTACACGCCAATGGAGCAGAACAATTGGGGATCTGGCGTAAAGATTCAGGGCGAGCCGGACATAAACAAAGGCGCATCGTGGGTGAAGGGAACTCCAGAGTACTTCGACTCGGTCGGCACGCACGTGGTCATGGGACGTGGCTTCACCTTTCAAGACAAGCTGAATGGGCCTCCCGTAGCCGTCGTCAACCAGGAATTCGTCAAGCAATTCTTCGGCAATCGCAACCCGATCGGTCATCATTTTGGTTTCTCTGGGCCCGGCCAGGCAGGCAGGGATGGAGCGCATGAAATCGTCGGCGTGGTAGAGGACACGACCTATACCAGTATTTATTGGAAAAACCACGCCATGTACTTTCTGCCGCTCACACAGCGCGCTGGAATCGCCAATGATCCCGACCGCCCGCTTGAGAAAGATCTATCGATGTACGCGGGAGCATTGGTGATCCAGACCACTCGACCGATTGAGAACTTTGAAAAGATCGTTCGCGAAACTTTGGGGAGTATCAACCCCAATCTCACCATCGTGAAGTTCCAGACATTCCAGCAACAGATCAACGACCGCTTCATTGAGGAGCGGCTGATCGCGCGCCTGACCTCGATGTTCGGATTACTGGCGCTGCTTCTTGCTGCGATAGGACTTTACGGAGTCACGGCCTACACAGTAGTCCGCCGCACGCCGGAGATCGGCGTCCGCATGGCGTTGGGCGCCAGCCGCGGAAACGTAATCGGATCGGTCGTGCGCGGAGCCATGCTGCAAGCCATCATCGGCCTCGTCATCGGAATCCCGGTGGCAATCTTCTGCGTGCGCTACGTCAAGTCGCAGCTTTATGAGATCACCACGGTGAACATACCGGTCATGGCCATAGCCATTGGGGTCTTGGTATTTGCGGCTGCCATTTCTGGCATCATTCCGGCGCGGCGGGCGGCTTCGATTGATCCGGTACGGGCGCTGCGGATTGAATAATGGCAGGTGGGGAACCTTTTCGGTTCTAAGTAGCAATTCCCAAACTCTGGTTTGAACTATGCGTGGCATTCTGGTGATCGCCGTACTCGCGATAAAAAGTAGCTATTCTCAGAATGTGGAGCTTGCTCTTGGTGACGAAGATGTTCCGGACACTGTTCAGTGGTGGCTTGGTGAGGGAGGTTATTGGAGATTACGCACATACGCAATCGACCATGACATACACTCCTACAAGATTGCCGATACGTCATCAGATATGCTGGAGCTAGCCCAAACAAACAATCAAAATAATTTTGGCGATATCATCACAGCGCATCATGTGATTCATTTCGTGAATTGTGATGATCCAGCTGAGCGGGCCACTGAATTTGGACGAATAGGATTGTGCCCGAGGCTGGAAATCAGCCCTGGCCGATTTGCTTTCTGGAAGCCCGATGAAGCAATTTATTCGACCAAATCTACGCCCGTAGACTGACCTCGGTGGCGCACTTCTCCCCATGTTTGCGCCAATCACGAGGGCCAGTATTCAATTTTGCGAGTCGTAACGCTTGTTCTCCATCGTGAGTCGCTTTTAAACCGATGCCGCCTGCGACGTTCGATCCAGTTACCGAACTGATCATCTGAATACTCGTTTACAAATACTGCATTGGGAATGTTTTCAGTGTCCCAGTCGTTGAAACATAATCGGCGTGATTCGCGTCCCTGCTCATCGTATTCGTGTTTATACCTGCCATCACCAAGCGGCTTGCCTTCTGGCGTGAGGCCCCACGTCTCGGCTATCTTGCCATTTGATTCATAGATTGAAACCCATTGATGCGCTAAGCCACCGTTCATTCCGTGGTATCTGGACAACGATTTCACCAGCAGGCCTCCCGAATACTCAAATTCTTTCTCGACGACAGGGCGTCCGTCAGCCAATCGCGTTTTGATAGTCGCAATCCGGCCTTCGGAGAATTCATGTTCGCAGCGACGCACCAATGCCCCAACCGTATCGAAGCCCAACCAGCCTATGCATCTGTGCTGATCATCGTATTGAAGTTCAGTTCGTCCCGTCTCAGCAGTATTACTGTCGAAGAAAATGGTGCGTAGATGAACGTCATTGGTGTCGAATACGTTCTTTTGGCTATCGCTTACATCACCAGAGTTTTTGTAATTTGTGATGCGGAGGACTTGACCAGTAAGGGAAAAATCAATGTCGAAGCTGTTGAAATCTCGGAGGCGTTCTAACCCCGATACACCAGGTGTTCGCTGTTCAATTCGTCTTACGGAGCCTTTGACGTCGTAATTCTCATTCATCACCTGCTTTTGCGGCAGGAAGTGGCAGAAGCCATGTGCCGTAACTATTCAAGAATAACATCGGGCGGCCGGTCCACTTAAGGACAAAAGGAGCTTGCGAGTACTACACAATCTGATGTAAAAAAGGCGGCAATAATCTGGGCTCGGAGAAAACGAGGACAGTATGAAGCGTGAACGCGCTTTGCAGGTCGTGTTGGTGTTGGTGGGCTCGTTTTACACCTTTTGGATCTATCTCCTGTTCGACGCTCTGTGGCACGCCGGCTGGCTTAACAACCATAACGACGTCATGCCAATGTTCCTGAGCCTTAACGCAGCGCTTGGGCCCTGTCTGTTGTTTGCCGTTAAGCATCCGTCCAGGCATCGCTTGATGATCGCCTATGGAGCGTGGTCAAGCCTTGCCCATGCGGGCACGATGACAATCCAATCGGCACAGGCCGCGGCGCACGGGATGCACAGGCAGGATAGTCCCTTGGACATTATTATCTTCGCCATAATTGGAGTCACGATACTTGCACTCCTCCCAGCAAAACAACCATCACCGGCCGGTGCGCCTATTGGTGAACCGCGCTTTGCTGAACGCTAGATGATCTTTCTAACCTGTGCATAGTTCCACCTGCGGCGAAATGTGTTTACAATCAAGCCATGCAAGAGCCATTTACCCGCGACCGCATTATCGAGGCTCACCAAGCTATGCCGCCAAATGCCACCATCGACGATGCCATTGAACGGCTCGTGTTTCTGGCAAAGTCGAAACCGGATTGGCCGAGCTTGATCAGTCCAAGGGCATTCCGCACGATCAGGCCAAACATCGCTTTGGACTGTAATTCGCATTCTATGGTCGCCACAATCGCTGCGCGATCTTGAGGCTATCCACGAATACATCGCCAAAGATTCTGAGCACTATACAGGTCTAACCATGGGCGCGGATATTCTCTGGTGTTGAGCAGCTGATCCAGTTCCCGCACTCCGGGACGTATTGTGCCAGAGCGGGATGAACCTGAAATTCGCGAAGTCATCGTTGGACGTTTTCGAGTTGTGTACAGAGTTCAAGATGAGTTGATTGAAGTGGCAACTGTTTTCAGAGCAGCAAGAGAATTCCCGGAAAGATTTTAGTGGTGCGCCATTCAGCCCAATGACCTACACGCCCCACAAAGCCAACAGCAAAAAGAATTTCACCGTCGCCAGCATATTATTTCGATGAAACCGAACTTTAACTCCCCCGCACCCCTCCTTTAATATGCATGCACGATCCAGCGCACCCGAAGGAGTCTCCCATCTCCGACCAGACCCTTCTCGTCCTCCTCGCCCAGACGGGCGACCGGACTGCCCTGGAACAGCTGCTTCGTAACTGCCACGCGCCACTGCGCCGCTACATTACCCGACTAGCTGGCGCCGATCTCGCTGACGACATTCTTCAGGAGACTTCCATTCAAATTTTTCGTAAGCTCCAGTTCCTGCGCGAGCCCGCTGTCTTCCCAGCCTGGACTCTCCGTATCGCCTCGCGCATCGCGATCACCCACCTCAAACGCGCCCACCGCTGGCAAACCCTCGACGACGCTCCACTCGGAACCGTCACTCCCAGCTCCGATCTTGGTGAACCACCCGACGCCGCCTTCCTCTCACTTCTTGACCACGTCACGCCCGCCAGCCGGGCTGTCCTGCTTCTCCACTATCAACACGATCTTTCACTTGAAGAAACCGCAGCGATTCTCGACATTCCTGTCGGCACCGCCAAGTCGCGTCTCCACTACGGAGTCGCGACCCTTCGTAAACACCTCACTTTTGAAAGGAAACCAGCATGAGCCCTGAATCTAATTCTGAAAACACGAACTCCGAAATCGCTTTCGTCCAACAAGCCCTCGCAGCCGCAGACAGATCAGCACGCTACACCAGAATCATTGTCGTCGTGCTTGGCGTTCTCGCCGTCGTCGTCTTCTTCTGGATGCACGTCCACATGTTCCAGGTGGATAGCTTTCACGGACTATTGCATTCGCTGCTTCGCGTCGATCTCTTCTTTCTCGTACTTATTTTCGCCCTCACCATGTACGTTCGTCAGATGATCAATCAGAGCACCCGCACCATCCTGCGAGCGCTCGCCAACACCCGCAACCGCTAACTTCACCGCAAACAAAAGCGCGGACCGCTCTGGTCCGCGCTAAGCCAGCCGTTGATCTGGATTCGTATCCTGGGGCGTAATGGACACCATTTCGGTCAGTGTTTACCGTTTATACTCAGCGGAAGGATGGGCCACTCGCCAATGGGATGACCTCCGCACTCGTTGGTCCCAATTTCGTTAATCATGTTTTTGCTCCATCCCCAACGTATCGTTCTAGGAGCCTGAGAGAATGAATTGCAAAGTGTGGCTGCTCTGTTTTGATCTCGCCGCCAAGCGGTAAGCGACAGGCCCCTCCTGCGATGAATGTGTACTTGTTTGGCGAAGGAAGTACTTATGTGAAGATCAATACCCAGAAATTATTGGCAAGTCCGATCAGGAACTTGACATCTCGTTTGGGACTTGCCGCCGTTCATCATCCCGTGTCCGATAGCTCTAATAATAGGGTGCTAGTCTTCGACCATGCGGCTAAAACAGGAAATCAGCAGGACGGATTTCAAACAGAGGTAGCCGTACTAAAGTCGGACCAGCATGGTGAACTCGGTCTTTCCAAAAAGATAGCTATTGACGCCCCGGCAACTCCAGATCCAGCCGTCGGCCCACACGACAATGTTAGTGGACTGGCGATAAAGTCCTGACGGTAAGACGATCTACATCTCCTGGACAGATGGGAAAAAGGGTTTAATCACCGGAGTATTCGCTACCCCACTTGTATATGAAGGGTAAGGAAATAGGCAATTTTTTTGTTGATAAGGGTATGTGCTTTCCGGCAAGCGCACAAGTGGTCGACACAATTTGGGCGAATGATGTTTACAGCTTTTCAATTCCTGACTACATACCAATCAAGCACCTTAAGATTACGGAGCAAATCGGAGGGAAAAACGCCTACGCCAAGATTCTGATTGATATCGCACAGTGCCAGGCCGTCATTCTTGAAAATGAAAGCCGCCCGGTACCGAGCGCAGTGAATTCCAAAATTTTTGTTGTGGATGTGGAAAGCAATAGAGTGCTTTCAGAGACACCCTTGAATTTCCTGGGAGACTACCAACTGATTTCAAATCTTGGGCTTTTGCTGGTTGACGAGAAGAGAGGTACAGCAGTTGGGACTACGCAGGGGGTGAAATGGGACAAATCGGGGAAAGTCCACGTATTTGATCTCAAAACGAAAGAGGAAAAATGGGTTGCAATCGTGCCGGAAGGTGGGAAACATATGTGGATATCTCCAGATGGAAAAACACTTTTCTATTTTGGTTCCAGACGCTTGACGATCCTCGATCTGGTACATTTCAAGACATTAGGGACTATCGAGGTTCCTTTCACAGATGCGGAGATTGGGTTCATCCAGGGCCAATAAGGAGCTAGTTCGTAGGAGTGGGGTGGCGTATTTAGCCAGGTCAATCACAACCATGCAACCTTACAAACTATTTTTCATGTTTATGCGCAAGTTAATTAGCATTCTCTGCATTTTATTCGTGACTGCTTTGCCCAGCTGGTCGCAGACAAAGTCAACTCCTTCTCCGGCGGGACTTCACTTTTTGAAGGGCAAGCGGCTCATTGAGAACAATTGCATTGACTGTCAGGGTGGAACAGCAACGGGGACCGAAGAGGGTATTAGAGAAATTCAAGCTGCGATCGAAAGTGGATATGCGAATCGAGTTGCAGCGTACAAGCTGTTATCTAACGCATATGCCAACATGGCGACTTACGTCGAAAAGGCAGGTCCCAAACAAAGTGAAGAGTATTGGGCGAAGCGTGCGGATGTGCAACGAATGTTGTATGCATTGAAACCAAAAGATCCACTTATTGCGGAAGAATATGCCGCAACTTTAAAGACGGACGAACAGAAGATCCCTGTACTTCGCAAGACAGTAGAAGCAAACCCCGATAAGACAGCGCCAGCATTTGATCTAGGGGCTAGTCTGGTCCGCACAGGCCATTACGCGGAAGGTCTGCAATTCATGGAGAACTCCGTCAACAAGGAAACAGACCCAGAAGTTCTACAGAATGACTTAGTAGTGTTCATCGAGACGCTCCGCATTCGCGGGTGTCCGTTAGAGAATGAGCGACAGTGGACAGAACGAATTGGCGCTGCTTTTCAGAAGGCGAATGCGGGAACAGGAAAACCGGCCGGGATGGATGAAATAAAGGGTCAGTTCCTAAGTACAGTCAAAGACCATCCATGTGGGAAGGCAGACACAAAACAGTAAAGCCCGAGATTATCTTCTGATAGTCAACCCGTCTCCTATCGGCGGGTGGCCCCAATCCCCGAGTCCTCACGGACGAACGCGGATGATCGTCTTTCCCTTGATCCGCTCGGTCCGGTTGAAGGCGGCGACCGCATCGTCGAGGGCAGCCACGTTGCCGATGTTTGTCCGCAGCCGACCATCCCGGACCCGCTGGACGAGCTCACTCAATTGGGCGCGATCGGATACGACGACGAAATCGATAGTCAGGCCGCCAGAGGGCCGCGCCTCGGTCGGGCCGGTGATGGTCACCAGCGTTCCTCCGGCGCGAATCAGGCCCGCAGACCGCTTCGCGATGTCGCCGCCGATGACATCGAAAACCAGATCGACTTCGCCGACGTCTTCCAGGGCGTCGTTATCGAGGTCGACGAACTCCTGTGCGCCGAAGTCGAGAGCCGTCTGACGGGCGGCAGCGCGCCCGGTGCCGATGACGTACGCGCCGGCCTCACGTGCAAGCTGGCTCGCCATCGAACCGACTACGCCGGCCGCACCGTGCACGAGGACGCTCTGTCCCGCGCGAAGGCGGCCGTGCTCGAACAGCCCCTGCCACGCGGTCAGGCCCGGCATCACGAGGGCCGCGCCCACCGTGAAGTCAACGTCGCCCGGCAGCGGTGTGAGGTTGCGTGCCTCGACGGCCACATACTCCGCCAGCGTGCCGTCGCGATACCAGTCCGTGAGGCCGAACACCCGCTGTCCAATCGACAGCCCCGTCGTGCCATAGCCGAGAGCGGTGACCACTCCGGCCAGTTCGTGTCCGGGGATTGAAGGCGTCCGGTCACGGCCGACGCGATCGGTCCAGGTCGAGGGCCACGTCAGCTCATCCCCGGTGAATCCCGACGCATGAATCTGAACAACGACGTCGTTTATCGCCGCCTGCGGCTCGGGCCGCTCCACCAGCTTCACTCCGGCCGTTCCCGCAGCCTGATCCGTCACCACAATCGCCTTCATCGGTCACCTCCCTGTGTCGAGTTCTTGCTAAGGTAGCTGCTCCATTCATTGTCCCTGAAAAAGTTATCGGACGGGTGGCCCATTCAAGCCCGGTTTTGGCTTGAGGGGGAAATTGCTTACTTAATCAGTTAAAGACTTCTTTGATACCAGTTTTGAATTGCTCATACATCTCCCAATTTGGATCGAGCGCAGTGTGAATCTCAATTGGGAAATATGCCATTCCCCCCAACGCGTAGTTGAGTCGGCTCATGAATTCACTTTCGGACTTTGTATAGTAGGTCCACTCACGCAAATCTTCGCCTGTTGATACCAGTGCTAGAGTGGCGAAGCCATCATCTTTTTTGAGAGCTGACTCTAAGGTGTCTTCCAGCAAGTTCATGAGCTGGTGATCCTCAGCTACAGGCTGGCCGCTCTCCGATTGGTATTTCCAGACAACGATAATCCGAATGGGCTGAGATGTCCGATCAAAAGTCGCACTGAATGCCTTCGCATAACGGAAGATGATCTTTCTCCCATTATGTGCATTAGTTGATATTGCGGTTGCCCACATCCGCACATCCGAGCCGACTGCCATGTTCGACTAACACCTCACTATCATCCGATTTGGGGCGATGGCACACCTCTCGTGCAGCGATTCTAATTCCCAAACTCACTTTACATCTGGGGTGCCCATCTTGCGCGACTTTCGAAAGATCCTGCCCTGAGCGAAGGCGAATGGGTGGAACCTTGCTCGGAGGAAATACTTGTTCAACTAGTTTTTAATTTCTTGATCTGAAGGCCAGGCCGCGTATCTCGAACGCCGCGGCATCCCACTCTAGCTGCCAACCAGAAGATCACTCCAGCAAAGTGATGCTAACCGGACATCCGTTAAGGTATACGTTAAAGTCGGCTCCACGTTCGAACACCAGCGTTGCCGGAGTCTCTGTTTCTGGAAGTTCGCAAGCCTCCACCCAATAGGCAAGATAGTAGTCCACCTCCGGACCGAGTCCTTGCTCTGTATTAGAAAGTACGCGAGTGACTACCGCCTGCCGCTCTTGCGAAGGGTTCTCGGACAATATCTGAACTTGAAACGTTGCCCTATTTTAATTTCAGATTGCATTTGAACTCCTTAGATTTGCTTTGTCACAAGTGGCGGGTGGCCCATTCAAACCCGGTTTTGGCTTGCGTGGGGTATTGGGGGCCTTGCCTAATCATATTCTGATTTCTCGACCCCCACTCTAAAAAAACTTTTTATCCCTTTCTTGGATTGGAATCGTATGAATTCCGAGTTCGTTCGCAGTGAATCAAAGACAAAATAAAAATGTAGCGGCATGATTGCGGCTACGGTGTCGTACACGAAAGAAACAATCCAGTCCTACTTCGATAGAACTGTGATTGCCCGCGGATTATGAATAGAGTACGGTGAGCCCGCGAGCCTGCTTGTGTCCAGTCGCAGTGATCTTAAACGCGTAAAGCAGACCGGAAGGGCTAATGCCATACAAGTGATCGTGACTGTCCCACAGTATCTGGGAAATGTTGTGCACCGCCAACAACCCTGTGTACGACGTAATGGGATTGCTCCCGTTGAAATGAAAAACTTGCAACCCGCTCGTGCCTGCCAGCGCCACCAGGTTGCCGGCGGGGGAAGCCACCGTGTTATTCACATTTCCGACAGAGGAAGTCGGCATATTCTGGCGCGTGCTTTTCGTAGAGAGGTTTCCGGAACTGTCAGCACTGTAGACAGCCAGCGAGGCAGGAGGAGACGGCGGTCCCGTGGTCGCGAGGTACATCGGCACCGCAAAGTGGTTCGCAGGGTCTGCCGCAGCTGCTACTGGACAATACTCCCCGTTGGGAAAAGTCGGCACCGAGGCCGTCGGGTTGAACGGAGTTAAACTCCCGTCCCCACCACGCTTGAGACCGTAAATAGTTGTCGAAGCCTGAAAGCAAGTGAAGCCATACGCGTAGACATTGTTTCCTGCAAAAACCAGGTCACTGTAGGGGGCCGAGGGTGGAGTAGACCCGAAAAAACTCAGCGCACCATTGTTGGAATTTTTGGCGAAGAACTGAAACTCATTGTCCCCGGAGCCATCGAAGGCCAACGAATATAGCGTGGCGCCAGTGTGATCAAGTGTCAACCCCAGTCCTACGAGACCGGAAAATTCGTAGTCTTTTGCCGCGTCAACCGACGAGACTTGCTTTAGCGCGCCAGTCGAGGCGATTGAAAACGTGTAGATGTTCGTCCCATCCGACACGAAAAACCAATTCGTAGTGTGCGCCATCGCGTACAAAACTTTACTGGTCTTCCAGAACGGTGAACCGGCAAGTGGCGTGAGCGCTCCTGTGGAGTCGGCTTTGTAGCCGTCAATCTCGTAACTATTCGAAGCAGGGTTAGTGATCACATATATATAAGCGTTCGGGGAAACCGTTTGTTGAGCGTAAGCCAGACTCGCGCATAAAGTGGCGATCAGGCCAATAGCAAGTAATACAGATGATTTCATCACTGATTTACTCCTGATTTACATCGGCAGAGACAGCAAGCATGGCGGTCGCCCTACGCGACCGAAGGCGATGCTGAAGGTGAAGTTCATTGTTCGCTGCAAGACACAGCTGGTGAATACGCGAAATTAATAATTTGCTGCACATCGTAAGTTCCAAAACTGTACGGAACTTGGGACGGCGATTAGATATGCATCTTGTGATCGCAGGTTGCCATAACGTTTGTTAACCCGGAAGAATTAACGATATAGATGACGCACTACTTAAGTAGAAACACGTAAGGAACTGAAAATGATTACTTCCCGTTATAAGCCGCAATTTCATGAATTGCTGCCACGATTTTGTCCGGCGCTTCCAGCTCGATTTGGTGCCCGGAATTGGGAACAACGATTTGGCTACCACGCGTGGAAAGCTTTACCATCCTAGCCTGTTGCTCCACATGTTCCTTCACAAGTGAAGCGGTCAACGGACCTTGGTAGTCGTGCTTGTCCTTATCTCGGGTGAGAACAATAAGGGGCAGGCCACCGAGCGGGTGTTCCTGCACTTGGTCCTCCGCATACATTCTGGCTGAGATTTCCGCCATATAGTCGTCATCATTTGCATAGTTCTTGGGCTGCTGTACTGCCCACAACCGTACACTCTGCGCGAATTGGGGAAGTTTGTCGTAAGGTGGATCGATCTTTGGGTTCCCAATGTACTGCTTCACAAAAGCTTCTGCTTGTTGCAATTCAGACGGAGTCATCCCGTCCGCGGCTGCCACACTTGTCCGAACGGCAGGAATGGGCCGATCCTTAACAGCGACAACGCATCCGCTGCATCTTTCCGTTTGTAAAAAGCTGCGCATCTTCGCTATATGCGTCAACCAGAACAACGGCGGCAACGTCGTTGCGATATTTCTCAGCGAAAATTCGAACCACCATGCCTCCGATTGACTGACCAACGACCACATAGGGTCTACGTTCACCGGCGGCATCAAGAAGGCGATGAAGGTCAAATGCTTCCTGGTCCATTGTCCGAGGTTTGGGACCGAGATCACTCCAGGCAGCTCCGTTGCGGTCGTAAGAGCAAACGCGCGTGAAGGCAGCTACCTTAGGCTGCACTAAAGCCCAGTCGGTGG
>CAWBXL010000014.1:0-14043 GCA_963792305.1 uncultured Acidobacteriaceae bacterium | reverse complement strand
GAATTTTGTGATAACGCAGGTGAAAGCAAGAAAAAGAGCAGCGAAACTACCACACTGCTTACGAAATATTGCCGATGAGTGAATGTGGCAAATTTGCGCCGCAAAATGGGCAAGGCCTTCACAACTCTAGGTTCTCCACACTTCCCAACTTCAGGCGATTCTATCCTCGGCAAATCAACACCCGCAACCGCGCGGGAAACCATTAGACCGATTGGCTATGGAGTTTCCCACTTGCTGGAACTAGCCGATCGAAATATCGCCTCGATCACTGCCATGTTCTTGATTCCTTCAGCCACCGAAACCGGCACATCGCCATCTCCGCGGACAGCACGCGAGAAGACATCCCCCTGAATCGTGTACTGATCGCAGCTCGCAACAGTCTCCATCGTGACATTCTTGCCAAAAATGTCACCACCATCGTCGATGAAAATCCGGCAAGGCTGTTGGTTGGGAGCATTAAAAGGAATTTCGATTTCAATGCGTCCTACGGTCCCCAGGAAATGCAGCCGCTGATAGGGCACCAGTTGCGTGCTGCACGTAAATATGGCGTGACCGGAAGGAAAATCGAGGATGGCGGATGTCAGATAGTCCACCCCCATATCCTTGTCCTTTGTAACCAGCCCGAGTACGCGTGAGGGTTCTCCGCCAAAGGCGAAGCGCGAAGCAATGATCGGGTAACACCCTATGTCCATCAATGCTCCGCCGCCGCATTCAGGTTGGTTGCGAATGTTGCCTGGGTCGCGGTTGAAGTAACTGAAGAACCCGCTGATGGAACGCAATTCTCCTATGCGGCCGGACTTGATCAATTCTTTTGTGCGCAGCCACTGCGGATGTGTGCGTACCATGAAGGCTTCGCCAATCTTGACCCCCGTGGACTTCTGCCGTTCGAGAAGCGTACGCGCTTCGGCCACTGTCAAAGAAATAGGTTTTTCACATAAGACATGTTTGCCTGCTTCCGCCGCCTTGATGGACCAGGGAACATGCAAATGATTCGGCAGAGGATTGTAGATTGCTTCAACTTCCGGATCAGCCAGCAACTCCTCGTATGACCCATAGGCTTTCGGGATGCCAAGTGTGCGCGCGGTTTGCTCGGCCCGGCCCCGATCACGGGAAGCAATTGCAACCACTTCGACAAACTCGCCCTTTTGCATTGCGGGGATAACTTTTTTGACTCCAATATCCGCCGTACTCAGAACTCCCCACCGAACTTTCTTCAAGCTAGCCCTCGCTTCCCGCAAAATGATTCACGTCAGCAAAACTTTATTTTGACGAATCTGAAAATATATCAGCGAAATCGCGTGAAAAGAGCACCCACATGTCATCGGTCATCGAAAACCCCGTCATTAAAAATAGAAAATCTTATGCGCTTAAGCATTTTTCTTCTTGACACAATAACGAGTTTCTCCCAATATTAATTCGATTTAATAAATCCATTCAATGAATAGCGCAGGCCCGTTAAAAATGAAGTTGCTGACTGGCGCAGTAGACATTGGCGGCACCAAAATTGCAGTCGGCGTTGTGGATTCCGGCGGCCGCGTACTCCGGAAAATTGAACTTCCCACCGATGTGCCGCAAGGTTTCGATAATGCCATGCGGCGAGTGCGTGCTGCTCTATCAGAGTGTGCGCAGCAGGCGGGGGTTGAAATGAGCGGAATCGGGATTGGTTGCGCCGGTGAAGTGAGCGCTGCTACCGGGACGCTGGGCAAGGTCAACAACTTACCCGGATGGGAAGGTGGAAATCCAGTCGAAGTTCTGGCGCGAGAATTTGGGGTGACCGTTGCCTTGGAAAATGATGCGGACGCGGCAGCGCTGGGCGAAGTCCGCTGGGGTTCGGGCAAAGCCAGAAGCCGAGTTGTGTTTCTGACGGTTGGAACCGGCATCGGCGCGAGCGTGATTCTGGAGGAAAAATTTATCGTGGCGTCGGCCATTGCCACCCAGAAATTGGCCATCACATTATCGATCCTGCCGGGCCTCCTTGCACCTGCGGAACTCAAGGATGCTGGGAGAGTTGGGCAAGCGGACCGGCTTTGGCGCAATGGGCGCGAAAAAATCCGGCACCCGGTTGTGATCCCGAAAAAATCACAGCTCGGTATGTCTGCGAAGCAGCGGAAAAGGGACAAGAGTGGGCGCAGCTTGCCGTCGATCATGAAGCCTATTACCTGGGTCTTGGACTGGCCAATATTGTGAATATATTTGCGCCGCAGGCGATTTTGCTGGGTGGCAGTGTGATGAAGAGCGCGCACTTATTCATGGACCGCATTCACGAAGTAATCCGTCTTAACTGCCTGCTGGTACCGCACGAATGCGTGGAAATTAGTATGGCAACGCTTGGTGCTGATGTCGCCCTGATTGGCGCGGCCCAGGTTTGGCATCATCGCTTCGAGCAATGCGGAGGAAAGCTTGTCTAACTTTCGCATTGTGGAAGGACAATATCTGCGGGACATTCTGGACCAGCCGCGCGCGTTGGCTGCGACGCTTCCGCAATTAGAGATTTCCCCTGCCCTGGCGCAGCTGGCCGTTCGCGTACGCGAGCAAGACATCAAGCGGATTGTTCTCACTGGAATGGGAGCATCGCTGCACGCTCTTTATCCTCTCGAGTTGCAACTTGCGGCTGCCGGATTGAATGTTGTCACGGTTGAAACTTCTGAGCTGATTCACTATCTTCCGCGCCTGATCACTGACGATGCGCTCTTGGTGGCGGTTTCTCAGTCAGGAGAGAGTGCCGAGATCATCCGTTTGTTGGAGTTAAACGGCGGACGGGCCGCAGTGATCGGGATCACGAACGAAGCGCAGAGTACGCTCGCGCGACGAGCACTCGCTTCCCTACTCACTCACGCCGGCGCGGAATTTTCCGTTTCCTGCAAAACCTACGTCACGGCGTTAATGGCGTTGCGCCTCCTGGGTGCGCTGTTGTGCGGTGAAGATGTCAAGCAAGTCTTGAATCAAATGGAAGTGTTGCCCGTCGTATTTAGGTCTTACCTTGATTCATGGCAAGACCACGCGCGGACGATCGCAGAGGAACTCGAAGACGTACGCCAATTATTTCTGCTGGGACGCGGGTCTTCGCTTGCAGCGGTGCGCACGGGCGCATTGACTTTGAAAGAGTCCGTGCGTTTTTACAGCGAGGGTATGAGCGGAGCCGCATTCCGACATGGCCCTATGGAAATGCTGAACCGGGAGATTTTTGCTGTGGTATACGGTGGGGCCGAAATAACGCGGGCCTTGCAGAAAAATATGTCTTGCGATATTCGAAAGGCCGGCGGGCGGTCAGCTTGGGTCGCGGAAGAGGCTGAACTTGGTCCGTGGAAACTTCCTTCAGTTCCTGATGACCTTCGTCACATCGTGGAAACTTTACCCAGCGCAAATGATCACGATCGGACTGGCCGCACAAAAAGGCATTGAGGCGGGCCACTTCGCCATCGCCACTAAGGTGACGATCACCGAATAAATTTATGATCCGCTGAAATCAATCATTACCGGCGCCTGGCGGAAACCTCGTGTCTTGATTCCCACATAAATCAATCCAACCGCAAACCAGATTCCGCCGACGGTTTTCGCCAGTCCATTCAGGTTCCACCAGATGAGCGCGCAGAAAACAAACCCCACTAACGGCAGAATCGCATCCTTGAGCCAGTTTTTCCGATAGCCAGGCTGCGCGATCACGGCAAATTGCCAGAATGTTGCCAGGTTCACTCCCATGAAAGCCAGGAACGCGCCGAAGTTGAGCAACTCGCCGGCATGCTCGTATGCATTACCGATGGAATCAGCAGAATGGCCCCGACCCAGACTCAGAGCGCCAATGATGATGATGTTATACGTCGGCGTGCTGCTGCCCGGGCTGAGATAGACCGAAGACTTTACGCGGCAGAACATTATCGCGGCCCATGCCGAATAGCAGGCGGGCAGCGCCTAACCCGCCAGTTAGTGCGCTGCCAAATGCGGCAAGAACCAAAACGAGTCCCATGGCGTTAAATAAAAAAACACCACCGACGCGGCTGCACACATCCATGAATGCAGTTTCAAGATTGGGAAAGGTGTGCCAGTCGGGCCAAACGCGCCTGTCCGAGATAAACTTCAAGACCGCCGAAAATCCCTGTGAGCACACAAACCAGCACGGTCGCGAGTAAAACATTGCGCTTGGGATTCTCCACATCTTCGGCGAGGGTCGTTACACCATCGAATCCTATGTAAGTAAGTGCCGCGAAGGATGTGGCTGTCCAGATGCGATGCGAGTCGAAAGTTTTCGGATCATAGAACGGCTGGATCGAAAACAGTCCAGACCAGCCTGCCGTGCCAAACAAGTAACGAATCGCCAACACCACAAAAAATCCGACAACCACGCACATGAAGATCAGTAAAATTTTATTGGCGCGGGCGGAAGACTTGACCCCGCGAAGATTTAAAAGAGTTATGACTGCGGCAATGATAGCCGCCCAAACCGCAAATGGGACTTGACGCACGTAACGTTCGTGGAGCGCAGTTGAAATCCAAACGGTATTGATCAACGGTTGCAACAGGTAATCAAGAAACATGGCCCATCCCGCGAGAAATCCGAGATGGGGATTAAGTCCGCGGCCCACGTAGGTATAAGCTGATCCAGCCGCCGGATAAAGCGCCGCCATGCGCCCATAGCTCACAGCCGTGATCATCATGGCGAACATGGCGATGAGTATGATGGTGGCGAAGTGGCCGTTGGAAAGTTTTTGCGCCACGCCGAATAGCGGCACCGGGGCGATGGGCTGAATGAGCACGATCCCGTAGAAGATGAGGTCCGACAGCGTGAGTACTCGCTTGAGTTGCGGTGCGGAATCACTCATAAATAGTGATGGCCCTTCCCGCGGAACCTGCTTTTCCGCTTGACACTGAATTCAAGAAATGGCAATACTGATTCGTTTTAATAAAAGGGTTTAATGTTAACACGATTGCAAAATCGCACAACGCTGTTCTTCCTGCTTTTATTGCTCGCTCCGGCGGCCCATTCTGCTGATTTGCACACAATGCAGCCGGAAAAAATTCCGCTCAAGAGGAATTGGCGGATCCAATCGTCGTGCCAGGTGCCGGCGCAAGGACCGGCGATTTCTACGGCTGGCTTTTCTACTACCGGATGGCACGCGGCGGAAGTCCCTACTACCGTTGTGGCCGCGTTGGTCGCCGATAAGACTTATCCCGATCCTTTCTTCAGCACCAACCTGAAGTCGTTTCCGGGAATGAATTACTCGACAGCCACATTTTTCGCCAACCAGTCCATGCCGGAGGACAGTCCGTTTAAATGTTCATGGTGGTTCCGCACGGAATTCGTAGCTCCCACTGTTGCAGCCGGACAAAGAACCTGGCTGCACTTTGACGCGATCAACTATCGCGCCAGCATATGGCTGAACGGCAAAAAAGTTGCCGATGCGCAGGATGTCGCCGGAACTTACCGCATATTTGAATTTGATGCGACACCATATTTGGCAGCGGGTCGAAACGCATTGGCAGTGGAAGTTACGGCGCCGGATAAAAACGATTTGGGTATGACCTGGGTCGATTGGAACCCTACGCCCCCCGATAAAGACATGGGATTGTGGAAGGACGTTTACCTGACCACGAGTGGAGCGGTCGCGGTGCGCCATCCTTTTGTGCGCTCCAGCGTGGCCGATGACCATCAGAGTGCGGAGCTCACACTCTCGGCTGAAATGGTGAATTCATCGGACCATTCGCTTACCAGCACGCTACAAGTCGCGATTGCCGACATTCACGTCAGTCAGGCAGTTTCACTGAATGCAGGTGAAACAAAAACAGTCAGCCTCACACCACAACAGTATCCGCAGCTGAAAATATCTCACCCACGTTTGTGGTGGCCTTATGGCATGGGCACACCGGAAATGTATGCGGCGAAGTTCACCGCTGAGACGGACGGTCACATTTCCGATCTAGCTGAGGTAAATTTCGGCATTCGGCAGGCGACTTCACAAATTACGGATCAAGGGCATCGCCTATTCCTCATCAACGGCCGCAAAGTTTTGATTCGCGGCGCAGCCTGGGCGCCAGACATGCTGTTGCGGTGGTCACCCGAGCAGGCATCCGCGGCGCTCGAATACACGCGCGACATGGGACTGAACGCCATTCGCTTCGAAGGCCGCATGGAGCGTGACGAATTTTTCGAGATGGCCGACCAGATGGGCATTCTCATCATGCCGGGCTGGACATGTTGCGACATGTGGGAGCGGTGGAGCGAGTGGACACCGGATACCATGAAGATCGCGGCTGCATCCCTTACCGATCAAATTGAGCGGCTACGCAATCATCCCAGTGTTTTTGTCTGGCTGTACGGCAGTGATAATCCGCCACCCGCGAATGTTGAAACCATGTATTTGAATATTCTCAGCGACCTCGGCTGGCCGAATCCTTCGGTCTCTTCGGCGTCAGAACAAATGACAACTTTGACGGGCGGCTCCGGTGTAAAGATGACCGGCCCCTACGATTATGTGCCGCCCAATTATTGGCTGAACGATACTACAGCGGGCGGAGCCTATGGATACAACACCGAAACCAGCCCCGGGCCGGTGATACCTCCGATAGAAAGCTTGAAGAGATTTATTCCGGCTGATCATCTTTGGCCCATTGATGATTACTGGAATTACCATGCGGGGGGCGACCGCTTTACCACCATCGACCGTTTTTTAACTGGCCTGAATAATCGCTACGGAAAATCGGGCGATCTCAACGATTTTGAGCGTAAGTCGCAGGCCATGAACTACGAGGCACAGCGCGCGATGTTTGAAGCTTACGCGCGCAATAAGTACAACTCGACCGGTGTAATTCAGTGGATGCTGAACAACGCATGGCCCTCTTTGATCTGGCACTTATACGATTACTATCTCGTTCCCGCGGGCGGATATTTCGGGACCAAGAAAGCATGTGAACCGTTGCATGTGCAGTACTCGTACGACGACAACTCCGTGGCGGTGATTAATGGATATGACCATGCGGTACCAGGGCTGAAAGTCTCTGCGAAAATCTATTCGGTTGATGCCAAGCTGAAATCGTCCACTGATGCATCACTCGATGCTGCGTCCGACAGCAGTACGCGCGCGTTGCAATTGCCTGCGATGGACAGCACAACTCCTACTTATTTTCTGAAACTGGAACTACTCGACGCCCACAACCAATTATTGAGCGACAATTTTTATTGGCTCTCGAGTAAACCCGACATTGTTGATTGGTCGAAAAAAGCAGATACCATCTACACTCCGCAAAGCAGTTATGCCGATTTAACCGGACTTAATCAGTTGCAGCCCGCGAAGCTGGCGGTGCAGACCGCAACTTCCAGGAAGGCACAGACCGTGTATTGAAAGTTCAAGTCAGTAATCCCAGCCCCAATGTCGCTTTCATGGTGCATCTGCGAGTGACAACTTCGGCGGAAGGAGAGGATGTCGTGCCGATCTTCTGGGATGACAATTACATTTCTTTGCTGCCGGGGAAAAAGAGAGAATTGACTGCACGCTTTAATGCGGGAAAGCTCTCCGGCAAGCAGGGCGGTCTATACATCGACGGCTGGAATGTTTCGCCCGAACACAAAACGTTGGCTTCGCGCTAAAGGATTTATCCAGAATTACCAGGGTATTGGGCAGTTAGAATAAATTCCTCATTTTTGTCATTCCGACGATGAGCGTAGCGAAGAGGAGGAATCTGCTATTTGCCGACAGCTTTGTGACGCCGTCCACAAAAGCAGATTCCTCGCACAAAAACCGTGCTTCGGAATGACAAAGAATAAAGAGCTTGTTACGAACAGCATCACCACTACTTACTCCGGCTCATTCCGCAATTCCGGATTAGGCATCGGCATCTGTTCCCGCTCTTTCAAGCTTTTGTTGATTGACTCACTGGATAGGCGACTGGTGATGGCCATTTCCGCCTTCGCGTCAGCGCTTCGACCCAGCCGTTGCAACACCTGGCCGCGAACGTAATGAACACTCTGGCTTTGCGGGGCTAGCTGCATTGCATCATCGAGTTCCCGCAGGGCTTCCGCAAATTTGCTCCGGTGCTGAAAAATTTTTGCCAGATAGAAGTGGGCATTAGGGTCTCGCGGGTTCAGTTTCAGCGCCTTGCGAAAGTTGATCTCGGCTTCCTGATCTCCCTGTTGCTGGTAGGCCACGAAACCAAGCTCCGTATAGTTGTCAGCCAAATCGGGTTCGAGGGCCGCATCACGCAAAAATTCTGCCTTGGCATTCTGCATGTCATTTTGCTCGACGTAGGTCAGGCCCAGGTTGAAATGAATGAAAGGCAACTTGGGATTAATCTCCGCCGCGCGCTTCAGTTGCTGGATTGCGCCATCGTACTCCTGGCGATTAAGCAGGGCTTTGCCCATCAGCAGGTGAAATTCAGCCGTATCCTGCCCGATTGCGACGAGGCGGCCAAGGGCGCGATCCTCCAATGTGGAAAGCCCGGCTTTGTTTGCGGCGATACCCAGCACATACAAATAACTCAAATTGCTGGACTGTTGCGGCCACAAAGGTTCAAGCATCTCTGCCGCTCCCTTGTAACGCTCAGTAAAAAAATCACACAACCCGAGAAGATGACGCGCCTGTGCGGATTGTGGCGCATCGCGCACCACCGAGGTGAACGGCTCAATGGCCGCCTGAAAGTGATTTTGCCGATAGTACACAAGTCCGAGGTTGAGGCGGATGCCGGTCATCTCGGGAGCAATGCGTTCAGCTTGATGCAACGCCTGCAAGGCGGCACTCCACTGCTTGCGGCGCATGTGAATTACGCCCAGATTGGCGTAAGCCGAAGCGGCATTCGGATCTAGAGTCAGAACACGGCGAAAGTCGCGTTCCGCTTCATCCAGATGTCCCTGTTGCAGTTCTCGCTGGCCGCGCTGAAATATCTCGGCAGGACCCGCACTGCCCGTCTGCACCTGCCCGACCGAACACCCAAGCGAACAGGCGGCCAGGACAATCCTGACCAGCATACGAAGCGATATGGTCTGGAAACTTGACAGTGGTTTCACTCTCTGTTGTAGTTTCCCCCAGCATCGACGTAATGTAAATCTCTCAACGGAGCAAGCAGTGAACTCGCGGCGAAAAAGTTCGGTGGTCACCATCCGTGATGTGGGCAAGGAAAGCGGATTCTCCTCCACCACTGTTTCGCTGGTCCTGAACAACGCTCCGCTCGCTCGCTACATTCCGGACAGTACCAAGAAAAGTATCCATAAGGCCGCCGAAAAATTAGGCTATCGCCCGAACCTGTTTGCCCGTTCACTCCGCAGCCATCGCAGCCACACCCTGGGCGTCATGGTATTCGACATGACCGATCCATTTTGTGTGCAGGTGCTGCGCGGAATCGAAAGTACCCTTTACCAGTCTTCCTATCTGCCGATTCTCACCGACGTGCACAACGAGCGCAGCCGCTTCGAACGCTACCTGGAAATGCTGCTCGACCGCCGTGTCGAGGCGCTAATCGTCGTCGCCAACTGGCTGTTCGTAGATATTGACGTACTTGGCGATCTGGAAAAAAGTAACATCCCGACCATCATGATCGGGCGCGAGCTGCAAGACGGCTCTATCAGTTCGGTGATCGTTGATAACGAAGCCGGCACGCACAGCGCCATCGAGCACCTCTATTCACAAGGCCACCGCAAAATCGCGTTTATCCGCGGCCCCAAAACGCTTGGTGACAGCGTCCCGCGATGGGCTGGGGTCCGCTCCTTTGCTAAAGCCAATAATCTTGAACTGGATCCAAAGCTCATACTGGATCTGCCGGAATCGCGTGATCCGCTCTCCAGCTTCCACGCCGGTTACAAATTCACCGAAGAGTTTTTGCGGCGGAAAATCCCCTTCACCGCGATCATGGCGTTTGACGATTTGTCGGCCTTCGGCGTCATCCGTGCTCTGCACAAGGCTGGCCTCAGCGTCCCGAAAGATTGTTCGGTGGTAGGGTTCGACGGCATCGCAGCTTCTGACTTGTATACCCCTCCATTGACCACCGTACGCCAGCCTTTGGAAGCCATGGGGCAGCTCGCCGCCACCATCGACAACCACGACCACGTCGACAACATCGAGCGCGGCGCCCACGTCCGCTCTGCTGCCCGTCAGCCCGGCCGAACACCTGGCGCTAGCTGCTCAAGCAGTACGACTGAACGACGTGGCCAGCGCCACCCGTGGTCCTCACCAGCCAGCCACCGTGGCGGCGGACGGTCCGTTCGATGAGCTGGCCTTGGTGGTCGAGCACCGCGTGCGTATCGGCGTCTCCCGGCGTGTGCGTCGTGGTCGTCGATCCGACGATGTCGGTGAACAGGATCGTGTGCGCCGGACGGGACGACGACGTCATGAGCTCCTCGCCGTGGAGGAGGTTCGCGATCCGGTGATGAGGCTGACGAGTTGTCGAAGACACGCCGCAGATCTCGGAGTCCCGGTCGACGCCGAGCATCAGCCGGGTGACGTTGGAGTCGATCGAACTCAGGTCGTTCGGGTGAGCTCCGAGACGTCGCGTTCGATCGCTTCGCCTCCGGGTCGTCCGTACCACCACGAGTGTCGGAGCCGTCCCGGTGCGGGCACGGACAGCAGCACCCTCATGGGGAACGGCGAGCCTTCGGGTCCGAGCTCGAAGGTCCCGGGCGTCGTCTCGCGAAGGACCGCCACCGACTGGGCATGTGGATGACCGATCACCATGATCGTGGCACCGTCATGGGTTCGTGCCAGGACGGTGTGCTCGACGTGGCCGAGCACTCGATCCGGCGTCGATCCGTTGAGGATCTCGTAGTCGAGGGTGACGCCGGCCCCACCCGGCAGCGGAGTGACGACGAGCCGCGCCGCGCACGAAGATCTGAATCGGCGACGGTGTCCACACCGACGTACATGCCGGGATTCGCCAAGAGGTCATCGACGACGCTCATGTCGGCAGACTACGGCTGCGCTCCGCTGGTTGCCAGATCCGCGAGAGGACGGCGGGCGCACTGTTCGGATGAGCAATCTCTGTCGGTGGAGAGCGAAGGCCCCGTCGTCAGCGATCCATGGATCGACCTGCGTGCCGGTGTCGACGAAGCGCAAGTCCAGTAGCCGCTGTCGAGCGAGTTGAAGCGCGAAGCCAGGCTGAGCACGTGCTTGCGGATGTGGGCTGGGTCGTCCTTGCCCGCTGCACGCACTGCGACGAGGTTCTCCTCGTGGTTGGGAACCGGTGGGCGCTGGTGCACCCTGTCTTGGGCGACCGAGGAACGTCCGCCTTGGCCGATGACCACGTTCTTCAGCAGCGGGCCGATGTCGAGGTGGCAGCTGCGTGGCACGGTGACGAACAACGCCACCACCGTCACCCGTGCCGATCACGATGGGCCAGGCCACTGTTCACCGGTGACGCCAGCGCTGTTCAGCGTGTGTAGTGGACTAGCTCGACACTGTTGCCGCTCGGGTCGCTGACGTCGTCGCGCCCCATCCCGGGATCCGAACCGTGGCATTGGCCCAGCTTCGATCACGACCGCGTGCGATTCCAGGCCGTGTCGAGAAACGAGCCCAGGCCGACGAGGTAGCCGCCGGGTCGCCGCGAAGGCCGAGGAATGCATCCGCCCCTACCGGTAGTACATCGACGACGACGTCAAGCCCAGGACCAGGGCGCCTGATGCCCCCGCATGGCGGTCCGGCCGGCAAGAGAGGAGCCCGTGAGCGACCTCTGCGCCGGGTGGAACTGGGAGAGGTTCCGAGGGACGCCGTTGTCCCGATCACGCCCTACCCAGCCGTCGACCGGTCAAACAGAAGGGCGCGTGCGACCGTGGCCTGTGAACACGAATCGCAGTCGACCGCTCCCGCCTGGCTGGCGCCGCCAGCAGCAACGCATCCTCTGCCGCGACCGAAGAGCCGCAGATCATGTGGCCGAGCAACGAGCACCGAGGTCGACCACGTCATCCCGAAGGCCCATGGCGGATGCGACCACGACGCCAACCTCGCCGACCGGACGGCAGCATCGTGCTCGCGGATCAGGACCGCAGCCAGTGGCGGCCTCTACGCCGACGCAGCGCGAAACGTGCCCAACCTCGCCGAACGCGACCACCAGACGCGCCAGCTGCGCGACTTGCACGGCAGTGCCTTCAGGCTTCGTACACCTCTTATGGTGTGGGGACGTTCGCGGTGAGGGTGGTGTCTCCGGAGACGACGACGTCATGGGAGGCGGCGCCGCCGTCGGACCAGCCGGCGAGAGGTACGCCTGACCGCCGATTGTCTGATCGGGCCGCGTCGATCGACTGGAGCCCGTCGGTGATGACGGTGGTGCTGAACGGGGCGACGCCGCTGGTACTTCCGAGCGCGAGCGTCGCACCCGGCGGGGCTGGAAGCGAGGGTCAGCGTGCTGGTCTGCGGGTAGAGGTCGACGAACGTCGTCTGCCACGAGGCCGCCCGAATCGGTCGCCGTGAGGGAGAGGCGCAGGTGCGACGGGTACTCCGTGGTTCTGAGCCACGAATGAGCCGCTCGTGACGCCATCAAAGGTCTCGCCGGGGTGGATGTGGCAGGTGTCGATGGTGGGGCAGTGCACCGAGGACGAGAGCGCTTCCCAGAACGAAAAAGGAGCAGAGCGAACGCCGGCAGGCCGAATGGCAGTCGAAGAATATTCGTGGCTTCGCCCAGCAAGAACACCGACGCGATTGAGTACGCCGGGATTGCCGCCCAGGTCAAGAGTTCGCGCATCCGTAGCCCGATGATCGACACCACGAGCAACCCTGGAACAACGATGATCGCCAGAGTGCCCACATAAGCCCGTAGCACGAACCGCATTGTGGCCCAGAGTGAATCCCAAGCGGAAATGCTCGGTATAGACCACCTAGTTACCCAGTCTGCGGGCTGACCGAGAGAACACGGCCGACAGCCGGGGCCGCGAACAAGGGCTCGTGTCCCAGTGCCGGCGTTCTGGGACAGGCGGGGCTGTTACTTGGGCACGATTGTCATGGGCACTCAGCCTCGCATCGGTAGCAGGGAGCGGCGAGGCGGACCAGTGTCCTCGCAGCACACTAGAAGTGTCCCAATGCCCTCATGTCGACGGCCGAGCAGGCGTTGGCGAGGCAGGGGAGGCCGAGCATGGATTCCCACGCCGCGCAGCGTCGAGGCATACGGTGACCGGCTGGTGCGAACGGACCGGGCGCTGCCGGTGGGCGCGATCTGCGAGGTTTGGAACCGGGGCATCCTCGTCGTACCAGATGAACACCGCGACCTGGCCCGCTTGGTAGGCGGCCGAGTCGAGAACCGGCTGCACGTTCGCCCGCGCCCACGCGTCCACCGTCGCGTTCGAGCAGTCGTGCCCGTCGTTGCAGAGGGTCGGAGTGACGAAGGCGAAGTTCGGCAGATGGTTCGGGTCGAACTCACTGTACGGCCGAGTGTTCGCAGCGCACGCCGACCGGTCGTCCGCACCCCACAGATACAGCGTCGGGATGTGCTTGGCGGCGTTCCCGGACGCGCTGCACCCGGCGGTCGCGCCTTCGACGTAGTTGATCGCGGTCTTCCCGGCGCCCGGGCCTGGCGGAAGATGTTGTCTGCGGTCGTCGAGCACGTGGCCGTCGGCGAGCAGTCGTTGACCGTCCCCGGCTGGAACGCGCCGGTCACCTGCCCGGTGTACTGCGTCAAGGAGTTCTGCGTCGGGTCGGTTTCGGTCAAGCGAGGAGAAGGACGAGCAGGAGCTGGCCGAGGTCAGAAGGTACGGCATGGCATCGCCGAACCCTGGCCCACCGACATCCGCCCATGTCCGATTCTCGAACGAGAACACCACCACGGACTGGTACTGGGCGGGAGCCGCGCCCCTTCCGCCGCACACACCCGTCGGGCGGTGGTGGGGCGGTCGTCGTGGTGGTGGTGGTCGAGCTCGTCGCGGGCGGGGGAACGGTCGTCGCGGGTGGCTCCGTCGAAGAGGTCGGCGTTCCGCCCGCACGTCACGACCAAGCGTGGCGCCTCGTCCTGCGAACCCTGCCCGGACACGTAGAACGCTCCGTCCGCCGACGGGTTCGTCACCCGGAGGCCGACCCGTCCATCGCCGGTCACGACCGACGACAGGTCCACGTCGTAGGTGTTGCCGGCCACGACGTCACCCAG
>CAWBXL010000013.1:0-17153 GCA_963792305.1 uncultured Acidobacteriaceae bacterium | reverse complement strand
CCGGCACGAGCGCCGTGACGATGCCGATCGAATGCTCGACGAACTGCCGCATCCGTCGCGGATTCGGCCGTGATGCCCGTCGACGCACCGCTCGCGCAGCACGACGCAGCCGTTGCGTCAGCGTCTCGATGCTGCGCAGCAGTCGATAGGCGATCACCGGCTCGAACACGTTGAGCTGCAGCTGGCCCGCCTCGGCCGCCATCGTCACCGTGACGTCGCCGCCGATGACGTCGAAGCAGACCTGGTTCACGACCTCGGGAATGACCGGATTCACCTTGCCGGGCATGATCGACGAGCCCGGCTGCATCGCCGGCAGATTGATCTCGCCGAGTCCGGCGCGCGGCCCGGAGCTCAGCAGCCGCAGATCGTTGCAGATCTTCGAGAGCTTCACCGCGCAGCGCTTGAGCACGCCCGAGAGCTGCACGAACGCGCCGGTGTCCGCCGTCGCTTCGACGAGATCGGGCGCCGTGATCAGCTCGAGCCCGGTGACTGCGCGACAGTGCTCGCGACACACGATCTCGGCGTAGCCCGGCGGCGCGTTGATGCCGGTGCCGATCGCGGTCGCGCCCATGTTGATCTCGCGGATCAGCGCCTGCGCTTCGCCCAGCCGATCGACGTCCTCGAGAATCGTGTGGCCGAAGGCGCGTGAACTCCTGGCCGAGCGTCATCGGCACGGCGTCCTGCAGCTGCGTGCGGCCCATCTTGATGAAGCGGCGCGAACTCCTCGCCCTTGGCGAGGAACGCGTCGCGCGAGCTCGCGCATCGCCGTCGCGCAGCTCCTCGATCGCGTCGGTGCAGCGCGAGCTTCACCGCCGTCGGATAGACGTCGTTCGTCGACTGGCTGAGGTTGACGTGGTTGTTCGGGTGCACGCTCGCGTAGTCGCCGCGCTCGCTTGCCCAGCAGCTCGAGCGCGCGGTTCGCGATCACCTCGTTCGCGTTCATGTTCGTCGACGTGCCGGCGCCGCCCTGGATCATGTCGACGACGAAATGCTCGTGGTGCCGGCCGGCGCGGATCTCCTGCGCCGCGCGCACGATCGCGTCGGCGATGCTCTGCGTCGAGCAGCCCGAGCTCGGCGTTCGCGCAGCGCCGCCGCTTCCTTCACCGCGGCGAGCGCGTCGATCAGCACGCGGGAACTCGCGCAGCGGCGATGCCGGTGATCGGGAAGTTCTCGATCGCGCGCAGCGTCTGCACGCCGTACAGCGCGTCGTCCGGCACGTCGCGCTCGCCGAGCAGATCGTGCTCGCGTGCGCGTCGCGCGCGCCGGTGAAGCCGAGCGTGCGTCCGCGGCCGACGAGCGTCGCGTCGGTCGCCGCGAGGCGCTGCGAGATCGACGCGCGCCGCGCGTCCGACGAGCGCGGCGTAGAGCGCCGGATGCTCCTTCACCATCTCGCGCACGCTCTCGAGCGTGAGCGACGTAGCGCTTCGGTCCGCTGAATGCGCGCGCGCGCTCGTGCCGTGCGGCGAGTCGTCGAGCAGCAGCCCTTCGCCGACCGCTTCGCCCGGCGCCGAGCGTGACGAGTCGCACCGGCCGTCCGGTCGTGCGCTTTCTCGATCGCGACCGCGCCGGTGTCGATGATCGCCATGCACTTGCGCGGCGACCCTTCCTCGAAGAGGAGCTCGTCGCATTCGTAGGTCGTCGGCACGACGAGCTCGGCGAGTTGGTGGAGCGCCGAGTCGGTGACGCCCTCGAGGAACGGGCCTGGCGGAGTCGGTCGCGGATCGAGGCGGTAGACATGGGAGAGTCAAGCTAATCGGGCGGACGGTAGCGTCAGGTAATCGCGAGGTCGCATGCGGCCTCCAGGTCTAGGCTCAGGCCTAGGTCTGGGGCTAGGCAGCTCGGACCAGATGGCCTAGCGACCGTACCCGAGTATGGCCTCGCATGACGCCCGATTACGGACGCGCTATGATTGCACGTCCTCACTCTCGAGGGTTCTCCATGTCCGTTTCACGCCGTGATTTCCTCGGCGCCGGCGCCGCCGCTGCCGCCGGCCTCGCCCTCCCGAAGCTCGCGACCGGCGCATGCCGTCACATCACGGTCACCGATCGCGCCGAGCTCATCCCCAAGGCGTTCGCCGGCCGCCCGGTCATCATCTCGGCGACCAACGGCTACAACGCGACCCGAGCGGCAAGCGCGGGATCCAGGTCGCCTGGGATATGATCGTCGAAGGGCGGCGATCCTCTCGACGCCGCCGTCGCCGGCGTGCAGGTCGTCGAGCTCGACCCGCGGACCAGTCCGTCGGTCTGGGCGGGCTGCCCAACGAGGAAGGCGTCGTGCAGCTCGACGCCAGCTGCATGCACGGGCCGACGAAGCGCGCCGGCGCCGTCGGCGCGCTCGAGGACATCGCGACGCCCGCCGCCGTCGCCAAGGCGGTGATGGACTACACCGACCACATCATGCTCGTCGGCGCCGGCCGCGCGGATCCAGGCACGTGATCACGAACAGGCGCAGGTTCGGGAGCGCGACCCGCGCCTTCGTACGCCGCCGGCGGCGTCGTCGCGGGCGATGGCGGTCTCGATCCCGCCGGCTTGCTGCTTGGTCATGGGCTCTTGTCTCCTGTCGAAGGTCTGGACAAGGTTCTAAACCGAGGAGACAAGAAACTCAAGCTACGACTGCTAGAGTCGGCCCGGCGATGAGGTCCTGCGCGGAGTACTGCGCGATCGCGAAGTCGCTGGACGTGATCGGCGACCGCTGGACGCTGCTGATCGTCCGCGAGCTCGCGCTCCGCGGGGCGGCCGGTACACCGATCTGCGCGACGGGCTGCCGGGGGTCGCGTCCAACCTCCTCGCGGACCGGCTCCGCGGGCTCGAGCAGCCGGCGTGATCGCGCGCGAGGAGGCGCCGCCGCCGTCGCCACGACCCTCTTCCGGCTGACGCCGCGCGGTGAAGGGCTCCGGCCCGTGCTGGACGGGCTGTTCGCTGGGGCCTGCCGCTGATGGCGGAGCAGATCCCGGACGACGTCGTCCGCGGCCACTGGCTCGCGGGAGCCGCCGAGCTGATGCTCCGCCACCGCGAGCCCGGTAGTACCGAGCAGGTCCATTGGTAAAATGCACTGCCTGCGTGACGTCTGCCGCATTCGTGACCCGCGAGGAGGTATGCGCCATGGCATGCTTCTGTTGACTGCTTACCAATGCGGAATGACATTCTGCGCAAATTTCTGCCCCTACATAATCGCTCCGCGAAGCATCTCCTTTACGAGGCCACCAACCTGGTTTCGCAAGGTGTTCTTCAGTGGTCATTTGCGTCACGGCAGTTGCGGGCATCTCAGCTACTGCTAGAACTTGTGGGAGAGAAATACAGATTAAACCAACTGCAAGAAAACGGACCATATGTGGGGTCGGAAGGACTGGCGAGCCTGGTTGATGATACTGAGAGCAGGGATGGATCTTTGTAAAGAAATAAGAACGTTTGTAAAGATTCGTAAAAATCTCCACTACGGCATATTCAGTGCTATCAATCCGCATCTACTGGGGCGGCTGCGGTTTTCCCTCCTTCACCAACAACAAAGTTAAAATTTGGACAAATTTGGCTGACAAATTAGGGACAGGGGACAAATCTAGGACAGCATTTCTGATCTTTACTAAACATCTTCGCGTCGCGTTGCTCCGCTATAATCAACGTTTCCATGTGGATGGATCGAATCAGGAGAATGGTGTGAGCCGACGAAGTCTTGGTAGCTTCGTATTGCTGCTGATGCTTCTGCTCGCGCTGTGCCCCATTGTCGCGCAGCAAGGGTCTCTTCCCCCTGAACTGCTCGACCAGACAAAAGTGCCGCCGTTAAGCTCTTATGCCGGCGAAGCCGCCTGCGCACGGTGTCATGCAAAATTGGCTAAGGCCTACGCCAGCACACCACACGCGCTCGATTCGAGCCTGGCCACTGCGAAGACAATCGTTGGCGACTTCTCAGCGGATCATGCCAGGCTGCACACCCGTAACCCAAATCTGGATTTCGTCATGATCGCGGCCCCTCCGGACGGCTTCTACCAGAGCGCCGTGGATCTCTCCGATCCGCAGAACCCGAAATCGGAGATGAAGAGGATCGACATTGTGGTCGGCGCCGGCCGGCACGGACAGACCTATCTCTATTGGCAAGACGATAAGCTTTTCGAATTGCCCGTGTCGTACTGGACTTACGCCCATCGTTGGGTCAATAGTCCCGGCTACCCGGATGGAGAGCTTCACTGGGACCGTTCGGTGGGGCCGCGCTGTCTTGAATGTCACGCAAGCTATTTCGTCTGGCAGCCCATGCCCGTGAACCGTTACGCCAAGGATCATCTCCTGCTTGGAATCGATTGCGAACGATGCCACGGCCCCGGCGCACTCCACGTAAAGCGCGAGCATTCAGCGAAGCCTCCGCGCGGTGCTTCGTCCGAGCAAGCCATCGTAAATCCCGCGCGGCTGTCGCGGGATCAGCAGATGAGCCTGTGCGCGCTGTGCCACGCCGGCGGCGGACATCCAATTAAGACTCCGATGAGCTTTGTCGTGGGGGACGACGTTAATGATTACCTGAAGATCACCCCGCCTCCACCCGATGCGCCAGCCGACGTCCACGGCAATCAGGTGGGCGCTCTCGAACAGAGCAAGTGCTTCCGCTCGGGGAAGCTCACCTGCTCTACTTGCCATGATGTACATCAGACGCAGGAGAACGCAGACGCATTCTCAAGCCGGTGCCTTACCTGTCACCAAGTGAAAGCATGTGGAGAGTATCGCAGCATGGGCAATGCCATTCGCGGTAAGTGCATTGAATGCCACATGCCAGTGGGAAAATCGAACGCCATTGCCACTGCGAACGCCGGACAGACGATGCAGGCCACCATGCGTGCACACCGCATCGCGATCTATCCTGGCGTGAAGCTGGACCGTGCTGCCACGCACCTTACAGCGACCGACCGCTGATCCACAACGCTCGCAGCCCTCTCCACCCCACTAGCGACTCGCTCCGGGTCATTGGTGTATACCTGGATTTTTGCGTAGCCCGATCACTACGTCTTGCATATACACGCCGACATAAGTGTTGGACCGCAGTTCGTTCTTTACGAACTCGTGCATGGTATCCACTGCAACCTTGCGTCCGCGGGGATCAAGATTAGCGATGACTACCGAAACTACGCTGACGTCGCGCAACTCTTGTGCATTGAGCGGTTGTGAGGAGCGGTAGACATGGCAGGGCTGGTTGCAGGCGTAGATACAGTTTGGGCGAGTTCTTGAGCGGAACAGCCAACGGCATCGCAAGCAGTAAACAGATCAAATACGCATACGAACCATTCGCCCAAAGTATACTGCCATTGGCTGGCAGAAGAAATTTGCAATATGCGGCCACCCGGCAGACGAAATTGGGGGGCAGCATTGATTTTCTTGATTGCTGATGACTTTATTTAGGAACGCTATTGATGGCGAAAGATGGAGCTTGGCCGTTCAGAGTTCCAGCAAAGTAGGCTTGAGCTTTCGACCACACTTTGGCCGCGACCGAGCGTCCAAGCTGTCTTCCAACTAAGTCGGCCCGCCCGAAATGAATTCCGCCGTAGCGCCGTGACATGCCTGCCTGATCGGCTGCCTCAGTGAATGAAGGCCAACTTAGAACGACTGGGTGGGCCGGAGTGGTGCCGGGCTCAATCCGCGAACTTCCCGCAGGGATCGTAATGGAATACCCAAAATGGTCACTGCCTGTCCAATTAGCCAGAATGGTTGCGGCGGCCGCACTGTAGGTGCTGTGACCTGAGACATAATCAGGGAAGGGGGGAGTTGGAAAAGTCTTGGGTTGATATGGAATCCACTGCGAACCGTCCATTTCCACCGTACCTTTTCCCGGCCCACCCCATGCGCGAATCTTTTTTCCTTTATACAAAAAAGGGATGGCTGTGGCCGGGCGTACGGAATCAAACGCACGCTTCATGTCCCATGATGCGATCCCTGCATCGAATATCGCATTGGTCAATGCGAAAAACATCTTTACGTCGTCGTCGAGAGTGTGGTGGTCCCTCTCCGATATATATTGCGCAAAGAGCGCCCAATGGCCCGGGGGCTGTTCAGAGTTTGGCCCGTCCAGCCAGTACTCGGCAATGGCTTTTTGTTGGTCGGTCAGGCCCGCACTGAGGTCAACTAATTCTTTCGCTTGGGCTTCGTATTCCGGCGATCCGTATTTGGCAGGTCCTTCCGTTTCCGCCAACTCGCGGAATTCCTCTCCCTTAGACAGTGCAAATGGAGTTACATAACACCATTGTGCTCCGAGAAATTTCTGTCCGACCAAATCGCCATAAGCGTTTACATAAATCAGCGGCTGCCAGTGATCGGGATCCGACATCTGGGTTTGCACAGGAACGGCAGTTGGTTTGTTTGCCGCTTTGTAGCCAGTCCAATCGGAGTAGACTCCCGACTCGAGATCGCCGAGCTGGTTCGATTTGTCATGATGACGAAATTCAATCACTGCGGCACAGGCAACATTGCCGATTCCGGATGGTGTTTCTATGTCGGTTGAATGGTCGGCGGGATCATAGCCCAGGCTCTTCATGAGTGGGACATAAACTGAGTTTGTGTCCACAGGCAATACATCAGAAAGAGCACGGAAAGCGGCGTAGCTAATGGCCTTTCCTTTATTGGCCTCAGTTCGTTCTGCAGCCGGCCTGCGCAATGCCCCTTGCATCTGCGTTCCTACGGCATGCTCGTCGTAAGCTGCCCAGGCATCGTACATGCAGGTGTGAGCTACGGCTAAAGCGCGCGCCACCATCGGTGCGCCGAGCTTGGCGTCGCGTATGCCTTGGAGGGTGGCGTTGTCCCACTGGATAAGCAGGTTCTTCTCAGGAGAAGCCGCATGAAGGCTTGACGGAAGGCACAGACTCGTAATTGCTAGTAGGAAAAACCTTGTGGTTGTTCTCATGACGTATCGTGAACATAAAGTTCAGCTAAAATTTTGACTAGCTTCTTTAGTTTTTAGAAATCTTTAGGGTACGTCCCGTCTGTCCCCGTGTTTTTTCCCGTGTTTTTCCGTGTTTTTTGCCATTTCGTATTAAATAAATTTAGTCACAGGCCCATCTGTCCTCGATTTTTCAATCAAAAAAACTGCTCAGATTAGAACGATATCCGCTGTCTTTCATGGTCTTACCTGTAGCGCCTCTTGAATACGCATTCGAACATCGGGATCAGTAGATTTTTCTTGGGCTGCCGCTAGCACTGATCGAAGATAGGAAGACTCTTTGGCCGGCGTACGCTTTAGTTGATCTAGTAGTACGCTAACTGCTTGTGATGTACCAATTCTTGCGAGCCCGTCGACTAGTAACGATTGGATTGGAAAAGGGCTAACAAGGCCACGCTGCAAATAGGGCACCGCAATTGGATCAGAAACGTATCGGAGAACTTGTGCCGAATCCCTTGCCTCAACATATCCCTGTGCCTCCAAAAGTCGTTTCAGATTCACGGCACAAAAATTTTTCAATGCTTCATCACTGGGTTCGCCGACATTGACCACAATAGTCACATTGTCCAACTGCTTCTTTCTGCTATCCGCTAAGGTAGCAGCATTGTCGAAAACCACTGTGACGCGGTACGTACCTTCTTGATCAAAACTTACCCAGCGATTGAGTACGAGCTTTTGAGAATAGGCCTTGTTCCTTTCCAAACTTACTAAACCTACCCGAGCTAGGCCTTCATGTGGTGAAATCCGACCTGTACGATCTGTCCCATCGGGTAATATAACGTGCATTTTCATGCCCATCTCGCGATCATCCCCGAGGTTAAACGACACGCTGCCAAGATCTCCATTTTGAATTGTGAGACTCGCTTCAACAGGTTGGTGTAGTGGTACATAGACGCTAGACGGTGTGATCCTTGCCTCGATCTCTGTGTCAGAGTTCGAGGTCTGTCCGAGCGCAATCGGAGCGCAACCTGCAGAAACGATCAGAAGCAACATTCCGAATCTCGACATTAATGTCACAGAACCTCCTTAGGGCAATGGATTGACCGCGTACTCCTCTCAAAAAGGAACCAGCGTCTGCTAGCGCTTTCCCTGAAAAATCGCGGATATAGCCACTAACCCTGGTTGTCTCGGACGCACAGGGAAGAATGGATCTCATGAAAAGGGAAAAAGTGGATATTGCGATTTTGTATCTCATGTCAGTAGCTGAGAGTGTGCCAAAGTGGCCCTCGATTTTTCGCGTCATGGGTACTCTACCCGCCACGCTACACGAGAATCCAACGTGAACCCGCCTTCGGCCTTTTCCAATTTGTGGGCGGAAAGCGTAGCTGTGACAACAAATTTCTTTTGGCACAACGCTTCAGCAGGGCCGGATGCTTTCACATTGCGCAGAACTGCCGTCGTGTTTGGTTCAAGCAGTAGGTCGGTATTGCTCTCTGAGCCGATTCCGAACATTTGTACGGATCCGTATGGTACATAGTCTTTGGTACCGTCCTTTTTGAACCCATACACGGATAAACGAAGGTCGCGAAATATCAAATCGAGCTGATCTTTAGGATTTACAATAGTGGCACCATCCGAACTCCAAGGCAAACTGATTGGCTTGTTCGAGTGGTTTAAGATACGTACCGTAAGTTCAACATTTCCTGCCTTGCACGTTGATAAATCACTTACTATTACATCCACTTTGATCGGTTGCACTACTAGTCCATTCCCTCCAATCGCACCTACTTCTCCACGGCCGCCCACAATGGTTAGGCCTGGTTGGCTGACCTTCGCAGTCTTGAGATCTAATTCGTTTAAAGATTGGGCGCCCAGTGCCAGGACCCCAAGGCTGAGGATCGAGATCCAAGGCATCAGATGTCTACTGACAAGATGCATACGGCGAAAAATTAATGGGTCCATTAAATACTCCATTTTGGTCGTGATTTGCGTCATATGGATCAGGACTTAATGTAGCCTGACTTATGGCGTTAGTTCGGTTAACTAGAGTGTTGGATACGAAATTTTGAAATGTTGTTCCAGAGCTTAAATCAACAGTGGATTCTAGGCCCGTTCCAACGTTTTTGGTTGAGTCGTTCTGGGCTGTAACATACTTCCCGTAGTGCCCCTGAACTGTTCCAGATTCATGCCTCGTGATATTTGTCCGCAACTGCGAACCTGCAATAAAACCTGCATTTGTGCTGGCATTATAATTTCCGCACTGAGCTTGGTAGAACTGAGACGATGGGTTATCCACGTCGTTAGCAATAATCCAATGAAACGATGCATTGTTCGTCGCATTTGTGATGTACGAATATCCTTGATTTGGACCATGATCGGTCAGAGTAATAAAGTTATAAGAATAGCTTTCAATGTCGCAGTACTCACCAAGCACATCGGCACTGCTATTACCTGCCTGCGGAGTGGCATTAACCGAGAGCACAGTACTTGTGCCTCCGGAAACACACGTATATGGATTGGTTTCCTTGTTGGCAATCACGGCCGTAAACGCAAAACCACTATTCCGCGGAGAAACTGTTACGCTCGCTGTCAATGGTGCAGTCGCCCCGCTAACCATCACACTAACTGTTCCACTCGTGACCGCAATCCCGGACCAAGTAAGGCTTCCCAGATTAGTGTCCCGTGTTACCGTGTGATTGCTCCCATCTGTAAACTTCCAATTTGAAACAGTCACTCCTGTGGGTGTTACCGTACAAGTTGTTGAACTTCCGCGTGTGACGGAAGTCGTGCAGCTAAGCTGAGCAATCGTCCCAGGCGCGCTTCCGCCGGTACCCGTAAAAGCCGGACAGCTACCATAAGGACTGCATTGCGGCGCACAGACAGGTGCGGAGCTATATCCAGCACCAACGGACATAGAGCCAGTACTGACGCCGTGTACAAGCCCACCTTGCACGGTTGCAACGCTGGTATTGTTACTAGACCAAGTGCTCTGGCCGGTAAAATTGTATTGTGAACCGCTGCAATACTGCGCCGTGAAATTTTCCTGCCATTGACCGCTAACAGCCACGGCGAAGGGATTTAGAGATACCAAAGCCGAGGTGACACCATCACAGTTCTGACAACTTCCTCCGCAGGTAGCCTTGCGCACGTTGTACACGCCCGAATCCATAACTAACAATATGTTTTGATTGTCGGCTTGATCACCTACGATAACTGCGCTGCCCTCCTGAATTCCCGCTGGCACGGTATTTCCTTGAGCGTCTGGAACTGCGCTGTTGATGACATCCGAAATGTTGAATGTCCGCGTTACCTTCGGTCCAAGCTGAATGGGATAATCGTAGTGTCCTCCCGCAAACATCACGCGGAAGATTAAATTCTGCTCTTCGTCGGCGGGGTTCCACAACATCACCATGGTGTCATCCCCGTTTCCCGTGCTCCAATAAGAAAGCGATTTACCTGCGCTGTTCACAATTCCGCGCGAGGCGACCTCGAACACATAGGTGTTGGTTTGGTCCACACTGCCACCGGCTATCAACAAGCCTGGGCTCCCCTGTGTATCAAAGACGACATTGAAGCTGCCGTTGAAGTTCTTCAGCCCGGCGGAGGAAAGTAATGAAGGTAAATTGAGACTACGCGTTTCATCCGGGAGCATGGTGAATTGCGGCAGATGGAACGAGGAGGCATTTCCCGCCTGCATCCACCACAAGGTTGGAGTGACCGAAAGTGGCCCAGTGGAGTTGTTGTGAAGTATTGAATACGGCGTGAATGTCGTACCCGCGGGAAAATGCATCATCGGATCGGCGGCGCCTGCCATCAATCCAACCTCCGCGATTCCTTGCGGTGTGGTGGCGTGTGACATAGGGGGCGCAGGTCGAACTGGCGGGGCAAAGCGCAGGCCGGCAGAATAACCCACGTTAGGGTCCTCAAGTCCGCCGTTGATCAGAAGCGATTCGGGTTGTCCTACGTAGCTGACGCGGATACCGCCCTCGGTGGTTGGGGCGCTTTCGAGTTCCTTAAGATCCAACGTTTTCATTCCCTCAGGTGAAATCGTGACGTTGTATGTTCCGAGAACCTTGGTTAGGTTGTCGCTAATTTGTACGAGCGCCTTTACTGGTTGAGAAGTTGTATTGGCTAACGTCAGAAAACCGGTGACATTACTCTCTTGTTTCCACCAAAGCCCTTCTGCTACTTGTGGCTTGGCAGCTTGCGATACATCTGCCGAAGCGGGCCCAGGCGCTTCGTAGCCAAAGGTAAAAATCAGGCTATGGGCCACATCTATGTTGCGGATGACAGCACAGAGCGGTACCCAGGACCATGTGTATTGAAGTTCAACCCATCCCGAGAGAGTAGCGTAGGGAGCGATACCCAAAGCTTGAAGGCTTGAATTGACATCCAATGCAGCCGTTCCCGCAGCTTGCAGCTGAACCGCAGGGAGCTGATACTTCGTGCCATTGCTGAGGTGTAAAACTGGTGTGACAGAAATGGGCGAGGTTTCCACGATGTTTTTCAAGTAGATGATTGACTTAAAGTTAGCATCCACCATCCATGGGCCTCCGGCAATTGATCCAAGTGCCGCTGGCTTCATGGCTATGGGCTTACTCACTTTCGGCGCTATGGGATCATGCGGCGCGAAGACTTTGGTTTGTTGAGCTGAAGCGCATACGGAGAAGGAAATTGAAATCAAGGCCGACAAGAGAGGGAACCGTGACATATCACTGACTCCTAACTGAGATGCGGGTTCAAGTACGGAGGGGCCCTAAGTTAGCAGTGGTTCTACGCGTTAAAGCGGCGGGGAGCGTGAACAAACCTTGCCGTATTCCAAAATTGGAACATGAAATTCCGTTTATCCCTCCAGCACGATCTAGTGAAATAGGTTATTCGCGTGCAAGCCTATGATTTGCGATCCATGGATTAAAGAGGCTACGAGGATAAGCGTTCGGAATTCGTAAACGGTCGAAGCTCGCGGTGGCGATTGATTACTCTCTCGCAGGGATCCGACCGTCTCTCAATGAGGCTCCTCCACACGCAGAATTTGGTCAGCTTTAACCTGCGTGAGTTTTTGCACGATTCCACTGGGCCACTTGATCTCGAGGCTGGCGATCTTGTCCTCCGCGCCTAGGCCGAAATGCACTCGGCGATCGCTAGTTGACATAAAACCGACACTTACAGAATATTGGTTATAGAGCACTCGTCCCGAGGCAGTCGTGAGTTTAAATTCGGCACCCACGGGATCACGCGGGCTTTTGTGTCCATAAGCGTCAATTAGCAGCCAGTGATTGCCAGTATCCCCCGAATTTATCAGGATGCGAGGTTGCTCATTGAGTGAAGTGACAACTAGATCCATGGCACCATCGTTGTTGAGATCAACAATGGCCGAGCCGCGCTGAAACCCGGAATGCAGGAAATCCGCGCCCATTTCATCGGACACATCTATAAAGCGTTTGCCATCGACGTTTTCAAACATGGTGTCGTGCTCACGAGCACCAGGTATTGTGTCGTCAACATCACCATTGGATGAGTACAGATCTTTCCAGCCATCATTGTTGTAATCGATGAAACCGTTGCTCCACCCCGAATACTTATTACTGAGGACGCTAATACCGGAACTTGGGGAAGCATATCGGAAGGGAAGAGCATGTTCATTGTGGAACATACCCCAACCTTGGCCCCTAAGATTGTTGTAGAAGATGTCGGGCCGGCCATCGTTGTCATAGTCCCGAGCGTCCGCGCCCATGGCCGAAACAGTGGAGCCTTCGTCGTTGTAAGCGACTCCGTCGGGCAGTCCTTCTTCTTTGAAGGTGCCATTTTTCAGGTTGATGTACAAGAAGTTGCGCTCAGTGTCATTCGCGAAAAACACGTCCAACCATCCGTCATGGTTGAAGTCTGCAATAGCAATGCCCATGCCCTTGCCCAGCGCGGCGCCGAACCCGGCTTTCTCTGTGACATCCTCGAATTTGCCATTGCCAAGATTGTGGTAAAGGCGTTGCGCTACGCTTGGGTAAGTTTTCGGATGACAGTAGATAGGCATGCCAGCCTGCATACACAACTGGTCACGCTCCGGTGACCAGTAGGTGTAATTAGTCACGATAAGATCGAGAAGCCCATCGCGATCATAGTCAAACCATGCCGCCTGCACACTTAGTAAGTCTTTTGGTTTGGTGTCCAAGCCCGAACCAATTGTAACGTCGGTAAAGGTGCCATCACGATTGTTGTGGTAGAGCGTATTTCGGACAGCATTGGCCACGAACAGATCGGGGTAACCGTCATTGTCATAGTCTCCAGCCGCCACCCCGAAACTGAAATCCATTTGCACGCCGGTAAGTCCGGCTTTTGCGGTGACATCTTCGAAAGTTCCGTCACCTTTATTTCGCAGCAGGAGACTGTAGTACTCCGGACCCGTTTTTTTTAGTTCGGGTAACTTCGCCCCGTTTGTGAAATACAAGTCCATCAGACCGTCGTGATCGTAGTCCAGAGCTGCCACACCACCACACATAGGCTGCGGAAAAAACTTTCTTCCTCCAGGCCGGTAATCGTTATTGGACGTGTACGTAAGACGCAATCGCGGTGCGATATCTGTGAAATGTGGAAGTCGAGAAGCAGCATGCACCAGAAACTGAGGAAGGCCTATTGCCAATACTGTGGCAAAACAAAAGGCGACGATAATAGCCCCGCGCACTAATTTTGGCATGAAGTTAGCATTCCCTGCCTGATCCAGGTCTACTCCTCACTACCGCCCGTGCGCAAATAAGCACCGGATATCTCGGCCGTGGAATCGCCGACGAGAAAAACTCGAGCTGTATCGACCGACCCGGAGTAGACTTAATCGGTGAAAATGTTTACTCTGCTGTGCCTTTGACGTTGGCAAGGGAGGTCTACGCCATGAAGCAATTTTCCACCTCGTTCGTGGGATGTGTACTATGCCTGTGCAGTTTGGCAGCTTGGGGCCAATCACCGCAAGGCTCCGCTGATCAAGCACCCGCATCCACTATTCACACGACCGCACAGGAAGTTGTTCTCGACATGGTCTTTCGCGACAAAAAAGGCAAACCGGTCCGCGACATCAAACCAGAGGAAATTCATGTCTCTGAGGAGGGAGCCGATCAGAAGCTGACTTCTTTCCGGTTGGTAGAAGGGACCACTGCCCGGCAGGCAGGCGCGTCTGACACGACTACGGCGCAGCCTCTGGATCCCATGCGGGAAATTAGACTGGTAACCCTGGTATTTGAGGGACTCGATTCCGAAGGCAAAAGGTTCTTCCGCCAGGCGGCGAAGGACATCCTCGACATGGCACCCGAGCAAAACCTATTTTTCTCTGTTCTCACGGTTGACCAGAAACTACATTGCATCCAACCTTTCACTTCGGATCACGCCGAGTTACTCAAAAATCTCGACAGGGCGGCTGCTTGGTCTTTTATTCAATACTCGAACCAGTCGGCTCAGGTAAAGTCCTCGCTGAAGCGTGTCGCTTCTACGGACGAGCCTCAGTTGCAGAGTACGGCTGGTCCTGGTGGCGGGCCCAGTCAGTCACAGATTCAAGGCATGGTCAATTGGAGAATAGCCAAGCTTCAATACGACATGCTCGAAGCTGCCGATGCGGCCGACCGTGAGTACAACGCGCGCGCGACTATGGACGCGCTCATGAGCCTGGTACGGGCGCAAGCTGAGTTGCCAGGACGAAAGGTGGTGCTGTATTTCAATCCCTCGCTGAATATTCCGGAAGTCCTGAGTGAGGAATACCAAAATCTGATTGGCGCAGCGAACCGCGCGAACATCAGCTTCTACACTGTGGATACAAAGGGTCTGGTGACCTGGAGCCAGAATGACGCTGGCCGCGACATGATGAATAACGCAACACGCGAGATTCGCGACCAGCAAATGAAGGGTGGCGTAGGCGAGGTATCCATCTCGCAAGCTCGCGCACAAGAGAATGCGGAAGGCGCCTTGCGCGCCAATCCTCTCCAGTGGCTCCGCGATCTCGCCCAGCAAACTGGTGGCGCGACTATCGCCGAAACTAACGATTGGAAGGCACCGCTCCGGGCCGCGATGGACGAGGTACACACCTATTACGAAGTTACTTATGTCCCACGCATCTCTGTATATGATGGCTCGTTCAGAAAGATCTCCGTCAAAGTCGATCGCCCCAACATTGTTGTCCACGCTCGCAGTGGTTACTTCGCTGTACCGCAACTTAAGAGTGGACAGCAGTTGGTTGCCTACGAGTTGCCCTTGTTGAACGCATTGAACGCCAACCCGGCCCCTGCGGACGTGGTTTTCCGGGCTGCGGCCGAGCGATTCAACGATCACGGACCGAAAGTCGAGTACATGGTCACCTTGGAAGCGCCACTCAAAGGATTAACCTTCGCATCTCAGGCGGATAATAAAACCGCAGCCGTAGATGCGGCACTGCTGGCCGTGTTAAAAAACTCCGGTGGCGAAATTGTGGAAAAATTTAGCAAGAATTTTGCAGTACAAGTTGATAAGGACAAGATCGAGGCATATAAAGCCGGGAATCTATTGCAAACTTTCCATACCGAGCTATCTCCCGGGACTTATACCCTGGAAGCAGCAGTCATGGATCGCAACGCCAACAAGGCTGGGGTCATAAAGAGTACCATCGCTGTACCTCAATCCTCGGAGAAGCTTTCGGTTAGCAACATAGTGGTCGTACGCCGGACCGATCCACTCAAGGACAGCCAGATGATGGACGCGTTCTATTTTCCCGGCGGAAAGGTTGTGCCGACGCTGACCGGCACGCTCAAGGGCGGGCCGGGAAATGTTCTACCCTTTTACTTTTCGGTTTATCCTGACCGTAGCGTGCCCGATCCTCCGATGCTGACTATGGCATTTTATAAAGGTGGGCAGTATTTGGGTGAAGCGCAGACAGCTTTGCCTCAAGTCCAGCAAGATGGAAGAATCCCCTATATTGCCAACTTGCCGGCAGACAAATTTACCCCAGGCGACTATGAGATTCACATCGACATCGCTCAAGGCAAAGCCAAGGCGGAAGAGAAGGTAGCCTTTCAGGTTGAATAGTAAGGTTTATACTTGGGACCAATTGTAGTATGCATCGGGAGACTAGAAGAGTGTTGCACCGATTGCTGGCCAGCTTGCTTTTCGCGGGCTGTCTCTCCGGATGGCTCCCTGCACAAAACCAACCCGACGAAGAATTGCTGAAACGGGCGGTGGAATTGCACCAGTCCGGCCACTACACAGAGGCAATTCAAGCCTATCAAGTCTTTCTGAAAGCTCATCCGGAAGCAGCCGGCGTTCGCTCCAATCTGGGTGCGGCGCTGATCCACGAAGGCCATTATCCCGACGCCATCCAACAATACAAGCTTGCCTTCGGCGGCACAACCATCCAATTCCGGAATCCGCTTCAACTTGGGGCTGGCTCACTATAAGACAGCCGAGATTGTGTCGGCGCTCAAGGAGTTCGAGACTGTCTACGGTGCCTTGGCCGACAAGGATCCTCAAAGACGACAGGTGACCTTGTTACTTGCAGAATGTTATATACGCGAGGGAGCGGACGAAAGAGTGATTGACGTTCTCAGCCCACTCGCAGACGCAGATCCCGACGATCTCGCTACGGCCTATCTTCTCGGTACCGCCCTGCTTCATCAAGGCCAGGAGGAACGCGGGGCGTCGATGATTCAACGCATCCTGCGGAACGGCGATACCGCCGAGGCCCATATGCTCATGGCCTATACCCGTATGAAGGCGCCCGACAACAAGGGGGCCATGAAAGAAGTGGATCGGGCCATTGAGCTGAATCCGAAGCTGCCGGAAGCTTACGGCTTGCGCGGAAGACTGGCCTTCATGACTGCTGATCTGGCGGGGGCCGAAACCGCATTTCGCAAGGCTTTGGCACTGGATCCCAACACATTCGACGCGTTGCTGTTCCTCGGGACTATGCTTCGGCAACAGGGCGAACTAAAGGAATCGCACACCCTCTTGGCGCAAGCCTTTCAGTTGCAACCCAAAGAAATCCGCATTCGTTACCAGCTTGCCCTACAATACTCGGCTGAAGGCGACGACAAAAGAGCTCTAGAGTTACTGGAATCATTGGTCAAAGACTTTCCGGAGTACACCGAAGCGCACCGCAGTCTGGCCACCATTTATTTTCGTTTGGGATACACCGATAAAGGCCGACTGGAACGGAAGATTGCAGAAGACATGAATGCCACCATCCAAAGCCACGACGAGGAGTTGGGACGGAGTCTGAAGAAGTGAAACAGGGAATTATCGTCCTGCTGTTGGTGTCGGTTGCGGTTGGGCAAAAAGAGGCCCCCAGCCCATTCGTGGAG
>CAWBXL010000012.1:0-15971 GCA_963792305.1 uncultured Acidobacteriaceae bacterium | reverse complement strand
ACTCTGGTAAATAGCCATCGTTGTACTGCATGCCAATTTCCATGACCACGCCGCTACGCTCTTGTTCCATGTAAATCGGCTTATCGTGCAGAACTTGCTTGCCACGGTTGAGATGCTTGATGAACTCAGCAATTCCGCCAGTGTATTTGAACTCAGCGGATTTCGGCTCGCCGGTCTTGGCGTCCGTCGTACGCTCATCCGTAAGTGTGATGAGCAGGCCTTTATTCAGGAAGGCCAACTCACGCAAACGCTGGGCCAGCGTGTCATAGCTGTATTCGGTCGCGGTGAAGATGCTCTTATCTGGAAGAAAATGAATTTTGGTGCCGAGCTTCTTGCTGGCGCCCGCTTTTTTTAGTTTGGTGGTGGGATCGCCTTTGGAGTACGACTGCTCCCAGGTAAATCCGTCGCGCCAAATCTCAACGCCAAATTCTTCGCTGAGCGCGTTCACGCAGGAGACGCCGACGCCGTGCAATCCGCCAGAAACTTTATAGGACGACGCGTCAAATTTTCCGCCCGCATGAAGTTTTGTCAGCACAACCTGCACCGCAGGAATCTTTTCGCCGTCGATGTCCATAATGTCCACGGGAATTCCGCGGCCGTTGTCCACGACGGTGATGGAATTATCAATGTGAATGGTGACATCAATTTTGTCAGCGTGTCCGGCGAGTGCTTCGTCGACAGAGTTGTCGACGACTTCATAAACGAGATGGTGCAATCCCATCTCACCGGTTGAACCGATGTACATGGCGGGACGTTTACGCACCGCCTCCATGTTGCCGAGAACTTTAATGGAGTCGGCGTTATAGTCGCCGTTGCCTCCGTTAATGGCAGTCAGCTTACCGTTTTTTGTCGTAGTTTCTGCGATGGGTGCGATCTCTTTTGTGGCCATTCTGCTCCATGAGAATTGCCGATATTTTGAGCCCTGGCTGGTGTGCCGTACCGACGCCCCGAAGTGACTTTAAATGACTGAAATTACTAACACTTACGGAACCGACAGATATAAGAAATTATAGCATGAAAAAGGCAATTTTTCCTGCCCGGAATCGGCCCGGTAAACGCCATTTTGGTTGATTTTTTGGCCCAATTTGGGAAGTCCTCAAAGCATGGCTAAAAAACACCTGTGGATATCTTGTCTCAATCTCAGTGTGTACCCCATTGTCGCCTTCACGTACTTATGAAATCCTCTCCGGCTGAGCGATCTTAAATTTTACTAGAGGTGATGCCCCGTGGCCTGCAATCCCGACGTCCTGAAGCAAGTTCCCCTGTTTGCCCTGCTCGACGATGAAGAGGCCGCGCGTTCTGGCCGGACAGGTCGAGATCAAGACCTTCGCCCCCCGCCAGCGCATTTACAAGATCGGCGATGCCGGCGGCCGAGCCTACGTCATGGTCTCAGGCGCGGTCCGGGTCACCACCGTGGATGAAGACCAGCAGGAGGTCGTCGTGGACGAACCGGCGCCCGGCGAGTTCTTCGGCTTCGCCTCCATGCTGGATCAGACGCCGCACCAAACCGACGCCATCGCCATTGAAGAAACCAGTTGCCTCGAAGTGGACCGCAACGACATCGCCATTCTGCTGCAGCGCAAGCCCATGGCCGGCATGGACATGCTGACCGTGCTGGGCCGCCAGTTCCATGCCTCGCAGCAACTGGTGCGCGTCCGCGCCAGCCGCAACCCGAACGAAGTGATCGAGGAAGAGGCCACTTTCGGCGAACGTATCGCCGATTCTGTGGCCCGCTTCGGCGGATCCTGGACCTTCATCATCACGTTCGGCGTCGTTCTGGTCGTCTACACCAGCCTCAACGTGATCTCTCGGGCAAGCGCCGTGGGACCCTTATCCCTTCATCCTGCTGAACCTGTTTCTCTCGATGCTCGCGGCCATACAGGCGCCGGTCATCATGATGAGCCAGAACCGCCAGGACACCAAAGACCGTCTGCGCAGCGAACTGGATTTCGAAGTCAACCGCCGCGCGGATTCGGACATTCAAGGGCTTGCCGCGTAAGATCAATCTGCTGGGCGACAAGATTGGCGATGTGGAAGATTTGCTGCGTAAGAAAAACCCCGAGGCTCCAACCAGCAATGCGGTTTTGCTTTGAGCGTTTAGTGCTTGGCTGATGATGCCGCAAAACTCAAATGGCTGATCAGCTGCTCCACTTCATCTTCACTGCCTGCGATGAAGGTGTATGAGATCGCGTTGCCTTTGCTCAACATGACCATGGAACTCTGATACATGGTGAGCTTGCCCATTTCTTTACTGAAGTCGCTGCGTACCAGTGATTTCGCTCCTACAGTAACTTCATAAGGCTCGTTGATCACTTTGAAACCTTGAGCAGTAGTCGCTTCGGTCAGCGGTTCTAAATAATCTGCCGCAGTCTTAACGCTGGCGTAAGAGGAAAGACTCTCTGCCGCAATGAGGACCGCTGAATTGATGCCATCCCCTTTAACTTCAGGCGGATGTTCAAAGATTGCAAGCAGGACTTGTCCGCTCGAATTATCCGGCTCTCCGCCAGTCTGGCTGGTGCGGTCCACCCAACCCAAAAGGATTTTGTATGTGATTCCGAGTTCTGGATTGCGATAAACGTTATCGGCAATCGTGCCAACTCCAAGCGGGGCATGCGATTGATTCGCTGGTCTTTTGGAAGCCTGCTGGGCAAAGAGGGAAGCAAAATTGAATAGAAAAATAGTCGCGACTACAAAAATTCGCATAAGACGTCAAAATGCAACCGCGCCCGCCGTGACAAGTTTAGGGTGAACTACGCCCGGGACAGATACACGCCTTCAGCAGTATCTACCTTGATCTTCTCGCCCTCGTTAATGAACGGTGGAACCTGCACGACTAACCCTGTCTCAGTCTTAGCCGGCTTGGACACGCTAGAAGCAGTAGCGCTCTTGATCCCTGGCTCCGTCTCGACTACGCTCAGGATCACGGTCTGCGGCAGCTCAATCCCCACCGCCTTGCCATCGAAGAACTCAACTTTGATCTGCAAATTGGCAGTCAGATAGTCCACGGCATCGCCCAGAATTTCGCGGGTGAGGTGAGTCTGCTCGTAATTCGATGTGTCCATGAAGTAATAGTTGTCGCCGTCGTTATAGAGAAATTCCATGTCCACTTCGTCCACATTGATCTTTTCAATCGGATCAGGCGAGCGGAAGCGTTCCACGAACATGGCGCCGGTGCGCAGGTTGCGCAGCTTGGCCTGGATAAAAGCGCGCAGGTTGCCGGGCGTGCGGTGCTCGACGCTGAAAACCGAGTGCAAATCGTTGTTGTGCTTGATGATCATGCCGGGACGCATCTGGGTGGCAGGGATGGACATGCTAAATAAATCTCCTTAAGAAATTGCGGCTAATGGGCCGGGAGGAAGGGGGCAAGCCACATTTCTCTCCGGGCACGAGGACGAAACACCCCATTTTAAACGGATTAGGCCGATTTGGGAAACAGCATGACTGGAGTGCTGAAGCAACGCTGGAATGTTAAACACTTCGCTAGCAGGACGGATAAAATAGGTCAGCTACTCACCAGCTGAAAAGGACACCTTTATGCGCGAGGGAAATTACGAATCTTCAGAGCAGAGCAGCGGCCAGGCCGGCACGGCTGTCACTTTCTTATTGATCGGATTAGGGATTGGCGCGATGACAGCCCTGCTATTGGCCCCCAAAACCGGCAAGCAATTGCGGAAAGATATTCGCCGCAAGTACGAAGATGCCAAAGAAACTGTTGATGATTGGACGGACGACGCGCGTGAGGCTGCTGAGGACTTAATCGAGCGCGGCACCGAGATTGCGGATGAGATCCGTGAGCGGGTCGCTCCGCTGTCGAAGGCGATAAGAAAATAGGTTTTGTTTCCTCTGTGAGATTGTCCTCTGTGAAACTCTGTGTCCTCCGTGGTTCAAGGTTTTGACTTTGGCTGATAAAAAATCAAAACCAAGACCTTGAACCACGGAGAACACGGGGTTTCACAGAGGAAAAGCCACTGAGATTACTGTCCCAAAATCAGTGGCAACCCATTCTTGTTGTTTCCGATGACCACCACTTTGGCATTGGAACTCTTGGCTAAGCTTTCAGTCGCTTCAATCCCTTTCCACTCCAAAAGCTGCGGGCTTATCCCCTGGGCAACAATCTGTTGAAAGTCACGGATGCCCTGCGCCTCAATCCGCTTGCGTTGCGCTTCCTGGGTTTCCTTCTGTAAACGAAAACTCATTGCCAGTGCTTCCTGTTCCGCCTGCTGCTTGGCTTCGATTGAAGATTTAAGGGTCGCCGGCAATTGAATGTCACGCAGTAAGACTTTCTCGACCGTAACCCCGCGTGGATCGAGTTGGGTCTTCAGTGTCTCAAAAATCTGGTTGGCCACCATCTCACGTTCGCCAGTGTAGAGTGCGTTTGCCGTATGCGAAGCGGTAGCTTCGCGAATGCTTGAACGTAAAGTAGGTTCAATGATTTTTTCTTCGAAATTTGGGCCGAGTTTAGCCAGTACATCAGCGGCACGATCTGGGTTGAGGTGGTAGATGAGTGACGTATCCAGATTGATGACCAGCCCTTCGCTGGAGGGCACACTGGCAGACTCCTTCAGTTCCTGTGTCTGTATGGACATCTGCCGGCTGGATTTGAGCGGGTTCACCAGATGAATGCCGGCGCTCAAGGTCGGGCCGGTGACATCTCCAAAAAATGTGAGCACGCCCACGTTGCCTGTCGAAACCGTGGTCACAGAATTGAAAAGCAGGATCACTAACAAGAATGCGGCTATCGCCAATCCCACCAGCCGCGCTGCCGGCCTGGGATTCACATCGATCACTTTTCGCCCATCACTGAAAATCGCCATGGAGTAGTCTCCCCAGCGCGATTGTAGTGAGGGGCGCGAGTCTTGCGGAGTAACTAACTAGGGCTTAGGGGTGATGTCGGTCAGCGGCAAGTCCCAATGGGCCAGCAAAATTTCGAAACGCCGTTGTTCTTCCTTCTTATAGGTTTCCTGGTCCGGCCACAAACGCTTTATTGTGGATTGCTCGTCAGCATCAGCGGTTGTGCCTATCGTGGAGTTTTTGAAAACAATCGTGACCCTGTAGTCCCAGCGTGACTCTTCCGTCATGTGGTTGGAGGGAGTTTCGACCTTCACCGAAATCGCCCGCCCTTCTTCACATCGTCCATAAGCAGCGGGTAGTGGTTCTTCAGGAACAATTGCAGGAACTCCTGCTGATGTCCCCATTGAACTTTGTAGTAGTACTCCATTACATAGGGCTGATCCGCATTGCCATGTGGCGGTGCGCCTTGTGCCAGTGTGACTACAGACGCCAGGCAAAGCAAAAAGGAAATCAGGAATGTTTTCATGGCCAGCATTGTAGCCAATCAGAGCAAGGCTTTTGCAGGATTTTCACAAGTTTGTCAGAACAGATCAAATCGGCGATTCCTGCAAGACAGCCCTGTTCATTACATAAAAGCCGCATAACCACTGGCTATTTCGAAGTTCTTGCTCACGGGCTGCACCAAATCCTGTCACTCCCCTGTGCGCTGCCTGCACTCGCTTGAAAATACAAGCCTCTAAATTCCTGCAATTTTTATTGACTCTAAATTTAAAGAGAGTAAAAACACTCTCGTTCTTTGACACGTTCTGAAGTTTTCCCGGTTGGTGCGACGTCCGGGACTCAAGCCAGGTCACTCACGACACCGCAAGGTGAAAAATAGAGAGAAGGCCGGTAAGGGTCTAATAGCGAAGCGCTGGTTGAGGCGAACAGGAGCACAAGTCGAAGGCAAGATAGAGTCCCGAGGCGTTGAACTAGTTTATCCAGTTGGCGGCTAGCCCGGAGCCCGAGCACAGATCGGTTGCAGCGTCCCGCAAGGGATACAGCAAAAAAGGTCAGCAAGGGTCTAAAGCGAACTACTGGCTGAGAAGAACAATTTCAACAACACCTTGGGACTCTCATTTTGGGTTCCATCCCCGTCGCTGGGCAGCGGCGAATCGGTTCTGAAGAAGGCGTCCTCCCCAATGAAAGACTCAGGAAAAGTTCTCAGGCTCGACTTCGCCGCTGCATCTTGGCAGTCACGCAGCTATTCGCCTACGCCAAGGAAGATTGTGCCGAGAATTGATCTGTCTCCACGCATTGAGTTGTCACTCGCCGTCGATGTCGAAGCTGACCCCGAAATTCCCGAACCAACCGAGAACTAAGAACCGCGAACTGGCAACTGAAGTTATCCCTCCGCTTTTGCGCCTTTAATGTAGCTATAATTCCGCCGTCATGCGTAAACCAAAAGTTTTCTGCGTTGTGGGACTGATTTTCGGACTCTTGCTCGCTGGCGTGTGCAGCTTGGCCGCGGACAAATCTAGCCACAAAAACGGTATCTCGTCGCTCAACTACCACGGTTGGGCCGATTCTTTATTGCTCAATAACGGCACGGTGGAAGCGGTGATCGTGCCCGCTGTAGGCCGCGTCATGCAGTTTCATTTTGTTGGCGAGGATGATGTTCTATGGGAAAACGACAAACTGCAAGGCAAGCCAGCTGATGCAAAGGCGACCGAATGGGCCAACTTTGGTGGCGATAAATCCTGGCCATCTCCTCAGGCCGATTGGCAAAAAATGATTGGCCGCGGCTGGCCGCCTCCGACTACTTTTGACTCCACACCCCTTGAGGCCCATAAGCAGGGCTCGGTGATTGAGTTGATATCACCGGTCGATCCCGCATACGGCATTCGTGTCCGCCGCCGCATTAAGCTTGATGCAAGTCAGCCGATGCTGACCATCACGACCACGTACGAAAAAGTCAGTGGTGACCCAGTGAAAGTGGGCGTTGGAGTCATTACACAACTGCGAGATCCGCAGCGCGCGTTCATCAAGATTCCATCGTCGTTAAAATTCCCTGATGGCTATGTGTTGTTGAACTTCGAAAAGCCACAGGACGGTAAAGTACAAGACGGGCTATTTTCACTCACTCGCTCTCACGAAAACCGCAGCCAGATCGGAAGTGACGGCAGCTCGCTCCTATGGATGAATGAAAAATACACTTTGCGGATTGATTCTCAGCGAGTGGAAGGAGCCGAATACGCTAATCAGGGAAGCAGCTCGGTGATCTATACCAACTCCGATCCTGATGCCTATGTAGAGCTGGAAACCTATGGGCCTCTCACTATGATGAAGGCGGGTGACAAAATCGAGCGGACGAATTTGTACACATTGTCCAAAAGGACACAGGCCGATCCCGACGCCGAGGCACAAAAGATTCTGCACTAATCGTAACCTTGCTTACGCGGGACTGAGACGATATTGTCACGTTGACCACGGAGATAACATTAATGAGCGGTCCTAAGAAGTTTTGGCTAGGGACAGTGTTATTGGCATCGCTATGCGTGCCCGCTGTTGGACAGGGTAAAAGCCATGGGCATGGCCACAACAAGCACGATGACGAAAATGGTTACGCCTACTCGAAGCATGATCGGGATATGGCATGGCACTGGTATCACGAACACGAAAATGGATTGCCGCCCGGACTCGCGAAGAAAGACCGCCTGCCTCCCGGACTGGAAAAGCAACTCGCGGTGCGGGGAACTCTGTCCCCGGGTCTACAAAAGAAGATGCGCCCTTGCCCGCCGGAACTGGTGCATGAGCTTCCTCCTCCGCCGCCAAATTGTGAGCATACGGTGATTGGTGGACATGTCGTGTTGGTGAATCGCACCACTCATGTGGTGGTGGATATTATTCATTTCGAATAAGGCGAGATTTTAGAAGAGAGTCTTACTCATTCAAGCTCGATCCCATCGGCTCATACCGATACTTCTTTCCATCCCAAAAAATAGCCGCGACTGACTGGTTGGCAGCGGCTTCCTGGGTGTAAATCGCCATGATTTTCTTCTTCTTGAGCGTCATCTTCTTCACGCTGATCTCTTTGAAAGCCAGATTGATCAGCACGAATTTCTCCTTAGGAGCATGCCAACTCTCAGAGCCATGGCCGTGAATGATCAACACCACCAGACCTTTCGAGTTTGGGTCCTCAGAGATGAAACCGCTGGTGATTTTCGGATCGCCGTAGCCATAAAAAGTGTAGTACGGATCAACCACCGTAAACTCATGCTCAGTCTGGTCTGCCATGGGATTGCTACAGTGCGCGGGCATCACCAGGTCTTCTACGCCGTCGCCGTTCATGTCGGCGAGCATGGGTTTTTCGCCTTCAATCAACTTGCATGTGGAACCGAATTGTCTCTGGACAAAATCGTTATCAATTTTGAAATCGCGCGACTTCGAGCCGGCATCTTGCGCGGAAGAAATGAGGCATGAAAGAACAATGAATGGAAGAAGAGCAGACCTACGGCATGACATAAGACCACTGTAGTACTGTTCGTGAGAACAAAATAGAGACATCCAAGGTGCCAGCTAATCTTTGGTCACTTGCTGGATTTGAAGTGCTCCCACCCTTGTGCCTTCAAACGGTATCTTGCTCCGCTCGCAGTCTTGAGCATAATTTTCTGGTTGCGGGTAATGTAACCGATCTCGGTGATCAGCCTTCCAGCGAGGCGTGATGGAAGTTGCCGATTGTGTGGCACCGTAAAGAGCAACTCGTAGTCCTCGCCACCATGCATCGCAAATTGTAAACCGACTTCGTGCCGATGTTTTCCAATCGAGGCCCGGGGAATGGCTTCTTCAACTATCTCCGCTCCCACGCCGCTCTCTTCGCAAATGTGAGCAAGGTCAGTAGAAAGCCCATCGCTGATATCAATCATGGCAGTGGCCACTGCTCTTTCGCGCAGCATGCGGGCCAATGCCAGTCGTGGCTGGGGGAAAAAGTGCTGTAAAAAATTGTTTGGGGCAAGCTTGCGCTTTGGTGAACTCATCATCTGGCTTAGCGTCGCTGCCGATCCGCCGAGTTCTCCGCTCACATAAATACGGTCCCCGGCCTTTGCTCCGGAACGCGGGATGGCTTTGCCTTTCGGAACAGAACCCAGCACCATGACATCGGCAAGAATGCCGCCAGGTGATTGTGCTGTATCGCCACCCGCGAGGCTGACGCCGGCGCTCTCCGCCAACTTCAGCAACCCTCTGGAAAATCCGTTCACCCAGGACTGTGAGAGATCGCGCGGCAATGCCAGCGAGACAAACGCAGCGATCGGCTCTCCACCCATTGCTGCAATGTCGCTCAGTCCACGGGCGAGACAACGGTGACCGACGGATTCCGCCGGATGCCATTCGCGGCGGAAGTGAACTCCTTCCAGGGAAAAATCGGTGGTCACAAGAGCCTCATGACCGGAGGGGACTTGCAGCACGGCACAGTCATCCCCGATGCCGGTGACAACGCCGCGTCCTTTTTTCACCTGACCGCGGATGCGCGCAATCAAAGCTTTTTCTGCGAGAGGCAAGATGGTGTAGGGCGGACACTCTTGTCCGCCTGTATATAGCTTATGCGATGATGCGTGACCTGAAAAGCAAATGCGCTGGAGGCAAGCGGACAGGAGTGTCCGCTCTACACGTGTGTTTTAACAACCACTGCGGCTGGCTGGATCTCTTCCACATCCACCCAGTTGGTCGGATATTTCCCGGTATAGCAGGCGGTGCAGTAGCTGGTCTTCGCTCCCTCGCCACAGGCTTTTTTCAAGCCTTCGACTGAAAGATAGGCCAGGGAATCCGCGCCAATATACTCACGAATTTCTTCGACAGTTTTGTTGGCCGCAATCAGCTGCTTTTTGGAAGGCGTATCTACACCGTAGAAGCACGGAGAAATCGTCGGCGGACAGGAAATCCGCATGTGGACTTCCTTGGCCCCGGCGCTGCGGATCATGCGGACAATTTTTTTGCTGGTGGTGCCGCGGACAATAGAATCGTCGATCAGCACCACGCGTTTGCCCTCGAGCAGCGAACGCACCGGATTCAACTTCAGTTTGACTCCGAAGTCGCGCACACTCTGGCTTGGCTCGATGAATGTACGGCCCACATAATGATTGCGGATCAAAGCAAAACGGAACGGTATGCCACTCTGCGCAGCGTAGCCCACCGCCGCCGTTACGCCCGAGTCCGGCACCGGCACAACTAAATCTGCGTCCACCGGGGCTTCAATGGCCATCTGTCGTCCCAACTCTTCACGGCTTTCCTGCACCGGGCGTCCGAATACACGGCTATCAGGGCGCGAGAAATAAACGTGCTCGAAATGCAGCTCGACTGCGGCTGAGCGGTCGCATAGAAGCGAGAACTAATGCCCTCTGGTCCAACAATGATCAATTCACCCGGCTTCACTTCGCGCTCGTAGGTCGCGCCGATCAGATCGAAGGCACAGGTTTCTGAGGCGAACACAATCGTGTCCTGCTTCTGTCCGGGTTGAGCGGGGATGCGCCCCATGGCCAGCGGGCGGAACCCGCGCGGATCGCGCACGGCAAAAATTCTGTCTGCGCTCATCATTACTAATGAAAACGCACCTTCTACCCGGCGCAACGCGTCAGCGATGGCTTCAGGCAAGGTGTGTTCTTTGGAAAGCGCAATCAGGTGAACAATGACTTCGGTATCACTGTTGGTCTGGAAAATCGATCCCTGTGCTTCCAGCTGGCCGCGAATTTCGGTGGCATTGACCAGATTGCCATTGTGCGCCAGTGCAGTTACACCTTTGTTCGACTGCACCATGATGGGCTGAGCATTCAATAAAGCAGAATCTCCAGCGGTCGAATATCGCGTGTGGCCGATGGCCAATGTTCCGCGCATGGGGGCCAGCACATCTGGGGTAAAGATATCCGCGACCAGACCCATGGCTTTATGGGCGCGCAGCTGAAGGCCGTTCGAGGTAACGATTCCCGCCGACTCCTGCCCGCGGTGCTGCAAAGCATGCAGTCCGAGGTAAGCAAGCGTCTCCGCTTCCGGGTGAGAGTAGATTGCGACAACGCCGCATTCATCGTGAAATTTGTCAGGAATCATGATGTTGTCCTCACCCCGCTGAATCGACCTATACAACTACAAGCTCTGGATCTGTTTTTAGGGCCGCTTCCAGCGCACCCTCAAACCCGTTCCGCAACTCGCTCAACGCCGCCGACACCACCACCCTGCCATCCAGCCTGATTTCAACTTTGTCGGAAACGGTTTGCCCGATAACATCGGCAGAGAGACTGTATTTTACTGCCAGTTGTTGGATTCGCGAGAGGTTACTCTGGTCGCAAGAGATGATGACTCGGCTCGCGTCCTCGCCGAACAGAACAAATTCCGGAGCCAGCCCGTTGGATACTAAATCCACGCTGATTCCAAAGCCTTTAGCAAAGCCTGACTCGACCAAAGCTGTGGCGATTCCGCCCTCGGTACAGTCATGGGTTGAGTCAACCAGCCGCGCGTGGGCCAGTTCGATCAAGGCTTTCTGTAAAGCCGCCTCGCGGTTGAGTTCCAATGCCGGCGGGAACCCCCAAACTGAGCCCAAAATTTCCTTGGCATATTCGGATGATCCGAACTCGCTTTCGGCGTCGGTAGCATCTCCGGGCTCAGACGCACGTAGCAGAACCAGGGTCCGCCCAGCTTCTTTGTAGTCCGGCGTAACCGCTTTGTGGACATCCTCCAAAATTCCAACGATGCCCAACACCGGCGTCGGATAAATTCCCTCACCAAAAGTTTCGTTGTAGAAGCTGACGTTGCCGCCAGTGATAGGAACATCGAGTTCCTCGCAAGCCTTGGTGATACCGTCAATCACCTGCGAGAACTGCCACATGATCTGTGGCTTCTCCGGATTGCCGAAGTTCAGGCAATTGGTTGCGCCCACCGGAAGCCCGCCGGAACAGGCAACATTACGGGTAGCCTCGGCCACTGCATGCATCGCCCCGAGCTTCGGGTCGAGATAACACCAGCGCCCATTGCCGTCCAACGCCATTGTGAGTCCGCGCTTCGAACCTTTGATGCGAATCACGCCCGCATCGCCAGCGCCGGGTCCTTCCACGGTATTGGTCTGCACCATGGAGTCATACTGTTGCCACACCCAGCGTTTGCTGCAAATGTTGGCGCTGGCCAGCAACTTCTTCAGATCAGCGGATAGATCATTGCGGCCTAGTTTGATTTGCTCTGGCTTTTCGCGCGGAACCGGCGGCTCCCATCTTTCTAATGCACGCTTATAAACCGGTGCATCGTCGGTAAGAGCTTCGTTGGGAATTTCCGCAACCAGCTTTCCGTGTTCGAACACGCGCATCTTGTTCTCGGGAATCACCTGGCCAATCTCAACCGCGTCTAGCCCCCATTTTTCAAAGACGCGGAAGACTTCATCCTCGCGGCCTTTTTGCGCGACCAGCAACATGCGCTCCTGCGACTCGCTTAGCATGATCTCGTAAGCGTTCATGCCAGTTTCGCGCTGAGGCACTTTGTCCATCTCGATTTCGAGGCCAACACCGCCGCGCCCACCCATTTCGCAAGTGGAGCAAGTCAGCCCAGCAGCACCCATGTCCTGAATGCCGATGATGGCGCCGGTCTGCATGGCCTCGAGACAGGCTTCGAGTAGCAGCTTCTCCATGAAAGGATCGCCGACCTGAACGTTAGGCCGCTTCGATTCTGATCCTTCGTGGAACTCTTCGCTGGCCATGGTCGCGCCGTGGATGCCATCACGGCCAGTTTTCGAGCCCACATAGATGACAGGATTTCCCGCCCCCGCAGCCTTGGCATAAAAAATCTCATCCTTCTTAACCAGGCCGAGCGCAAAAGCATTCACCAAAGGATTGCCGGAGTAGCAAGGCTCAAACTTGGTCTCGCCACCGAGGTTGGGAACTCCAAAGCAATTGCCGTACGAGGCGACTCCACTGACAACACCTTCCATCACGGAATGGTTCTTATGGATTTCAGCCTGGGTGGTTGATGCCGTCGGTGTGATTGGCCCAAAGCGCAGTGAATCCATTACTGCGACAGGCCGGGCGCCCATAGTAAAGATGTCGCGCAAAATTCCACCGACGCCAGTGGCCGCACCCTGGAACGGCTCAATAAATGACGGGTGATTGTGCGATTCAATCTTGAACGCGCAAGCCCACCCATCCCCAATATCGATGATCCCAGCGTTCTCTCCCGGGCCCTGCACCACCAGCTTGCTGCGCGTCGGCAGCCGCTTCAGATGCACACGGGAAGACTTATACGAGCAATGTTCGCTCCACATCACGCTGAAGATGCCGAGCTCGGTCCGTGTAGGCTCGCGCCCACCCAGCAGCTTTACGATTTTTTCGTATTCATCCGGCGTCAAGCCGTGTTCACGGATAACTTCTGGAGTAATGGCAGGAGGGGCGGCTGCACTCATAGGGAAACCCTATTTTCGCACCTTGGGGGGGGGATGAAAAGGGCGAATCCGTGCGAATTAATTTGTCAGGTAAATCGGAATTAAACCCGTTTAGTTGCTGCGAAGTGCCGTCATTGGGTTAATTCGTGCTGCTCGCCGCGCGGGAACATAGCCGGCCACAATTGCCACGATAGTCAAAAGCAGAATCGTGCTGGTGAAGGTCGGCGGATCGTTTGGCTCAACCGCAAACAGCAGAGATGTGATCCCACGCGCCATGGCAAACGATACAGCCGCACCAAGGACGATCCCAATCAACGCCATGCGCAACGTCTTCCAGATGACATCCATTTGTACGCGCACGACCGTTGCGCCCAGGGCCATCCGAATACCGATCTCTTGCGTTTGCCGTGTCACCGAGTACGAAATCACTCCATAGATTCCAAGAGAGGCGAGCACCAGGCCAAGCGTGGCGAAAATGCTAACCAGCACCACGAAAAACCGCCGCGGCGAAGTAGCGTGGTCCACCAACTGCTGAATCGGGCGAAACTCTCTTGCGGGTTGCGCCGGATTCATTGATCGCAAGGTTGCCAATACGCTGGACGCCAATGTTGCTGGCGAAAGCTTTGTGCGGACTACAAGTTGCGCACCCACCGGTCCGGCCTGGGTTATCGGCAGATACATCTGCCAGCCTGGGACTGTCTCAGCGCTGCTTTCGCGAACGTCAGCAATCATGCCGATCACGCGCGTTTCTCTACCATTCACCAGCGCAATCTTTCCGACCGGGTCCTCTCCCGGCCACAAATAGCGCGCTGCTGTTTGATTGATGATTACGACATGTTCGCTGGCTTCGCCGTCCTGCCAACTGAAGTCGCGGCCTTCCAATAGCCGTATACCCATCACATTGAGATAACCAGGTGTGGCGACGTATACAAATGTGGCCGGAAGTTCACCTTTTTGATATTGCTTGCCTTTGGCGCTCAGTCCCCAGGAACGGTTCATGTCGAGAGGCAAGTTGTCGGAGATACCTGCCGCCTCGATTCCGGGCATAGCAACGATGCGTTGCAACATTTCGCTTAGCACTACTCCACGCTTGGTACCATCGCCTTCAGGATATTCAACTTTGATCGCAACGGTACGACTGGGCTCAAACCCCAGATCAACATCCAGAACGCGCAGAAAACTGTGCAGCAGCAACCCAGCGCCGACCAGCAACACGCAAGCCAAAGCCAGTTCGGAGATCACCAGCGCGGCACGCAGACGTTCATGTTTTTTGCCTTCGCTCATTCCTTGGCCACTGTCTTTTAAAGATTCCTGTAAGTTCTTTCTGGACATTTTGAGGCCGGGAGCAAGGCCAAAGATCACTGCTGTAGCGATGGTGACGAGCAAGGTCCAGACTAGTGCCGCGCTATCCACACGTACGCTGCTCATAAGAGGAAGAGCAATGGACGCTTGATGCGCCAAATAAAAAGTAATGCCGTATGCCAGACCCAATCCCAGCACCGCGCCGATTGCCGATAAAGTCAGGCTTTCAGTGAGCAACTGCCGGACAAGCCGTCCCCGCCCTGCGCCTAAAGCACTGCGCATGGCGAACTCTTTGCTTCGTGCTGCCGCGCGGGCCAGCAGCAAATTGGAGAGATTCACGCAGACAATCAGCAGAATCAGGCCAACGGCACACCACAACACAATTAACGATCGCCTTAATTTGCCGCTGACATATTCTTTCAGGATCCTAAGTTGCGCTGTTGCGTTGCCACCCCATTCAGGATGTTTAAGGCTGAAAAGTAGGTGCGGAGCAATTAGATCGGCTTCCGCCTGAGCTTGCGCAATTGTCACCCCAGGTTTAAGGCGTCCGACTAGAGACAACGTATTTCCCCATTCCTCCATGTCTTCCAAAATAGCGGGGCCATAGAGTTCAACCTTCGCACCAGGCGAGAAGACCGAGCCAAAATCAAATGTCTCAGGCAACACGCCAATGATGGTAACCAGGCGATTATCAAGGTTGATGGTTTGGCCAACGATATTCGGGTTCGCATTAAAGTGTCGTTTCCAAAACGCATAACTCAGTAAAGTCACCGGCGGGCCGTTTTTGCGGCACTCTTCTGCTGTAAATGGCCGGCCAAGTATCGGCTTGACTCCCATGGTCTGCAAAAAATTCCCGATGACAGAGACCGTTGAGAGTGGTATGGGTTCGCCGTGTTTGATGAGCCGTGTATTGTCGCTGGTGGAAAAAGCAAAATACCCGCTCACATCCTGAAAAGATTGCTGCTGCGAAAGAAACTGTTGGTAGGCGTCGGTCGAATAGGTTTCCGAAGAGAGGCCACCCTTTCCGGGAAGGCCTGCAATCCACACCAGTTGCTGGGAATCCTGAAACGGCAGCGGCCGCAGCATGAGTGTGTTCACCACGCTGAACACGGCGACGTTAGCGCCAATACCCAAAGTAAGAATCAGTACAGCAATCAGAGTAAAAATGGGGTCGCGCCGCATCGTGCGGAGCGTGTACCGAAGATCGAGCCAGAGAATGTCTAGGCCGTGAAATCCACGGGCATCGCGTTGGTGCTGTTTTGTCTGCTCCACCCCGCCCAGTTGTAAGCGTGCCTGACGCCATGCCTCTTGCTCGGACATTCCACGCTTCATGTTTTCTTCAATTGCCATAGCGAGATGAGATTCCATCTCCGCGTCGAGTTCCTGATCCATTTGCGGATGACTAAAAGAAGAACGTAACCGCTGCATGATTTGCCGTAACCAATTCATTTGCTTTCTCCCTGCATGGCCAGCACCCGGCCCATCACAA
>CAWBXL010000011.1:0-17679 GCA_963792305.1 uncultured Acidobacteriaceae bacterium | reverse complement strand
TGATCCAAACTTCAATACTGCTGGCAATATCATGCTGCGTACCTGAATCATTCTTCGGGCGATTAAAAGTACATTACTGTCAATGCCGGTTATCGCTGGGAACAGCAGTACATGCTAGGTAGCCCCTTATCAGCTTGGTGGTGCGACGCAACATGTTCACTCCAACACCTACACTGATACCGGTCTCCACGGTCCGGCCTTGCCATCGATCCTTTTGGTGATCGGAAAACCAGAAATCTACGCAAACTTCGCTCGTTACAGCTATGCGATTCCGTTAGATATGGCCATTCGCTCACTGAGCAATGAACAGGATGCCTACAATAACTTCTGGGCTCCGCCTTCTACGGGTGCATTTGACGGGACCAATCCCAACATTGCAGTCAATCCCGATGGAACTTTAATCAATCCCACGTTTACTGATGCTACGGAACTTTCGGATTTCTTCATCTCCAGTCAGTCTGGCGAAGCGATTGCTTCGGGCACCAAAATGCAGTATCTGCAGGAGTGGGTTTACGGCTTTAGTCGTGAGTTACCGCATGGCGTAGTCGTCGATGTTCGCTGGCAGGATCGTCGGCTTAAGCGAATTGTTGAAGACATGGCCGGCCTCTCACCCGAAGGCGCAGATGCTGGAGAAGTGCAGCAATATGTAATCGGTAATCCAAACGCAAGCACAGATCTATTCACCAACGAACAGGAAACCAGTTGGTTGGAAGGAGCAGCCCGTCCGGCATCCTGCGATACGGCCGATTTCGAAGCGGATGATCTTACCGATGCTTCTGGCAATCCTCTGGGCAGCGCTTGCTTCTTCGGTCTTAACGGTGGTCAGCCCGGCCCTGATGGAAAAGCAGATGGTTTGCTAACCCAGCACGTATTTACAAAGGCCTGGAAGTCGAAGTCACCAAGAGCTTCAGCAGTGGCTGGCAGTGGCGCACGAATTACCGCTGGGCCGAATTGCTGGGCAACTATGAAGGCAGCCTTCCGCAATGACAACGCACAGAGCGATCCCAGCATCAGTTCGCTCTTTGACTTCACCACCGGCAACTTGGCCTGCTGGGCAACCAGTTCGCCATCGGCGCTCTGAATACAGACCGCCGTCACACCCTCAATAACTTCTTCAGCTACACCTTCGGTACTGGTGTGTTGAGGAACTTTACGGTTGGAACCAGTGTTCGTATCCAGAGCGGCGCTCCGATCAATGATCTGCGTGCTCACCCTGTGTACCTGAATGCCGGTGAAATTCCAGTCGGAGGACGTGGCGCGCTCGGACGCACCAACACCACAGGTGAAGGCGATCTTCACTTTGAATACCTGCTGAAGACCGGTGAAAAATCAGCTCTGCACATGGGAGCGGATTTGTTCAACGTAGTCAATCAGCGGACTCAATTGCGCATTGATCAGTCCCAGGATCGTTCATTCGGCGTTCCGAACAGCGACTTCCTGAAACCGGTAGGCACGGGCAACATTGGTATCCCGTTGGGCTACCAGCGCCCGTTCAATGCTCGCCTTAACGTAAGCTGGCAGTTCTAAGCTAGCTTCGAATGTAGTTTTAAAGGGAGGGTTTTAAACCCTCCCTTTTTCTTTTGGAGTTCCATCCGCCGTGAGCTTCTAATTGCATGCTGAATTGCAGTTCCGACGGGTGGAGAAAATCCACCCCTCTTTGTTCTTTAGTTCTCCGTTCTTTAGTTCTCCCGCAGCTGGCGAATGTTTAAAGTGTGTAAAATGAAGACATGCCATTCTCCCGGCGTGATTCGTCGCGCAACTCGAAGCCTGCCCCGTCTGAGCACACGTCGGCTGAAGCGACCTACCTCAAAAGTTTGGGTGAGAAACAAACACCGGTCACTATCAAGCTCAGGGACGGCGAAATCGTAGAAGGTTGGATTGAGTACTACGACAAAGACATGCTTCGCCTGACACGGACGAAAGATCCCAATTTATTCATCTTCAAGCACGACATTATCTATATAGCCCAATCCGAATGACCAGTCCAAGTACTGCATCGCCAGCATCGCAAAAATCAGGCAGCGGAAATTTCGTTCCCGCCATGATTGAAATCGCCCGCGAGGCGGGCGCTTTGCTCATGGAGTTCTTTGGCCGCGTGACCATCGAATATAAAGGCGAGGCGGACCTGGTCACGGTTGCCGATCGCACTTCGGAAAAATTGATTCGTGAGCGCATTAAGAAGCTGTGGCCTACCCACGACATCCTCGGTGAAGAAGAAGGTTTGGTGGACACCGGGAGTGACTACCGCTGGTATTTGGACCCGCTGGACGGTACGACAAACTTCGCCCACAACTTTCCCGTGTTCTGCGTTTCCATGGGATTGGAATATAAGAAGCGCCGCATCGCCGGAGTGGTCTACGACCCCACGCGGGACGAAATGTTTTCCGCCGAGCAGGGAACCGGGGCTTATCTAAACGGCAAAAGCATCCACGTTTCTAAAACTGCCAAGCTGGCACAATCGCTGTTGGCCACTGGATTTCCCAGCAACAAGCGCCACCATAATCCGAATATCCACTTCTACCATCAGATCACGCTGCGTACTCATGGAGTCCGCCGCGCTGGGTCCGCCGCGCTGGATCTTTGCTATGTGGCTTGCGGACGGTTCGACGGCTTCTGGGAGTTCAATCTAAATCCATGGGATACCGCTGCCGGGGTGCTTATGGTTGAGGAAGCGGGCGGACGGGTTTCGAACTATCAAGGCGAGTATTATCCAACTGATGGTCGCGAAACCATGGCATCGAACGGCCTGATCCACGAAGCGTTGATACACGAGTTTGAAGAGATTTTCGCTGGCCGTGGCCTGGAAGCGTTGCCCGATCCGAGGACGCCTCAAACTTAGAGTTGAGGAGGCTGGGTTTTAACCCCGAGGGACTTATGGTTATCAAAACCAAATTTGCCATCGCATTGCTACTTTGCGTTGCGGCTGTGCCGTTAGTGGCGCAATCCAAACCAATCGACCCTGCCTACCAACAATCATTTGATAAATGGAAAGCCGACCTGGTGGAAAGCCGCCAGAAAAACTGGCTACCTCTGGCCGGATTATTCTGGCTCAAGCCCGGTGTAAACACGTTCGGGACAGATTCCGGGAATGCCGTGGTATTTCCTAAAGGCACGGATAAAGCCGGTTCCTTCGAACTGAATGGCACAGATGTAACTTTGAAATTATCGGCGGGCACTCAAGCCGTAATCAAAGGCAAGCCAGTCACAGGCGCGACAAAGCTAGAGTCTGACACCTCCAAAGATACCACCGTGGTAGAAATGGGCAGCCTGCGCTTCCACGTCATTGTCCGCGGCCAGCGTATCGGCATCCGCCTGAAAGATCTGGACAGCCCTGCCATCCGCGAGTATCAAGGTCCAGTTTTTTACCCGCTTAATAATGCTTATCGCATAACAGCCAAGTGGACTCCGTCTGACGGTAAAAAAACAGTAAATGTCCCCAACGTTTTGGGAGATGTTGAACCCGTGACTAGTGCAGGCACAGCAGCCTTTGAGCTCAATGGAAAAAAATATGAACTAACTGACATCGGGGGGGACCCGGCCCAAGGGTTGTCTTTCGTTTTCAGCGACCCGACCGCCAAAATTGATACCTACCCTGGCGGTCGTTTTCTGGACACTGGCGCGGTTACGAACGGCACAGTCGTTTTGGATTTCAATGAAGCCTATAACCCGCCGTGCTCAGTGACTCCATATGCTACCTGCCCGCTGTCGCCAAAAGAAAACCGCCTGGCAATAGCCATCCCCGCTGGAGAGAAGTATGGCCACCATCTTCATCATTAAATTGCAGGGAGTTTCGCCTCAGGCGAAACAGGGGAAGCAGGCTTTCGACCGGGCGGCTAAGCAATCTTAAATGAACGAGTTCAGCTTCCTGAGGCGCCTTCTCGAAAGCGATACAATAAAGACAAGGTGCAACCGTGATCAACTCTCTGCTAGAGCGCACCATTGAAAAGCGTCCTGATAGAGTCACCTTCAAAGGCCGCATCCTCTTTCTAACCGAAGACCCAGAACTCATAAAACGCCAATTAGCCGGGGAGAACCTTCCCTGGGACACCAAGAATCCTGCCAATAATCCCAAACTGCGCGACGACATCTCCACCGACGAAATCACTCCCGCGCATTATTGCTTTTACTTCGACGAAACTTTAGGCGAGATTCCGTATTTAGGGTTGAAATGCGGCGACACAACTCCCATTGGCCGTGGTGATGTAAAACGCGGTGGTTTCGTAGCCGCGGTCAGCGGCAAGCGCCGTGGCAAAGGTTCCAGCCGCGAGCAATCGCCGTACGCGGAAATGTGCGCTGGTATTCGTCTGGTGATTGCTGAAAATATCGAGCGTATCTATAAGCAGAATTGCCAAAATCTGGGCCTGTTGACATCAACCGATTTTTCCTTGATTGACAAAGTCCGCAATGACCAGGAAATTCCGTTGACGGCATTCACCGACGGTGAAGACGAAATTACAAAGCAGGTAATCGAATACGGCGGCTTGTTCCCATTCAACGTTGCCCGCTTGCAAAAAAAGGTTTTTCTCCCACCCATTGAAACCAAGAAGCGCCCCATGACAGTTGCGGAAAAAATCTTCGCCAGTCATATGAACGCCGCTCGCGCGGCGGCCGGGGACTCGCCTGCGAGTGTGAAGCCCGGAGATACCGGCTTTGCCCAAGCCGACCTGCGATTCAGCCACGAGTATGTAACTCCCATGGCCGCCATTTTCTTCGAGCACTACGTAGGCAAAGATGCAAAGGTAAACGATCCGAAAACCATCCTTTTCTTTCGCGATCATCTGACCTTTCTGGACGAAGTAATTTCCGAAGAAAAAAAGAAACTGGGTTTGCTGGACCTGGCCACACAGCTGAAACTGAAGCAACAGGACTTCGCCGCTAAACAAGGGATCAAACTCCACGGAGAACTAAAAGACCGCAAAGGCTCCGAAGGCATCTGTCACTCGATCGTCCTGGAAAGTTACGCTTTGCCGGGGCAACTTAACATCGGCTCTGATTCCCACACTCCGCACGTAGGAGCTATCGGCTGCGTGGCATTCGGTATCGGCACTACGGACGTTTTCAATTCCTGGATCACCAAAGATGTTCGTGTAAAAGTGCCTGAGTCAGTAAAGGTAATTATCGGTGGGAAGAAACATGCCAACGTAACCGCTAAAGATTTCATCCTGAAAATTCTCAGCTTGGACTATGTTCGCAGCGGGAAAGCCCTGGCCAAGGTCATGGAATATGCCGGTGAAGCCATTGAAGAACTCAGCGTGGACGAGCGCGCGACCATGACCAATATGGCCGCGGAAATTGGAGGCTTCACTGGGATTGTTGCGCCGGACAAAAAAGTCGTGGAGTTTCTAGTTGAACGGCGGGGAATGGACCGCAAGCAGGCAGAAAAAATGGTCCAAGGTCTTTACAGCGATCCCGGCGCGCAATACGCCCATGTAATCGAACTCGATGCCGCCGAAATCACTCCGATGGTCGCTACTCCCGGCGACCCTGGCAACGGAAAATACATCCGCGATCTGCACACGCCGGTCCCAGTTGAAATCGCATATGGCGGAACCTGCACTGCCGGAAAAAATGAAGATATGGACATGTATGCGCAGGTGTTGGCCGACGCTCTGAAGGAAGGGAAGCGAATAGCGGATTCAGTCCAGTTCTACATCCAGTTCGGATCGCAGGAAACCCGCGACTACTGCGTGCGCAAAGGCTACCTCGACATCTTCCAAAAATCCGGCGCCCATGTGATCGAACCCAGCTGCGGAGCTTGCATCAATGCCGGCCCCGGCGTCTCCACCCGCCCCGATCAAATTGTAATCAGCGCCCAAAACCGAAACTTTCCCGGACGCAGCGGGCCGGGTCAGATGTATCTGGCCAGTCCCTACACCGTAGCCGCAAGCGCGGTAGCGGGATACATCGTCGAGTACAGCCCCAGTCAGCAACCAGAACTCGTATCGCGCTAGTCCTCTGGTCTATTAACTGGCCTCGATTCAGATTATGAATCCATCAACACTACTCGTATGAGTCATAATGCGAGGGTGCCATGTTGATACGTCTGGGATATGACATTCAATTCGAGATTCCTGCGCCTGTGGCTATGGTGGGAATGTTGCATGTACATCCATCTCGTGTTCCGGACTTGCGTGAACCGGACGAGATCGGCATCAGTCCGGAAGTCAAAGTAGAGAGCTACCTCGACAGCTACGGCAACCGCTGCTCTCGATGGGTTGCTCCCAAGGGACCACTTCATTTGAGCGGTTCTTCTTTGATTAAGGACACAGGAATGCCGGACGCCGCGAGCCCCGACGCGCAGGAGCACCCCGTAAATGAATTGCCTCCGGAGACGTTGCGCTACCTGCTCAACAGCCGCTACTGTGAGGTGGATCGTCTATCAAATATCGCCATGGAATTGTTCGGCCATCTGCCACCGGGTTGGAGCCGTGTGCAGGCCATCTGTGGCTGGGTGAATTGGAAGGTGGCGTTCGGATACCATCACGCGCGCTCTTCAAAAACTGCTTTGGACGTGTTTACAGAGCGAACCGGAGTTTGCCGCGACTTTCAGCATCTTGCGGTGACTTTTTGCCGCGCACTCAATATTCCGGCCCGCTATGCCACCGGTTATCTCGGCGATATCGGCGTGCCTAAGCAACCATCGCCAATGGACTTCAGCGCATGGTTCGAAGTCTATCTGCAAAACCGCTGGTGGACGTTTGACGCCCGCCACACCCAGCCACGAATTGGGCGCGTACTGATGGCTACCGGCCGAGATGCCTCTGACGTCGCTATTACAACCTCATTCGGCCTGGCTAATCTGACTGGCTTTGTGGTGGTTACGGAAGAAGTGTCCGAGCCGGGGTAACTTAATTCTTTAACAAGCGGATTAACAACCTAGCCTCTAGCCTAACGTCGTTTAAAAACCTTCCCGCATCCTGGCCCAATCCACCCCTGAATTCCCGCCTTAATAGGTTGGGCGATATATCCGACTGTGCACTCGCCGTGGAAAGCATAATCATGACTCATGGGCATCGAGCAGGGCTGTACCAATACCAGTCGGCAAAACTCCTTGCCATCGTAGTATTGCTCTCCACTCTGAGCCTTGCCCAATCCACCGGTGGCGATGCAGCCATCTGTCCGCTCTCCGAATCGCAAACCCAAAAATCAATTGAGGCCTTTGCCAAGATCGTTCCCACCTTGACGCAGGAGCCGCGCTGCGTGAACTGCCATGGTGGCGTTAATCCGTTCATAGACGGTGTTGGGGCAGATCCAGCTTCACCTGACGCCGAGATCGTTCCGTCCCTCACCGAGCATGGCGGCGGCAAGATGGACAGAAGAGTTCCACCCTCGGCGAGCAGTCCCAAGGGATCTCCACAAACTGCGTGCAACGGATGCCACAACAACATGGCCCGCAAAATCCCTTCTGGCGCCAAATCGGAGTGGGCGCTGGCGCCCGTTTTTCTTCAGTTCCTGGGTAAAGATGCTACGACGTTATGCAAACAGATAAAAGATTTCTCCAGAAAATGCGACAAGGGGATATGTGGTCCGTGGCCGGACGCCAAAGCGGTACTCGACCACTTCACCAGAGACGAAGGCAAAGATAATTTCACCGGCACGGCCTTCATGGGCAACCGCGGCCTCACTCCGGAAGATGAAGGGAAGGACTTCAAGCTAGAACCCCCGAGCGACATTACTGCCGCCGGCCTTGTTGCCTTGGTCAAAGGCTGGATCGCGGCTACCGGCGGAGAGTTCAAAGGAGACCAGTCCTGCGGCTGCGAGCCCGCCCATTACGCTCTTCGATACAGCACATCGACTAAAATTCACATGCAAGATATCGAGAACAGCGTGGACATGGACCCCGTAGATATCCCGCTGGTTTTCAAAGATGATGGATCTTTCATCGGTGACGGCGCCGGAGGCCTTGTGGGCGGCGGCGTTGCCGAAGGATGCAGCGAGCAATCCGGCCTGAGCATGAAGTTTCACGTTACCGGCAAAGCCGTCGAGACATACGAAAAGCAATCCATGCACATCGATATCGGAAATCCTAGCCCAACGTCCTATAACTTCTCCGGCGCGTGCCCGGAAGGTGCCAGCGGTAGTTATCAGGTGAACCTTCCAGGGACTAAAGCGGTGGCAACGTATGACATGAAGGGTGAGGTAGGAGAAGCAATCGACAAATCAGTAGAAACCATCCCTGGTGTGACCAACAGTCTGCATTTGGAAATCGTGAAAACGGATGAGCCGGCGCCATAAAAACCGCAAATGATCCATCGCTTACGCTAAACGTGTCCACCGAAGCGTTCTGGTAACCGCTTCCCCATCCTTCGTCGCAGCGTCGAGAGTGATGATAAGTTCATCGCCATCGATATGAATGCGGCGCGTCACCACTTTACCGACGTTCTCAGGCAACAACGCGCCCTCCAATTCCTGGGTCACGACTCCATCTCCGACTGAATATTTCCCAAAATATGCGTCATATCCACCGCTGGCATCACCGCGATTGCGCCGCATGAACTGCACCGCAAAATGGCCGGATGAATCGTACATAAGATACGAGACAGGATCAGAACCAAGATTCGGCTCCGTCCGTCTCTGCCCGTCCGCCGTTAGGTCAACTCGCGACAGAAGTTTCCACGTACCAATAAGTGATGTCTCAGAAACGGCAACCATCAGCAGATTCCTTTCGCATGGTGCGGCGGGAGTGTGGCTAGCGTAGAGCGTCAACGCCACTGGGGAACCTATAGGGTATCTTCGTGGTTATTACTGTGTCCACACTTACACTGATTTCTTTCAGAAAAAGTTAACGTAGACATCGAGTTTTGTCTGTGTCTATCCAGCCACCATGACGTGCACCGATTTCACGCCCGCTGACGATTTAATACATCTAAATCAAGCTCTCGGGAATCTGTTGTTTCTTTAGGAGATTGATACTTGAAAAGCAAGATCGCGATTTTCTGCGCGTCCGTCTGCCTGACGCTAGCATCTGTGGGCTGCGGTGGTTACGCAACCGCACCCATGACATCGGCGCCAGGGTTTCAACAAACCAACCTGGTAGCGGACACAATGGGAAACGCCAATCATTTGGACCCTGGATTCATCAATCCGTGGGGAGTCGCGTTTGCCCCAGGCCAGCCGTTTTGGATTGCTGACAACAATCACGGCCGTGCCAGTATCTTCGATCCTACGGGCACACCGCAAATGCCTCTAGCCGTGGCCATTTCAACCGGGCCAACCGGAATCGTGTTTAATCCGATAGCGGAAGATTTCCACGTGGGCGAAACACCTGCACAGTTTCTCTTCGCCAGCGAAGATGGCAAGATTTCCACTTGGTCGGAGATCAATGGCAATTTGCCCACAGTCGCGACGTTAGCGATAGACAATTCCGCCGCCGGAGCGGTCTACAAGGGGCTTGCGATTTTGACACCCGAATGTTGCCGGGAATTTCTGGCGCTGGCTGATTTCCATGGCGGAGTCATTGCAACCTACGCCGTACACTTCAACGTCCTCGCCGTACCGGGACCGTTCACCGATCCCAATCTTCCGGCTGGATATGCTCCATTCAACATTCAGCCAATTGGTACCCAGGTGTTTGTGACTTACGCTGTGCAGGACAACGCGAAACACGATCCAGTGATTGGAGCCGGCAACGGAATCGTGGATATCTTCGATCAAGAGGGAAATTTCGTTCGTCGCTTCGCTTCCAACGGCCCCTTGAACGCACCTTGGGGAGTAGCGAAGGCCAGCGCCAATTTCGGCCCGTTCAGCAACGCCATTCTGATTGGCAACTTCGGCGATGGGACCATCAATGCCTTCGATGCAGCCACAGGAAATTTTCTGGGATTGCTTAAAGATGGAACAGGAAGAGTAATTTCCAACCCCGGATTGTGGGCCTTGATTTTTCGTGCTGACGGTGTAGGCGACCCTAACACTCTCTACTTTACCGCCGGCTCCAGCAACGAGAATCACGGCCTGTTGGGCGCGATTTCATTTCACAACTGAAAACCGGGGATGGTGGACGTGCCACCCGTTGCCTACTGCAAACTATCATCGCGGAGCGAAGTCGAAGGACCTTGTGTTCACAAGAGTGATCACTCCCCGTGGACATTGAAATCGCCCAATCACTTCTGGTATTGCTCATCGCTGACATATTCCATCCACTCCACCACCTTGCCGTCCTTCTTTTCCTGAACTGCGATGTGCGTCATCGCCGTAGTCGGAGCGGCCCCATGCCAATGCTTCTCACCGGGCGCGAACCAGACCACATCTCCGGGTCGAATTTCCTCGATCGGTCCGCCCCATCGCTGTGCCCGGCCGCAACCAGCGGTTACGATCAGCGTTTGGCCGAGCGGATGCGTATGCCATGCCGTGCGCGCGCCCGGTTCGAAAGTTACGCTGGCGCCTTGGACAAATGCCGGATCGGGCGCCTGAAATAGTGGATCAATCCGCACCGTACCAGTGAACCACTCTGTCGGACCCTTGGCGGAAGGTTGTGAGCCGGCTCTTTTGATTTCCATCTATGTTCCCTTAGTTGATTTGCCTCATACGTGTTGTCGTAATTCGCAACTGCCGATTACCGCATCTCAGCGACAACGGCGACATCGAACTTCGAATAGTATTTCTTTACATCACCGGCCCCATACTTGGCGCGGAATTTCTCAACCACAGATGAAACCTGTGTTTTCCCCGTAATCGGAGTTGCCCGAAATTCGCCATCTGTACCACGCGCACTGATCTGAATGGACGGATTTTTTAGCACGTTCTTATACCACTGCGTATCCGAGCCCTTCACCGGCAAGAGGTAAACCCTATCGTTGTCCAAGACGAACCAGACTGGCTGGGAGATGGTGCGGCCTGACTTTCGTCCGGTCACGCTAAGATTAATTTGGCGATACCGGGAGAGGCGGTCTTTTAGATCGTTCTTCTTCGCAGGCATATACACTCCTACCGTTATCCTATCGCCGCGCTCACAGCCCCGTCATCTTCTCTATATGTTCCGGATATCACAGGCTGTTCCCGTACAATTATTCTGATGCTTACGGTTGGAAAGCAAGGGCGCTATGAATGGTTCGTCACGGACCAAAATTTTGATCTTTTGCAGATTTGTCCTCAGGTCGTGCTTGAGAAGTATGTGGCCATCACTTCTATTGATAGCGGTCCACTTGTACCTACTGAAAAAGAAGCTGCGGCTGGATGGCAAAACCGGGGCAAAATTGCCTATAGCCCCAAAGTTGAAAATCCTCAGGATTTACCGCGCGCAGGTTGGGATGAATGGTACATCTTCGAAAATTATCCTCCTGATCTCGGTATAAGTCATCTTGCAGAAAATATTTTTGAGGTGCCACAACAAAAGGGGCACGTAAGCGTCTTTGTGAACTACTGTTTCGCTTTGCATCGCCCTGATAATGAGAGTCTGATCGCTCTCTTCTGGAAGCAAATGGAACGCATTCAACCTGAGTCATACATAGGGGACAGCGACTATCTAAATTTTGTGAGCCAGAACCAGGCACTTTTTGTCGCCGTTCTTGCTGCGGTAAAAGCACTTAGCTAAAGCCTCGATTTCATATCGGCTCGCCGCTCTCACAGCCCCGTCATCTTCTCAATGTGTTCCGGATACCGCGCACCTTCCACCTTGATCTTCGCTGCCGCGCTTTCAATGTCACGCAAATCATCGGAGGATAGTTCGACCGCGACTGCTGCTATGTTCTCTTCCAGACGATTGAGCTTGGTTGTGCCTGGGATGGGGACAATCCACGGTTTCTGTGCCAACAACCATGCCAGCGCGATCTGAGCGGGTGTTGCCTTTTTCCGTTCCCCAATCTTGCCTAGCAGCTCAACCAGCGCCTGATTCGCCTTCAGAGCATCCGGCGTAAAGCGAGGGAGCGACTTGCGGAAGTCGGTGTTATCGAGCTGGTTCGCGTCAGTGATTTTTCCAGTGAGGTATCCCTTACCCAGCGGGCTGTACGGCACGAAGCCGATGCCGAGTTCTTCGAGCGTCGGCAATATTTCCGCTTCCGGGCCTCGGGTCCAGAGTGAGTATTCGCTTTGCAGCGCGGTGAGCGGCTGCACTGCGTGCGCGCGCCGGATCGTTTTGGCAGATGCTTCAGACATGCCGAAGTGCTTCACCTTGCCCTGTTGAATAAGGTCCTTCACGGCGCCTGCCGTGTCTTCAATCGGCGTATTTGGGTCCACGCGATGTTGATAGAGCAGATCGATGGTGTCCACCTTGAGCCGCTTGAGGGATCCTTCAACCGCCTGCTTGATGTGAGCTGGTTTGCTATTAGGGCCAATAAATCCGGGACTGCCGTCCGGCTTGAGCTGAAAGCCAAACTTGGTAGCGATCACCACTTTTCCGCGGTAAGGAGCGAGGGCTTCACCTACCAGTTCTTCATTGGTGAAGGGACCATATACTTCGGCCGTATCAAAGAACGTGGTGCCGTGTTCCACGGCGGCGCGGAGTAGATCAATCATCTCCTGCTTAGGTTTGGGCGGACCGTAAGAAAAACTCATGCCCATGCATCCCAGACCCAGGGCCGAGACCTCCAGATTGCTTTTTCCCAGTTTGCGCTTTTGCATTGTTGCTCCTTCAGAACCAGTTTCTCTGATGCAAAGATTAGGTCAAACGCCGAAGGAAGAGGTATTAGCTCACTGAGCCAATACCCAAACTTGCACAAAGTTGCTTTGCCTTTTGCCCTCCGGTAAGCTCAGCGTCTCCCAAATTCTGCGTAAAAGGAACTCTACGTGAGGCGCTCCGCTAGGCTATTTCTGACGATCCTGATTTTACTGGTTTTCGGGAATGCAAATTCTTCCGCGCAAATCATCAAGCTTAGCGTTGATCTCACCGATGCTCCGCGAAACATTTTCCATGAGCGGCTGATTATCCCGGCGAAGCCCGGGCCAAATACTTTCGTCTATCCAAAATGGATTCCCGGCAATCACCGTCCCAGCGGTCCCATTTCCAATCTGGTTGGCATCAAGTTCTCCGCTAACGGCACCAATCTTGTTTGGGAACGCGACCCAGTTGATATGTACGCCTTTCATGTGGAAGTGCCCGCTGGGGCGCAGCAAATTGACGTAGCGATGGACACCACGACTCTTAGCGACAGCGCCGGCTCTTCGGGAGCCGCAACTTCTTCCAATGTGCTCGATCTGAATTGGAACCAAGTGGTTCTCTATCCACAGAATGCCGATTCGAATGACGTGCAGTTTGCGGCGTCGGTACATCTTTCATCGGGATGGAAGTTCGGCACGGCGCTTCCGGTCACTCGGGCTTCCGGAGACACGGTTGATTTTTCCCCGGTTTCGTTTACGACTTTGGTCGATTCGCCGCTGATTGCCGGCAGCCACTACCGAACAGTCGAGCTGACCGACGGGCACGACGGTCCTTCTCATGTGATTGACATAGTGAGCGAAAGCGAAATTGGACTGGCCATGTCAGACGCTGATATTGCTGCATACCGCGCACTCGTACGTGAGACCGGTACACTTTTTGGCGCACGTCACTACGTTCAATACCATTTTCTCTACACATTGAGTGATGAAGTTGCCGCGCACGGACTAGAGCACCATCAGTCGAGTGACAACGCCAGCCCCGAACACACGCTTACTGATCCTGTCCTGCACCTGCTCCATGCCGACCTGCTTCCCCACGAATTTGTGCACTCGTGGAACGGAAAGTACCGCCGTCCATCCGGGCTTGTGACTCATAATTATCAAGAGCCGATGGTGGGCGATCTGTTATGGGTATACGAAGGACTGACGGATTACCTGGGCGATGTTCTTGCCGCACGGTCGGGCCTACATTCGCAGGAGGAATTTCGAGAAGACTTGGCCTCGACCGCCGCCATGCTTGATCATCGGGCTGGACGTACCTGGCGTTCGCTCGAAGATACCGCGCGTTCGGTGCAGATTCTTCGCCTTGCTCCGCAGACATGGCAGAATTGGCGCCGCGGCCTCGACTACTACACCGAAGGAGTATTCATCTGGCTCGAGGTTGATACCAAGCTTCGTCAGCTAACTCACGGACAGAAATCCCTCGACGATTTCTGCCGCGCTTTTCATGGTGGAAAGAGTGGACCACCCATGGTTGTGCCCTACGAATTCAACGATGTGGTGCGAACTCTAAATGATCTGGCTGCTTACGATTGGGCCGCCTTGCTGAAGGAACGCACCACAGCATACGTTGCCCATGCTCCTCTCGCGGGTATTAACGCGTCAGGTTGGAAATTGGTGTATACCGATAAACCGAACCTATTCATTCAAGCGAGCGAGAGGCAGGGCAAATCGTTGAACGCGTTCTATTCCCTGGGATTCGCGACAAACGAAACTGGAATATTGATAGATGTAATTCCAGGATCACCTGCCTACACGGCCGGAATTGGTCCAGGCATGAAACTGGTGGCGGTGAATGGCCGACACTGGTCGAAAGAAGTACTGCGCGAGGCGTTACGTGCTACCAAGACCAGCGATGCTCCTCTGGAATTGTTGCTCGAGAACCGCGACTTTTTCAAAACTTATTCGATCAACTATCGCGGCGGCGAACAGTACCCGCATCTCGAACGGGCAGAGGGTGAAGACCTGCTGAGTAAGATCGGTGCTCCACAGGCAGAAAGCAAGTAGTTTCTTATGAACGAGCAGTGCCTGCGATAAAAATTTGGGGAACCTGGGCCGTAGGGCGTTTTTTAACATAGTAATGATAAAAAACGCCCATGTGCCCTTAGTGTTATCCCCTCTTTACTTCACCCGCTGTGCCACTGCCGACGCGCATCCCTGACGATAAACAGTCCCGGTAGTGTCGGCAAATTCGATTTTGGCGTCGGCGGAAAACTCGTCGCGTCCGTTCTTGAATTCAATTTCTTGAGTGATAGTTTGGGTGCCGGCTTGAAATCCGGGAGATGCGGGTGGCGTTGCCGGCGTAGTGTAGAACAGGAACGAAAGGCTCTTTGCTTTGTAGTTGTGGTGCCCCTCGTAGCTCCAAATACCCTGGTCAGTACCGCGCTGGCCGACGGCGAAGCCGGGGTTGGTCGTGCTTCCGGTCATAGTGCCGCCTGGGGCGAAGGTGAGCAGCGCTTGAAAGGGCTTACCCACCGGCTCCTCAGTTTGACAGTTGTATTGCTGGACCTGTACCGACCACGTTCCAACGATGGTTCCGGGGAAGAAGAATCTGTCTGGTCCCGAAGCGTGCACCTTTTGTATTGGAAATAAAACCAATGAAGCTGTGAGTGCAAGCCCCGCGAGTATGTAAAGTGATTTTCTCAGTCTGGATTTCATTTGTAGTCTCCTGGGTGCCGGATTACCGGCTGCTCAGGACACATATTCCTCGCCACCCTGGATGAAAGTCTTTAGAATCATCTGAATGTTTCTGAAAACTTGTGAATTCCTTATATGACTGCCAGCCTCAAGGTTTTTGAGTTTGAGAACTTTCGCCTTGAAGTGGATAAACGCCGGTTATTGCGTGACGGTGTATCCGTCCCGCTCACTCCCAAAGTATTCGATACTTTGCTGCATCTAGTGAAGCACTCTGACCATGTCGTTGATAAAGAAGAGCTGATGCGCGCGATCTGGCCCGATACAATTGTGGAAGAAAACAATCTGAATCAAAACATTTCCACTCTGCGGCGTGTGTTGGGGCAGAGTCAGGGAGAGAATCGTTACATACTTACCATCCCCGGCAAGGGGTATCGTTTCGTGGGAAACATTTCCAGCCACGGCGAATCTCTGTCGCATGTTTCCCCGCAGGAAAAATCCCACGCCATCATTGCAGTCCTGCCATTTGAAAACCTCAGCACTGATCAGGAGAAGGAATATCTGGCAGACGGGTTGACCGAGGAAACCATTGCCTTGCTAGGACAGATCGATCCGAACCATTTAAGAGTGATTGGTCGCACCTCGGTGATGGCGTACAAGCGAACTACTAAAACCCTAGCTGAAATCGGCCGGGAACTGGATGCCTCGCACCTGGTCGAAAGTTCGCTGCGGGCCGAAGGTGGACAGCTGCGCATTACTGCAAAGTTGATTCGCGCGCGCGATCAGGTGCAGATTTGGTCTTCTTCTTACGACAGCGAGCCCGTAAATCTGCTGGCTTTTCAGCGTGAACTGGGTGCGGCCATCGCGGAACAAATTCGCCTCCAGCTTTCTCCGGAACGCCTGAGCGCCCTGGCCCGCCGCCAGACAAAGAACGCCGAAGCCTATGACCTGTATCTCCGAGGCAGATATTTCTGGCACCAGCTGAATCCTCCGACCACCAAACGAGCTATCGAAAATTTCACAAGAGCAACGCAGATTGATCCGAACTACGCGTTAGCCTGGTCCGGCATCGCTGATACCCTGGCATCGGCCCCCATCAACGGAGATGCTCCGCCACTCGACGCATGGGCGCGGGCTCGTGAGGCTGCGGCGCGGGCGATCGCCGCGGAACCTTATCTTGCCGAGGCCCAAACTTCGCAGGGATTCGTGAAATTCTGGTTCGATTGGGATTGGTCCGCAGCAGAGGTTGCTTACCGCAAAGCCATCCCGCTTGATCCGAACTATCCACTTTCCCATCGCATGCTTGGTATCGTGCTCGCGCACATGGGCCGTCATCAGGAAGCCAAGACCGCAATGCGGCGTGCGCGTGAAATTGAACCCAGGCTTGCGGTCCACCAGGCGCTCTCTGCGTATCTGTCGTTTTTGGAAGGTGATTTCGATGCAGCCATACAGTTCGGTCGGCAAGCCATCATGGTCGCGTCGGATTTTTGGATCGGACACTTTCAGCTCGGACAGGTTTACGTTGGCGCAGGCAAAGTTGAGTTGGCGCTTGATTCGCTGAATCAGTCGATACGTCTGAGTGGCGGCAACAGTAAGACATTTTCTCTCCGTGCTTATTTGCTCGCGAAGCTAGGGCGCAAGGACGAGGCTCTGGAAATCATCAAAACGTTGGAAGCTGTATCACGCGAACGTTACGTTCCTCCCTACGCGACTGCTTTGATTTACTCAGGACTCGAACAATACGATCTGGCGTTGAAGTGGCTGGAGAGCGCTTATGAGGTCAGGGATGTTCATCTCATCTTCCTGCCCATCGATCCCAAGTGGGATCCGCTCCGCTCAGATGGTAGATTTGTTGAACTACTTCGACGGTGCGGATTTAGCAGCAACTGAACTTATAAAAATTACTTCGTGGTGGAAAACGATACCTGATACGATCGCTGGTTCTTCGGCAAACCTTGGGAGCACTTCGGTGACGCGTGGAAGCAGAGTCGGATGGTGCAGTTTATTGAAAAGGGATTTGCGGGGAAGCGTTATTTGTTTTGTCATTCAAAGTTGCGGTGAGTATGGTCACTTGCCGGCGGCAAACGCGCGCGAATGAAACTTCAAAGTCTCCGGAAGATGCTCTAAGAAATACGAGGCACTATGATTTCCAGGATAAATATGAAATTCATGTTTGATGCCCTCTGCCTGAAGCTGGCGGTGTAACTCTGCCGCTCCTTTTTCAAATCCAAATTCATCCGCGTTACCGCAATTAAAATAAATCGCGAGGCCTGCCATCTGGGCGCGGTTCTGCTTGGCGAGTACAAAAGGGCTGTTCTGGTTCCAGTGGGGAACATTGATGGGATTACCGAATACGACTCCTAACATTCCGGTGAGCGGCATTCCCGAGCGTGAGGCGGCGGAAATATCCCGTGGCGAGTCCGTAATCAACGCGGGGCTCTGCGGGCGCCCCTG
>CAWBXL010000010.1:0-16440 GCA_963792305.1 uncultured Acidobacteriaceae bacterium | reverse complement strand
CAATGGGATCTGTGTCCGGCCAAACTTTTCGCGCTAGACTTTGATTCACAACTACAGAGGTCGGAGATGGCTGGAGGTCTCCCTGGCTTAAGAATCGCCCCTTGATTAGCGGGATTTCCATTGTACGAAAATAATCTGGGCTGATAATTTACGTATCCGCAACATTGATATCCTTGTCAGATTGTCCACCTTCCACTTCAAACGAGGCATTGGCGGCGACATCACTCATCGGCAGTTGATTTACAATCGCCAAAGACTGCACCGCAGGTAGCCCTTGGACTCGGTTGCATCTCCGCCAGTAAGGTTCGCTGCTTTGGGGACAGTCTTCTGCATGACGCGTGTAGATGCTGACGGTTTCGGTTGTGCGGCCCCGTCCTCGAAAGACCGCCGATTGCGATTCCACGCTGACTTGAAACTCCATCTGAACATCTCCACTTTCCGGCCGCACGCTAGCATTGGACAAAAATACACATCCAAAACGACAGATTGGAAGCATCAAAAGGACGAAATTTAGGCGGCTCCGGCCAATCTTTCATTCAGTTTTCATTCAGTTTTGTTTAGCCAGGAAGGAAGATCAATGTTTTGTGGAGCTTGGATTTGGTTGCGGGGGTGGATTTGAACCACCGACCTTTGGGTTATGAGCCCAAGGGATCAATTCTAAGTCCCGTTGATTCTGTTGCCCTTTCCCGCAGCAGAACCCCAAAAGAGCAAAAGCGATCCTTGAATTTTGCACGCTAGTTGCACGTTACCGCTAGATCATCAAAGTGACCAACTTGTTCGCGAGCTGGCCGGGATCGTAGCAATGGATCGCCATTGGCAATCCATTCGGCTCCCCAACGATTTTTCTTTTAAGGGGTACAAGGATTTTGAAATTGCTGTTCGACCTGTAGAACCTGAAGCTTAGCTTAGTTCTTCGTTAAGCTCGGCTTTCTCCGCCCGAATTTTCGCCCTTGTTAGACATGAGCGAACAAACGGTTTTTTCAGTACCCGGTGACAATCTACTGAAAACAGCGGACGGTGGCCTAGCGATCTCGCCTAATGCTGGCGGAGTTATATTGCGCTCTGTTGACTTGCTGCACGCGCATCCAGCCTATGCAGAACTTAATCTCGCCGTCTCTCCGGAACAGCTCGCCGCGCTTAAACGTAGCAGGAAAGCTCGCCTTGAGGATCCGCTCCTAGTCACGCGAGAAGGAATAATTATCGGGATGGTTATGCTCGGAGAGTATGCGGACAGGTTCTGGGCGTCCAACCCTCCCTTGCGTGGAAATCATCGCCGACGAAGATGAAACGCTTTGCATGATACTGAACAAGCATCGGCGCTCTCCGGGCTGGAATGACTATAACCGAATTCGGATGGCCTCCCGATTTGAAGGATTGCTACCGAAAAGACGCACGATCCAACCAGCAAACGGGTGGTCGCCTCAAAGGTTTGTCAAAATTGACGGAAGCTAGCGTGAGAAAGAGGATTGCGGATGCCGCTGGCGTATTCGAAGGCAACGTCACGAAGGTCGATCAGCTACGTCAACTCGGGAACCCAAGTCCTGGAAGCGCTTGCGAGGGGAGAAATCCGAATTCATAGAGCCTGGCTTTGGCGACAACTTCAATGCGAACAGAACAACTACAGGAGCTTCGGCTCTACCGACTAAAGCGGAGTCTTACAACAACCGTCCAAGATACGTGCTTTCAAACATCGAGCGAAAAAGCGGTTTAATGGTGCGCCGAGCCTCGCTCAGTACAGCCCGAGTCTGGAACAGGCCTTGAACCAATTGATATCCATGGCCCCCGTTGACAGGGAATCATCGGATTCGTAGCCATCGGATTGATCAAGTTCCAGGTAAAGCTGCTCTTCTGACGACCGAGCTTCTATGAGGATTTGGTGCGACCGCCGAGAAATGCCCCAAAATGAGACGCCCGGTCCGCTCTGAAGCAATTTCTTGAAGACACCATTCCTATCTGGGATCATGCTGGAACATCCCTGAATGTCATACGATAATTTTTGGAAAATTATAAACTGTGGCACTCGCGGCATTGGGCGCCGAAGTTTTCGCCTCAGGAACCGAAAAAAAGATTGTTTATCACACCTGTAAATCGCGCTTTTGTCCCTCCTGCGGAGCGCGAGCCGCAAACCTGTGGGCTGAAGCGTATAGGAGCCACCATTCCGCAGATTCCATATCGAGAAATCAATTTCACGATGCCACAAGTCTTTTGGCCTATTTTCCAGCAAAATCGACACCTCTTAAACGATTTGCCGGCAATCGGAGCAAATGCAATCGAGTATTGGGCGAGAGCAAGGTTCGGTGTGCGGTTATCCTTATGGTCGTTCAACAGACCTATGGAGGGTTCCTTAACTTCTATCCACACTTGCATACTTTGGTTTCAGCAGGTGGTTTGGAGGAATTCCGGGTTCGATGGGTTCGCGATCTGAAATTCCAAAGAAGGAACACAAACACGAGTTGATGCTGGCGTGGCGTTTCGCTTTGCTTGCGTACCTCGACGCCGCCATCGAGGCCGATGCTCTAAACTCGGAACTGAGCAGGGACGAATTGGCACTTGTTCTTGAGACTGAAGCCCAACGCAATTGGAATATCTTCGTGGGTCGTAGAGTATCCAAAAAGTACCGTAATCGCGCATATTGGTCGCTACATTCGAAAACCGCCGATTGCGCAATACCGCCTCACCAGACTTAGTGCTGCGGAAGTGCAATACGTTGCGAAAGACACAAGAAACAAGTGTCTGAAGGCGGTCAAATACACGAATCGAGAATTTCTCGCACTCTTGATGCCTCATGTTGCCGATCGTTATTGCAACTCGATGCGCTATTTCGGACTCCTTGCACCGCGTTCCAAGAAGCTGCTTCCAGTAGTTTTCGATCTACTGCAACAACAAATGAACCCAAAGCCCGCTCGATTAGGTTACGCACTAGACTTATATCGGACGTTCGGAACGAACCCTCTCATCGGCCGTGATGGTCATCTACTTGAGTGGATCGGACGCCTTGAGCCGATCCTTTCCATCTGAACAGTAAAAGGCTGGTTCAGAGAGGACCAGCCGAGCTGCCCTTCCGGGATGTTTTAGTTTTTATTTTTCCTATATATCAAGAGTGCTCAACCACTGATCCAGTTGCTTAAAGATTATTGTCATTAATCTAGTGTGCTGGTCCGTGCGGCGGCGCACAACATCTTAACCGAAATGTTCTAACCCCTAGCCCAGTCTGCGTCGGCTTGTTGTTTACGTCGTTCTTCCGCTTTCTTTAGCACACCGCCCTGCTGGATGTGACGCGAGTGCCCGCCAATTGTGGTGTAGGAAATTCCCAGAAAGCGGCCTTCATCAATCCTGGTTATCTCAAAGCAGTTGAAATTTGCAGCAGTCGCTTTAGACAGGAGGCGGCGCACAGCCCACCGACTATTGTTAGGCGCACGCGAACCGAACATAGTAACTTTCATTTCTCCGGCGAGAAAAAAACAACTCCATCCCACGGCACCCAGTTTTAATTCGAGGGTGGGGGCACCTACTGTATACAGGACATCCCAACCTCTTGAAAAAGTTTCTTTTTCCAATTCCAGGGCCTGGCTGACTGCGGGACGGTCGTCCATCAGGATCGTGCCGATCACAAGCTCTTTTGTCATAAGCCGCTCTCCGGTCTGCATGCTCAATGTTGTTCTGCCGATATCGCCGCAGCCTCAGCGCGTGTAAGCCGTGAGAGGTCGCAGTGACCGTATCCTTTAAAACAGGCGTCGTAGTTCCGTTTGTGCTCGGCAGCTGCCAACGTGATGCTTTCTGACGAGGTGAGGCTGGAGTAGTCGCAAGTCTCACGGCCCTCCCTACAATCGGATAGATTACGGGTGTGTTCCCCCAAGGCCACCGCTCGTGCTTCCTTCGAGGTCAGCTTCGAGCGCGAGCAATCTTCCCAACCGTTCTTGCAGTTCGAAAAATTGCGCTGACTTTCTGCAACTGCCATTTCACGGGCTTCCGTTTGCGTGAGCCTGGTGTAGTCACAGGCTCCAATGCCAGCCTGGCAATTGGAAAGGTTGCGCTCCTTTCCGGCAACCGTTACGCTGCTCGCTTCTGCGGGAGTAAGCTGAGCAAGGTCGCAACCGCTCCAACCTTCCGTGCAATTCTTCAGATTGCGTTGGCGCTCCGTGCGCGCCACATCACGCCCCTCCGCTTCGGTAAGCCGGGAATGATCGCATTCTCCAAGGCCGCTCTTACAAGCATCGACATTTTGTTCGTGACTTGCGACAGCTAAAGCAATAGCTTCCGCCTCTGTAAGTTTTGTTTTGTCGCAGGAGGCCCATCCGCTCCGGCAGGCGGAAACATTGGTCTGATGACTTGCCTTGCTCGGTGGGGATGAAGACTGCGCCGCTACAAGAGCAGACCACAAGCTGGCGCAAAACAGTAACGTATATGCGTATTTGCAGAAATTGATATTCATGTTTTTCATTTCGACCACAAATCTACGACGGAGCAATGGGCGCATTCGCCCATCACTCCGTCCCTTAGGTGTTCTTATTTCTTGGCTTCTTCTTTAGCATCGGCTACGCGTGCCTGCCGGCTGGCATCATGTACCGCCTTCATGAACTGCGTGGCGACTTCTGGAGTTGCTGTCTTGCCCGACAACACAGTGCGGAACGACAGCTTCTTGTGATAGATGGCCCGGGTTGAGTCATCATCTTGCTCGATGACTGCACCTTCAAGCGTCAGGCCCGCGAAAGCACCTTTGGCACGCGAGTAGGTCAACATTTCGGTGTTCATCTTCCAGTCGGTTCCCGCAGAAGCGTGACGCCCTACCGGACCGGCCGCGGCTGAGCCTTCTCCGCTAAGCTGGAACTTGCTCGAAAGCAAGTGCTGCAAACCTTGGTCGTTCATCACCAACATGACGAGGTCCACACCCTCCACACCGATTTGCAAACCCCAACTTCCGCCGCCAACGGAAACAAACGCGGGAGCACTCCAACCATTCGATGTGCGGCAGGTCGCGATTCCGCGTCCATGTTTGCCACCAAAGATAAAACCACCTTTAATAAGGTGTGGAACTACGATTACGCATTTGGCGCCTTCGAGAACCTCTTCCGGTATACCGTTGTCCGGAGTGGCCATGAGCGCGGTCAGGACTTCAGTGGAAAATTGCAGACGTTCGACCGTATCCTCGCGCGACGTTCCCGCCCAGGCGTTAATCCCTAGAAGACCTAGAGCACTGACCAAACACACTGCAAGTAGCTTTTTCATGAATTGTCCTTTTCAATAGTCGTGGAACTAAGAGGGGAAGACTTCAGATGGGCTGACTTAGTTCAGATGACCTGAAAGAGAGAAGAACTGCTCGTCTCAAGTTTCATGATCAGGCATGGGGGGAAGAATAACTGATCTAAATTGCTCACACTTGCATTTAGAGTTCGAAATGGCGCGCGACCAGCCCAGGTAATAAGAGAGGGATATCCTTTGTGGCGGATGTGAGCAATCCAGCACAGTCTCACACGCAGGCGCCAGTCATTCTATATGAAGTGAAGGAGGGAAATGAAACGTCGCCTTCAGTCATTTCTCATGCGTTCACGCGACCGGGCCGCCTCCACCGGTCAGTGGTTCAAGGATCTGTGGCGCGGGCTCAGGCCGAAGGCCGGAGACTTCGGGTCACTGCGCGTGTGCCCTTCTTGCGGACTGATCACGTCGAGGTACAAGAATCTTTGCCTGGAATGTGGAAAGTCCTTGAAGCTGGCCAACTGAACAAGCTCGCGATTGCATTTACCGCAAAAGGAAATGCGAAGTGTTGATTCAAGTCGGCTACGAACTAAGCTTTAGCTGCCCGCAAAACACGCCGATGATCCTCATGGTCAACGTCGACTACTCCCGCGCCTCGGATATCGTCACCCCTGATCGCTTGACCACCGATCCGGAAACGCAAATCGTGGCCTATCTTGACACCTTCAGAAACTGGTGCACCCACCTCGTGGCACCGATGGGAAGAATCCGGTTAAAAGGCACCGGCACGCGGCTGCCCAGCAGAAACACCAGCGTCTCTTGCGGCAAATCCTGCAAGGCGTGCCGTTGGGCGAAGGGTGCTACTCAGAGCCCGTGAAATTGGGTGAACATCGTATGATGTTCAGGCCGAGGGAAGCCATGATCTGCGGCTTCTCAAAACCAAATTGGAATCACCCCAAGGCCATGCATCTTCGTTTGCTGCATGATGGAGCAGGACTACATTCTGAAGCGTACAGACTTTAGTCGTGCAGGACTACATTAAGGAGCGAGCTGTGAACCTGTAGCCCGCCTTCGGCTCCTCCCGCGTAGTGAATGAATCCCAGCTTCCGAAAGCGGTTCATGAAAAAGCTGACTCGCGAACGGGTTGTTCCAACCATCTCCGCCAATGTTTCCTGGCTGATCTTCGGGACGACGGTTTCTGGAATACCTTCTTTGCCGAAGTGCGCGAGCAAAAGCAGGACGCGGGCCAACCGCTTCTCGCTGGAATTAAACAGCTGATCAACCAGATCTTCTTCATAGCGGATGTTCCGTGCCAGTAAATAGGCTACGAACATATCCGAGAACGCGTGCTCGCGGTGCAGCGCGTCCATCATCGCCTTCTTGTCGATCCGCAAAATTTCGCAACCGGACATTGCAGCGGCCGATCCCATGCGCTGGACCTGGCCTGCCAATGCACCTTCACCAAAAAAATTACCAGCGCTTAATATGCCGATCGTCGCTTCTTTGCCCACTTTGGAGACAACCGTGAGCCTCACTTTACCCTTTTGGATATAGAAGACCGCGTCCGCACCATCTCCCTGGCTAAATATGGTTTGCTTTTCCGGGACCGCCAAAAGCTTCCTACCCACGCCAATCGTCGCTAGAAAGGTCTTTGGGTCAAACACCCGGCCTTTCCCTTTGCGCGCTGCGGCTAGAAATTTCATCAAACTTGATCCTAGTCCAAAAAGGCGCTTTCAGACTGGTCAATTCTGCACAGGTGCCTCGACAGAATTCCGATCACTTGTCCGAGGCTGCCAGGCGCCGGTCCCGATGGGGCTCGGTACGAGGGAGCCCTGTGCTTAATTCACATTTCTGCCCCACCTTCGCGCCGCAGGTAGGACACCGAACTGCCAGAGCGGCTTCTTTCTTTGCTCTCATGAATGCACAATGCGGCATTGCGAGACAAAGGAATGGTCAATTGTGACCAGTCCACCCTCTTTATGAGGCGCATGATTCTCGGGAGAGGAGAAAATCATGTTCAACTACTCGACCGTCGACTCAAAACAGTCTCTCGAATCGCCACCAGCCAAGCCAAATGCCTTACCTGACTCGGAGCGTGCCAGCCAGCCCCCTCCGTCTGAACCTCCATATGCGCCTTATACCGAGAAGTCGGTACCGGGGCCTCCTTATGAGCCATACAAGGACATTTAGGTTTCCGGAAATTTGTAATGTGAGCTATCTTGCTCAGACGTGAAAGCCGGCACCTGTCATGATTCATTCTCCTGAGTGTGCAGAGAGCAGCGGACGCTGATTCGCGGCTCTCATTCCCAGGTCGCGTAGCGAGCCACGATTCGATCTAGATCCAAGCGACCACATCCAGCCAATCGGCAATCTTCATCTGTGTGTAGGCCGTGAAACCTCCGGCGAGCACGATTCGACCCTAAAAGCCTCGAACTTGAAGTCAGGGCAACACCTCCAGGCGGATGAGAGGCGTTAGCCCGCGAAAGGAAGTTCGAAGATCATGCCTTTAATTCAAGTACTCGAAGTTCTCGTCGTGGTAGGGGTTCTACTGTGGCTGGTGAACCGCTTCATTCCCATGCAGTCCAGCATCAAGTCCATCCTCAACGGCGTCGTGGTGATTGCCGTGGTTCTATGGCTATTAAGCATTTTTGGATTGTTTCACTCGCTCTCCAGAATCCACGTGGGTACCTGACAAACATCCGGATTGGATCCCTATCCGGCGTTCTCAAATAAACCGTAAGTGCCGAAGTTGGTTACAAGGAGAAACATTGAAAATAAAGTGGTTGTTAGCAGCAGTCATCGCGCTCAGCTTTAGCGCAGTAGCCCAGAACAATTCCCAAAACACCCTGACCGTCGAGCCGATGGCTTATACGCCAACGTACCACGTGACGGTGATCAGCCGCACCACCCAGGCCATCAACTATAAGCATCGCAGCGGAGCTACCAAGCTCGACTTCGCAGGCACGGACTTAATGCCTGCCGCCAACGGCCAGGCCAAAGTTGAAAGCAAGAAGGGCTATATCGAAATCGAAGTGGAGTTTGGCAATCTGCAAAACCCGACAAGCTTTGGAAGTGAATATTTGACTTACGTTCTCTGGGCAATCTCACCCGAGGGACGTTCCGTCAACCTAGGAGAAATCCTGGTAGGCGACAACCATCGCAGCAAGGTCGATGTGACCACCGATCTGCAGGCATTCGCCCTGATCGTCACTGCGGAACCTTATTATGCGGTGCGCCAACCGAGTAATGTGGTCGTAATCGAAAACGTGATTCGCGAGGACACTAAGGGAACTTTCGAGACGGTCGATGCAAAATATGACTTGCTCAAACGCGGCGGCTACATTCCGACTGGCTACAAATTCGACCCGGTGATCCTGAATACAAAATTACCTTTGGAATTCTTTGAAGCACGCAACGCTTTGCGTATTGCTCAGTCCGAAGGGGCAGACAGGTACGCGAAAGACAGCTATCAACATGCAGTCCAGTTGATGGATAAGACCGATGCATATGCCACAGACAAGCATGGCGATAGGAAAGCCATGATCGCGGTCGCCCGCGAAGCCGTGCAAACTGCCGAAGATGCCCGCGCAATCACCGTGAAGCAGATCGAGCAGGAACGTCTGGACAACGAACGTCGCGCCGCCGTCGCCGCTCAGGCAGAGACCCAGATGCAAGCCGACGCCGCCACCCAGCAGAAACAACAGGCACAGGCTGATCAGGCACGCGCAGAACGCGCCAGGGACCGTGCGGAATCCGATACTGCCAATGCCCAAGCCGCTAAGGCACAGGCAGAGTCCGACACCGCTAAGGCACAGGCTGACGCTGCAAAGGCCCAGGCTGATTCCGACAAAGCCAAAGCAGACATGGCAAATAGCCAGGCTGCATCGGCAACAGCGCTATCGGCAGCCCAGGCGGATGCGGAAAAATCCCGGCTAGCCGCACAACAGGCGGAAACCGACAAAGTCGCGATGCGTACACGGTTATCCGAGCAACTGAACAAAATCCTTCAGACTCGCGACAGTGCGCGCGGCCTCATCGTCAGCATGTCCGATGTTCTATTCGACACGGGAAAATATTCGTTGAAGCCTGGCGCACGCGAGAAGCTGGCGAAAGTAGCCGGCATCCTGGTTTCCTACCCTGGACTCAACATTGAAGTCGGCGGCTACACGGACAATGTCGGGGGCGATGTGATGAACCAGACGCTGTCTGAAAATCGCGCCACTTCGGTGCGCGACTATCTGGTCAATCAAGGTGTGTCCAAAGACTCGGTGAGTTCAAAAGGCTTCGGGAACACACTGCCAGTAGCTACCAACGACAACTCCGCGGGCCGTCAACGGAACCGCAGAGTGGAACTTCTGGTGTCGGGCGAAGCTATCGGCAGCCCGGTCAACGCGACCACGGGCAGCTTGCGGTAAGCAGGGCTTATGAAAACCAGCAGCACTGGAGATAGCACCTTATGAAAGCCATCAAATTCACGTGCGCCGCCATTTTTTCTTTGATTCTTGGAATCGCTGTTCCCGCCTACACGCAGGAACAGCGTGACGAAAAGCAAGACCCTCATCAACAGCAACAAAGCCAGCCCGGGCAAGCCAGACCAGAACCAGGGCATGAGCAGCATCAGCAAGAGCAAAAACCGGAGCAACTGAGCCAGAAACAGCAGCAGAATAACAATCAGCGGAAGCAGCAACAGGCCAAACAACAGCAGAACGACAAAGAGCAACAGACTCAGAAACGGAACGATAATCAGAAAGCTCAGCAAGAAAAGCAAAATCAGAAAGAGCAGGCCCAAAAACAGCAGAATGACAACCAACGGCATGCTCAGCAACAACAGCAAAACCAGATCAAGCAGCACGGCCGGCAGCAACCGAGCAATCAACAATCCAAGCGGATGCCAGACCAGCAACGCATCCGGCAGAGCGCCTGGCAACAGCACCGGTCAGGAAACTGGCAGTCCGATCATCGCACCTGGCAACAACGCGGCGGCTATAACGGCTACCGCATTCCCGACGACCGTTTCCGCGGATACTTTGGTCCAAGCCACAGATTTCGCATAGTGGGCTTACCCTTCCTGGTGGTGGGTGGATATCCACGTTTCCAGTACCAAGGCTACTGGTTCAGCCCGGTTGACCCATGGCCATCCGCCTGGGGAGACCACTGGTACGACAGCGACGACGTCTACGTGAACTACGTGGACAACGGGTATTACCTGTACGACCGCAGATATCCCCAACAAGGAATCGCGATCACAATTAATCTCTAATAGGTCCTACACGGTGCAGCCTCACGAGAGGCTGCACCCATGAATACAGAACTAAGGAGCAGCTCATGCTGGGAGCTATTTTAATTGTGGTTTTGATATTAGCGCTGCTGGGGGTCCTGCCCCTACGGTCGCATAGCCAGAGAGTTGGGATTATGCCCCAAGCGGCGGCTAGGGATTGGTTCTCTTCGTTGTTGTCATTCTTCTGCTTCTCGGATGCATTTAGACATACCCGTACAAGATCTACTTAGGAGGACTACTTGACACTACAAAGCCTTAAGAACTTTGCCGCATCGGCAGTTGTAACGACAGCCCTGGGTGCGGCAATGTTGGTTGCCACCCCGGTAGTCTATGGGGACGATCATGGGAAGTGCCAACAGAAGATTGAGCGTGCGGAATCAAAGCTCGATCAGGCGATCCGCAAACATGGCGAGCGGAGCAACCAAGCCCAACAGCGGCGGCGCGACCTGAATGCCGAGCGGGAGCGTTGCTGGAATACTTACCACGGCTGGTGGGAAGGTCATGACCGCCGCTGGCACGATGCCCGCGACTGGGACCACGATCATGATCACGACGATCGTCACTAAAACGTTGTTTCTTTATTCATAAGGGCACCCTGTCAGAGGGCGCCCTTTTTTGTGTTTCGTAGAATCCAATGGTCAGGGACGATCATCACCGCTGTCTAGCTAAATTTAGAGAAGGACCGGCGCTGTCGACTTGGGCGCACATCCCGGGGGCTGGCTTTGAACCTCAGAACCTAATTTCCAGCGAATGTACGTCACATGATGCCGGTACGGGCTTAGATCCTTGCCTATCTTTACTGAGTAGGACGAATTATTTCTTCCAGGGGAGGCTTTATGCCGTCGAATGACTCTGGTATTCACTCCGAATTTCAGGAACCCCAAGGCTGGCGCGAATTGTGGGAAAAAGCCCAGCGCGAACGAAACCCTAAAAAGCTTGACTCAATTATCAAACAAGTAAATCGTCTGCTCACAGAACATGAAAGACGAAACGCCACGATGGCTGCAAAGGCAGCAGACTCGTAAATCATTTTTCTGCAAGGTGTGGTTCTTATTGCTCAGACCCGCGAGATGCGTCTACGTATTATGGGGTTTCCTAAGTAATAAGGAGTTTCTAATAATGTCCCTTTCACCATCAGTCTTCCACGCTATCGCTAGTCGCCCACCCCCGCCACCAACCAAGTTTAAACCCCGCGGAGGAAAGCTCGCGGATGTTGTGATTACGACCGAACTGTCCTCCCGGCCGCAGCGCCAGCCGCGATATGAGAGTGAAAGCAAGGCGCTGCGCACCTTGGCCCATGTTGCTGCTAACAATCCTGAGAAATTACCCGACACCTTGCTTCAGCTTGCCCTGGAATTGTGCCGTGCCGATACCGCCGGACTAAGCTTGCTCGAAACCACCACGGCCGGCGACCGAATCTTCCGCTGGACGAATCTGGCCGGAGTGCTGCGCGACCACATCGGCGAAGTCACTCCCCGCGAGTTCAGCCCCTGTGGCACATGCCTGGACCGGACCTCACCGCAGCTTTTCGCGTACCCGGAACGGTATTTCTATTACCTCAGCAGCGCCAACGTTCCCTTTGTTGAAGCCCTAATCGTTCCTTTGGTGGAAAAAGAACCGTTGGGCACGATCTGGATTGTTTCTCACAATCCCGCCATTAAATTCGATGCCGAAGATGTGCGCATCATGACCAGTCTGGCGGAGTTCACCAGTTCCGCCCTGGCAACCATCCGGCTCTTGAAGGCTGAGCGGCAAGTGCGTCAGCGGATCGAGGATCAATTGCAAGAGCGCACGGCAAGGTTGCGGAAGCTTTCATCGCGCCTGATTGGCGCACAAGACGAGGAGCGCCGCAGGATCGCACGCGCCTTGCACGATAGCGTAGGCCAATATCTGGTGGCCCTCAAAATCAATCTGGACCTTATGAACAACGGCGACACGCCACAGCACACAAGCCTTCTTTCCGAATGCCTGAGGGAAGTGGGCCAATGCCTGTCTGAGACGCGCACCATCTCTCATCTGTTGCATCCACCCTTGCTCGATGCTGCTGGTTTGCTGTCCGCCACGCAATGGTACCTGGATGAATTTTCACGGCGCAGCAAATTACTCACTACATTTGAGGCACCGGCCAAACTAAGACGACTTCCGCATGAGATTGAGATCGCCTTGTTCCGTGCTCTCCAAGAGAACCTCACCAACGTTTACCGCCATTCGCGCACTCTGAAAGTGGACATTCGTTTGAGCATAGATGCCGAAAATGTAAGCCTAATGGTTCAAGATTATGGCTGTGGGCTTCCAGTCGGCATGGTGGAACGATTCCGCAACAACGAAAATGGCTTAGGTGTAGGTCTGGCAGGAATGCGAGAAAGAGTCTATGAGCTGGGCGGAATAATTAACCTGCAATCCAGTGCTGGTGGGACTGCAATTACCGTGACCCTTCCGATCAATACGGGTGATGGCGCAATGACACATTCTCATGAAGGCCGGGATTTGCATGAAGTAATTTGATAATCAAACGGGGAGCGACTAGGGTTGGGACTGAGCGAGCATCTACCTTTCACTCTTTCAGATACTCTGAACTAAGTCAGCCCATCTGGAGTTCCTCCTCTTAGATTAACTATTTAGCCGATGGAGGGTTGACCTATGTTCGCTCGAAACGTCGCGCTACGCCTGCGGCCCAATACTCTTAACCAATTCAAGCAGGTTTTTGATGGGAAATCATCCCATTGTTGCGGAAACAGCCGGGCTTCAAGGACGTAATCACCTTTGCTATGAGCTGTGGGACAGACATTACCACCATCAGTTTGTGGGAGTCGAAGGAAGACGCGGAAGCTTACGGTACCGCGCGTTTTCCCGAAGTAATGAAGATCCTGGAGCCGTTGCTGGATGGCAGCCCGAAAATACGGGTTGCGGACATTGTGAACTCGACTCTGCATAAGGTCGCGATTCAAATCGCCGCCTGAGAGTTGTAGCGCCACTAGTCAAACGCAGACGTGGATGGAGATTAAAACAATGGCTGCAATGGTGCAGGTGGGAAGCATCCTCATAGAGAATCGTCCGCTCATTTTGCGCGCTCTCGATTTGCAAAGCGAGTCTTACTCGGGAACTTGGGGAGTGCTTTCATCACTTACGAGTTCTACCTTGTCCAAAAAAGTCCGGGACGTTGGGTGGAAGTGCGCCCCTCCGGCAGACGAGGTCAAAGCAACTGTGTTCGGCGCACTGGCAGCCAAGAATATTCGCAAGGCCCTCAAGCAAATTTTCCTGAAAGTGCGTGAGCCGGACTTCAACTGCCTTGAAGTTACAAAAATAGTGGAGGACCGCTTCTTCGGGCTGCCTCGCACTACCGTGTTCGCACACTCACGTCATATTCAGCAGGGTTCTATTATGGAATTTTCAGCCGAACCCAGGGCCGTCTTGTTGAAAGTAGCTCGTAGTTCCTGAGTGCGTTTCTGCCAAAGGCTCATCGACTATTGCCGGCTCAGAGGCATACCCAGCGATTCTCCGCGTTCTCGCAGAAGATCAGTGTGACAGAGCACATCAAAGCTGAAGCGGTCTTTGACCAGCGGGTTGTTCTTCAGGTTGCCCTTATAGGTGACCCAGTTGTCGGCCAGTTTCTTGGGGCAAAGGACGAGGACTGTCCGGTTGCGCAACTCGTAATATTTGATGACCGCCAGAGCGGTAAATGTCTTGCCGAGCCCAACACTGTCGGCAAGAATACATCCGTTGTATGTCTCAAGCTTGTTGATGATGCCGGTGGCTGCATCCTTCTGGAAGTGATAGAGCTTCTGCCAAATTACGCTGTCCTGGTAGCCAGTGCGCTCGTTTGGCAAAAGATCCTCGCTCACGTCCTCCAGGAACTCGCTGAAGATGCTGTAGAGCATGAGGAAATAAATCCGCTCCGGCGAATTTTCCCGATATACCGAGGCGATATGCTCGCCAATGAGCTCAGTTACATCAGCAACCTTGTCGGTGTCTTTCCAAATCTGCTCGAACAGATCCATGAATGTGCGAGTTGCAGCCGGCTCATCCATTCGATTGACAATGTTGGAGACTGCATTCCCTTGTTGGTAGCCGAGATCCACAGCTGTGAAGCCGTGCAACGGCATGTACACAGCCTCTCGTTCGGATGCCTTCACGCAGGCGAACTGCTGCATGGGCGCTCCGGTGCGGTTGGATCGAAACTGGGCTTTCCGTCGAATCCAGTCCGCACACTCTTTCGCGATTGCCCGCTGAGTAAGCTTATTCTTGAGCCGAAGCTCGAAGTCTGTACCGAAGAATCCCTTTTCCTTTGCAGGTTGGGGAATGTGAAACTCTCTCAATTCTCTCTTGGCCTTATCGGTTACTTCACTGGGGACAAAGGTCGGAGTTGTGAAGATGAACTGGAGGCATTCGACCTGCTCCAGCTCTTGCTTTAATGCCTCATAAGCGTAGATCGAGAAGCTCGATGCCGCGATCGCAATCTTGGCCCCGGGACTAATCGAGCGCCTCAAATCATCGCCTACGAGGCGGACTACGTTGTCTATGACTTCCATCTTTGCATCTCAGTACCAGCTCACGAAAGTCTTGTTGCCAAAATGTGCTCAAAACTGGGCACTTCGCGGCGCAGCGAAGGATTCTAGCATCGACAGCAGAGTCCCAGAGAGGATCCGGCTCTTTTGCCGTAAGAACGGACTCTGCTCGTTCCAGCAGGCCTTCACTAGGAGTTTCTTGCTGAAACACGGACAAAACACGGACAAAAGCAAAAAGCGCCGGAAGCCCGGCGCCCGTAGGTTACTGAGAAGTTTGGTTGCGGGGGGTGGATTTGAACCACCGACCTTTGGGTTATGAGTGCCGACAGATTTGTCTAACTTATTGATTGTGAGGCACGGGCGGTGACTCACGGGAACGCTAAGTTATTGACGGGAACATTCAGGAACAGACAATCGTGAGCGAATGTGAGCGGATCGCAGTTTCTGTTTGAGTATCGAAATCCTATTTCGGTGTTCAATCAGGCGCTAGGATGTCCGCCGGTCGCCCGACGCGAGATATACAAACGCCATAACGAGCGCGTGCAACAACAGCCACAGTGAAAATCCTCGATCCATAAAAATCAGAATCAGTACCAACGCTCTTGGAACCAAAATCGCAAGTCCGGGTGGAACCCAACCGTGCAGGTTGTATGGTTCCAAGCCATCGGTCAGATAAGCGATGAGCAACGAAACTCGTGGGAGCAGCAGCGAAACCAACAAGAACCAGAGAGGAAGCTGTTCCATGCAATCGGCCTCTTTGCCCTCGTGGGGCCATAAGTTGAGCCAGGATTTTACTCTTCACATTAGTCAGAAAAGCACAAAAAATTCATGCCAGATCAAAACGAAGCCTCTTTCAGAGAGGTTTTAGACATATCTGTAGACCTTGCAAAATTCAAGGAACAGATGTCGCAGGTCGCTCGGATTTACTCCGATGCCTGTTGCAGTTCAAAAGCCCGAGTGTTCAGGACACCGCAATTGTCAGCGCCCAGAGCAATACGGGGAGGCCATGTTCCTGCCGCTGGTGCTTGGCTCGACGTATTGCTCGTGGATCCGGGCCACCTCGCTTTCCCCGGGATGCAGAGGTAGTCGCCCAAGGGCGGGTGCTCGGCCTGGGCCAGCCGCAGCTCCTCCTCCGTTGATTCGCCGGTACCAGCTGATAGTCCGCCAGCGACCTGATCTCGGGGATTTCGACGCCCGCGGCGTCCCGCTTCCCCGGCGATCGAACGGGGAGCGCTCGTACGCGTACGGCATGACCTCGCGCAGGCGAACCAGGGATTGCGGCGTCGCGCTCCTCGGGATCCATCGTCTCTCGGACCGGGAACCAGTACTCCTGATCCGGCGCGGGCATGTAGGAGTCGGTGGATCGCCGGCGGTCCAACTCCACTGCTCCATCAAGCGCGAACTCCTCGCTCGGCCACCAGAGCAATGCGTTCTATGTGCGTCTTCGTCGGGTTTCCTCCTAAC
>CAWBXL010000009.1:0-27840 GCA_963792305.1 uncultured Acidobacteriaceae bacterium | reverse complement strand
CAACAAGTCTCCCGGACTGAAGACCTGCGATAGCCTGAGGTTTTCAAAATCATTCATCAAAACATGAATCTCGGCCTGGGTGTAAGTTTTTGTGCCGGGGCTTTCCAGATATTGATAAACGGTGTTCCGCAAGGATTTACGAAAAATGCTATAACGCAGCCATAACATCAGCCCAGTGATTGAAGGGTGATGGTAAACCATGATGCGGGCTTCGCCACCAGGTTTAAGAACGCGTCGAGCTTCGCGCAAGCATTGAGGGGTATCCGGACTGTGATGCATCACGCCATAGGAATACACCACATCGAACGTATCGTCGGGAAAGGGAAGGCGCTCCGCATCAGCAACGCGAAGATCAGACTGATACCCCGCGAGTTCACAGCGGCGTCGAGCACGCTCCAGGGAAATGGCCGATAGAGTCCACTCCGGTTGCATGAGCACCTGCTTTCAGCCATTCCAGATAATCTGCGCCCATGCCCACGCCAATCTCCAAAACTTTTAATCCGCGAGCAGAAGAGAACTGCGCGAACTTAGGAATGTATGGTTCCAGTTCATAACGCGCGCGCGCGTGAGCTTCGAAGTCGGCAAGTTCTCCCAGGTAGCGCGAGCCACAAGGTTCGGCATTCCAAAATTCCCGGACTTCCTCCTTCAAATCGGCAATGGGATGGGGATTCGCCATGTGGGACGTTATTAAATTCGGATACTACCACAAGAACTATCAGCTGCTCCGAGGTGAAAAATCAGCGTAATATGGTTGGAACTTGTCTGCTCTGCCCATGGAAAGGCTCAAAGAAGCAACTCATCGTGTGTATGCAGATCAGTCTGCTCTAGTGCCAGTCAGCGTGATTGTTCCGGTCCGCAACGAGTCTCACAACCTGCCGCGATGCCTGGAATCTTTGCGCACCATGGGAGAAGTTTACGTTATTGATTCAAACAGTTCCGATTCCACAGTTGAGGTTGCCCGTGCCCACGGTGCGAAAGTAGTTCCGTTTCACTATCAAGGTGGATGGCCGAAGAAGCGGCAATGGGCCATGGATACGCTTCCGCTGGCGCACGACTGGATACTGCTGGTTGATGCGGATGAGGCCCTTACTCCTGAGTTGGAATTGGAAATACGTCAGGCGATCCTCAGCCCTAAAATTGAGGGTTACTACATCGCGTTGCGCATGTTTTTTCTTGGGCGTGCACTGCGTCACAGTGGCGCCAGTTTTTATAAATTGTCTCTATTCCGACGCGGCAAGGGACAGTTTGAATGCCGGTTGAGAGAGCAAGATGCTTCGATGTGTGACATGGAAGTGCATGAACATGTAATTGTGGAAGGAAGCACTGCCAGGTTGCAAAACCCACTGCTGCATCACAATGTGGAATCCCTCTCTCGTTATATCCAGAAGCACGATGAATATTCCAATTGGGAAGCACAAGTGTGGATGCAAGGCGAGGCGGGAACAAGCGAGTTGCCTCCAGCATTGTTCGGCAGTCAGGCGCAGCGCCGCCGCTGGCTGCGCAAATTTTTTTTCATATTGCCAGGTTCCCCGGTTCTTTTCTTTTTCTATAAATACGTACTTTGTCTGGGATTTCTCGACGGTGTCCCTGGCTTGATTTATTGCCTTTGCCAGGGCGTCCAGTTTTTTCACATTAAAGCTAAAATCTACGAGTTACGCAGCGAAGAAAAACTAGACAATGTGCGGAATCAACGGGCTGGTTAATTGCGGAGATGGTGAGACGCTGGCGCGTATGGCGTCAGTGCAAGCGCATCGCGGACCCGATGACTCCGGTCTGTGGGAGAAGCGGTACCCGGACGGCTCCTACGTCGGCCTGGCCAGCCGGCGGCTGGCCATTATTGATCTTTCTCCTGATGGCCACATGCCCATGTGCAATGAAGACCGCAGCGTGTGGATCACCTATAACGGGGAGATATATAACTTTGCTGAGTTGCGACAGGAACTCATCGCCAAAGGGCATCATTTTGCTTCCAATACAGATACCGAAGTTGTGCTTCATTTGTACGAAGAAGAAGGCGCAGATTGCGTAAAGCGGTTGAATGGCATGTTTGCTTTTGCGATTTGTGACTTGCGTTCCAGCGACTCCGACCCTGTTTCTGGCCCGTGATCATTTTGGAGTAAAGCCTTTTTACTATTTCCATGAAGGACGTCGCTTGGCTTTCGCTTCGGAGATCAAAGCCTTGCTCGAGGTCGATGGAATTGATCCGCAGCTTGATCCAGAATCGCTTCATCAGTATCTGACTTTTCTATGGGTCCCCGATCCCAGGACGATGTTTCGTGGAATTCACAAGCTGCCCGCCGGCCACTGTGCAATTTTTCGGAGCGGCGAACTCAGCATTCATCAATATTGGGACCTGACGTTTCCTTCTGCATCCGCTTCCTTCCCGCGTTCCGAGCGTGATCTGGCACGAAGAAGTTCGCGAACGCTTTCGCCGCTCTGTGGAAGGTCAGATGGTGAGTGATGTTCCCATCGGCGCGTTCTTAAGCGCAGGGCTGGACTCTTCGAGCATTGTGGCCATGATGTCACGCGCCACGCAGGCAACCGGTTCGAACCTACACCGTTACGTTTCCCCGAAAAATATCGTGTAGGCGAGAACGCGCTGGACGATCCGGAAGTGCCGGCGCGTCTGGCACAGAAACTTGGGTGCGAGAACCATCGGATTGTGGTGGAACCCGACGTTGTGGATTTGTTACCACGGCTGACCTGGCACATGGATGAACCCACCGCCGATCCTGCCATTATTACGGCGTATCTGGTGTGTCGTGAAGCGCGCAAGCAGGCGACGGTTATGCTGTCTGGAGTAGGTGGCGATGAACTCTTTGCTGGATACCGCAAGCATGTCGGCGCATTATTGGGCGCAGGCCTATCGCCAGATGCCCGCCTTCTGCGCGGAGTCTTTTCGAAAAGAGCCTGTTGGCCCTGCCCGGTTTCCGCGGTTCAGCTCTGAAGGGGCCCGTTCGCATGGCAAAGAAGATGGCCCGGGGTGCTTCGCTTCCGCCCGCAGATCGCTTCATTATGGATAGTACTTATTTGGCCGCAGCGCAGAAATCGGCACTGTACAACCCGGAACTTCAAAACGTGCTTTGCCAATCCGATCCGGCGCTGCGTCATCGCGCAAGTTTTGAGCAGGTACAGGACGCGGATTTTCTGAACCAGATGCTTTATCTGGACAGCAAAATCTTCATGACCAGCCTGAATCTCACTTACAACGATAAGATGAGCATGGCGTCGTCGGTCGAAGTGAGGGTCCCGTTTCTTGATCGAGAATTGGCTGAATTTGTCGCGTGGAATGTGCCGCCTCATCTTAAGTTGAAAGGTTTTCTCCGTCCGACCACCAAATATATTTTTCGGGAAGCTATGAAGGAAGTATTGCCAAAAGAAGTTCTGCGCCAACCGAAGGCTGGATTCGCCGCGCCGGTTGACTATTGGCTGGCCAACGATCTGCGGCCCATGGTGGATGACTTGCTCTCCGAGTCGCAGGTGCGCAGTCGAGGATTGTTTCGCCCTGAGTCAGTGCGCAAGTTTGTGAAGGAGCATCGCAGCGGCGCGCAGGACTGGTCCATGCAAATCTGGCAGTTTCTTACCTTGGAACTGTGGATGCAGACCTTTCTTGATGGACGTTCCAGGAATTGGACGGATGAACAGTTTCCATCCCCGTCAGGTCGCAACCGCATGAAACAAGTTCTCCAGCAAGCGCGGACTGGCGAAGTGGACGTCGTCGAAGTCCCCACACCCAAACTGCTTTCCGGGCTGTGTTCTGGTTCGTATTGCGGCCTCTTTGGTTTCGGCAGGTACTGAGCGCGCAGCCTCCGAATTTGCCAGCAAAAATCTTTTCCAGAAAGCAAAAGCTCGCCCTGATTTAGTACACGAAGTTCTCAACAAAGTTCGCAGAGATGGGGTGTTCTCAGCGTTCAGTGCTGTACGCAGCCGCCTTGATCAGCCTGGTGCCTTGGGTTATAGCAGCGCCGGCACAGTAGTCGGAGTTGGTGAGGGAGTCACAGACCTCAACGTCGGGGATCGTGTTGCTTGCGCGGGCGCAAATTATGCGGTGCACGCGGAATTCGATTGCGTTCCCCGGCTGCTGGTGGCAAAAGTTCCTTCCGAATCCGTGTCCTTCGATGAAGCTGCATTTACCACCGTCGGCGCGGTGGCTCTCCACGGCATTCGCACAGCCGACGCAAAGTTAGGAGATGTAGTCGCCGTCATCGGACTAGGCCTGCTTGGACAACTCACTGCTCAGTTATTAAAAGCAGCCGGTTGCAAAGTATTGGGATTTGATCTGATCGAGGAACGCGTAGAGCTCGCTTTGCGGATGGGCGTGGATGCAGCCAGTGCCTCCGCTGTCGAATTTCGCGAGCTGTGTGCACCGCAATCAGGCGGGCGTGGCTCCGACGCGGTGGTGATCACAGCAGAAACTTCCAGCAGCGATCCGGTTAACTTAGCGGGTGAAGTTTCACGTGATCGCGGGGTAGTGGTTGCGGTGGGTACGGTGGGCATGGATATCAAGCGTCCGGTTTACTACGCGAAAGAGCTTGATTTCCGAATCTCGCGTTCCTATGGACCGGGCCGTTATGACGCCGCTTATGAGCAGAAAGGGCGCGATTATCCCATCGGTTACGTGCGCTGGACGGAAACGCGCAACATGGAAGCCTTTCTTGATTTATTGGAACAGGGGAAGCTCGACCTCAAATCGCTGATCACACATCGTTTCCCAATTGAACGGGCCAAAGCAGCATATGAACTAATCACCGGGAAAATCAACGAGGCGTCTTTGGGAGTTTTGATTACCTACTCTGGCCAGGCTGAAGAAGTCCATCGCTTGGAACTAGTTTCTCAAGGTACGTCTGCTATCTCCGAAAAATCAGTGAACGTGGGCATGTACGGCGCCGGAAGTTTTGCCACCAGCACGCTGCTTCCAGCCATGAAAAACATCGATGGGCTGGAGCTTGTGGGTATGTGCTCAGCAACCGGCTCGCATGCGCGCCATGCTGCGGAGAAATTTGGCTTTCGGTACTGTGCCACAGATGAAAAAAAACTTCTCACTGACGATGCTGTGAATACAGTCGTCATCGCCACCCGCCATAATCTTCATGCCCAGCAGGTGTTGGCCTCGATTGCAGCTGGCAAGCATGTTTTTTGTGAAAAGCCGCTTTGCCTCACTGAAGAAGAGCTTGGCAAAATTGTAGATGTTTTCCAGAGACCAATCGCAGGCCGGCAACCGTCTCTAATGCTCGGGCTAAACCGCCGCTTTGCTCCCATGGCGATGCAGATGAAACAATTTCTGTCGAAAATCAGCGAACCGCTAATGCTGCATTACCGCGTCAACGCAGGGTATATCCCGCCCGACCATTGGGTGAACGATCCTGAACAGGGCGGAGGCCGGATCCTCGGGGAAGTGTGTCACTTTGTGGACTTGCTTACATTTTTCGCAAATGCGCTGCCCATTGAGGTTTACACCCGCAACGTGGCAAACCCCGGACAGTACTCCGGCGAGAACGTCGCCATCTCCTTGACCTTTGCCAACGGATCACAGGGGACGATTACTTACATTGCGAATGGCGACAAGTCTTATTCAAAGGAAAGAATTGAAGTCTTCGGTGGCGGGACTGTTGCCGTCCTGGAAGATTTTCGTCGCTTAGAATTATCGCGTGATGGACGAAAGCAAGTTTTGAAGTCGCGCTGGCGCCAGGACAAAGGCCATCGTGGCGAATGGGAAGCTTTCGCTGCTGGGTTGCGCAAGGGATGCGGATCACCAATTCCATTCGTCGAAATAATTTCCACCACGCTTACGACTCTTCGCGCAGTTGAGTCTCAGGCTTCAGGCAAGGCGCTGCTAGTTGATGTTGCCGAATTCATTCGTGCCAGTTCGCATCTGCAACGCTCCGATTCATGATTTCTAAAAAAGAAGGGACCTCAAGCAGTTCATGCTGATCCTCGGCCTCAATATGTTCCACGCTGACGCCTCGGCTGCCGTCTTGCAAGATGGAGAAGTCGTGTTCGCCATCGCAGAAGAGCGCCTGAACCGCATTAAGCATTACGCCGGTTTTCCATCGCTTGCGGTGAAAGCCTGTCTGGATGCAGTGGGCGCCAAGGTTACTGATGTAGATCACGTTGCTGTTGGGCAGGACAGCGACGCGAATCTTGCCAAGAAAGTGCAGTATGCCCTCGCCAACCCGGCTAAAATTCTGAACTTCATCCGTCTACGGCAACGCAAGCAGGCCATGCGTGATGTGCGTTTACTGCTGGCCGGCGCTCTTGATGTGGATGCTCAGCAGCTCCGATTTCAAGAGCATCACCTTGAACATCATATTGCCCACATCGCCAGTGCGTACTATTGCTCTCCCTGGGAAAAGGCTGCGGGCTTCAGTTATGACGGATCCGGCGATTTCGTTTCCACTATGATGGCGCGATGTGAGGGCCTCGAAATCGAGGTCCTTGATCGTGTGTTTCTCCCCCACTCGCTAGGCAGCTTCTACACCATGATCTGTGAATTCATCGGTTATAAAAAATATGGCGATGAAGGCAAAGTAATGGGCCTCGCTCCTTACGGCAAGCCCACTTATTGCCGGCAGATTTCGGAAATTGTCCGGCTTAAAAATGGGACCTTCCAGCTCAACCTCGACTACTTCAAGCCTTTGGGAAGTAATCAGGGAATGCAGATTCAGGCGGACGGGACAGTGAAGCTGGCCCCGCATTTCTCCAGCCGTATGAAAAAACTATTTGGTGATCCGCGTGAGCCGTATTCCGAAATCACACAGCGGGATATGGATTTGGCTTTTGCCATGCAACATAATTTTGAAGAAGTTTTCTTCCACTTGGCAAAATCGCTGCATCAGCGCGTGCCGTCGGAAAATCTGGCGATGGCGGGCGGATGTGCCTTAAATAGCGTTGCTAACGGAAAACTCTTTGATCGCACAGCCTTTCAAAAAACATGGATTCAACCGGCCGCTGGAGACGAGGGATTAGCCATTGGGGCCGCTTTGCACACCTATCACTCGGTGCTGAAACAGCCACGCCGCTATGTGATGAAGAATTCTTACCTCGGTTCGGAATTTTCCGATGCCAGGATCGAATCCGACCTCAAGAAAGCCGGATTCAGCTATAAGAAGCTGGAGCGTGCACTATTACTGGATGCAGTGGCCGAACAAATCGCAGCAGGTAACGTGGTCGGGTGGTTTCAAGGGCGGATGGAATGGGGGCCACGTGCGTTGGGAAACCGCTCCATCGTGGCCCATCCCGGGCTTCCCAACATGAAAGATGTTCTCAATGCGCGTATAAAACAGCGGGAATGGTTCCGGCCCTTTGCGCCGTCGATCCTCGTAGAACGCCAGTCGGAGTACTTCGAGCATAATCATCCATCTCCGTTCATGTTGCATGTGTACAAAATTCGTCCCGAAAAAAGGGACCAATTATGCGCGGTGAACCATGTGGATGATACCGGCCGTCTGCAAAGCGTGAGCCGTGAGGAAAATCCGCTTTACTATGATCTCATCTGTGCATTCGAACGCCGGACAGGAATACCCGTGATCCTGAACACCAGCTTCAATGAGAACGAACCTATTGTTTGTACTCCCGACGAAGCCATAGACTGCTTCAAGCGCACCCGTATGGATGTGCTGGCAATCGGATCATTTTTTGTTCTCAAAACTGGGAACTGAATATCCTCATGGCAACGCAGCGCCAAATCCCCGCAGCTTCATCTGCATTGAATCTGAAGTGCATAGGGAAATTCCCGCGAATGCGCGCTTTGTGCTGGGACGAAGATGTGCTGTACGCATCCAGAGGCTATGAGTTATTAAAAGCCAAGTTCAATGGCGACCCCGCATCCTGGCAAACCGTAGGTCACTATCGCCCTGAATGGTGGAGAAAAGTAAGCGCTGCTTCGCGTCTTAGCTTCAGACTTTTTCGCGATGGTTTCCATGCTTTGAATATTCTTCCTACGAAACATCTGGTGGGCGCCGTACCAAAAGCGATTGTTACTCATGCGCCGGGAGAGACTGAATTTCGGATATCGCACCGCATATTGCGTGGCACGCGGCCTCTGCACATCGCATCGACGCATGATGGGCGTCTTTATTGGGGCGAGTATTTTGACAACCAGCAACGCGACGAAGTGCACATTTTTACTTCGACCGATAGCGGGGCGAGTTGGAATGTGGCTTATACCTTTCCAAAAGGCGCAATCCGTCATGTTCACAACATCGTCTATGACGAATGGGAAAATTGTTTATGGGTGCTTACCGGAGACGATGGCCTCGAATGCCGCATTCTGAAAGCTTCTTGCGATTTTCGCACGGTAGACGTGGTAATTTCCGGCAATCAGCAGGCGCGGGCGGTTGCATTTGTGCCAACTAGAGATGCTTTGTTTTTTTCTTCTGATACTCCTTTCGAAGCTAATCATATTTACCGCCTGGATCGCAGGGGCAATCTTGAGAAGCTGACTGATATAAGTACCTCGTCCATTTACGGATGCCGTGTCGGCAATGCCATTTTCTTTTCCACTATGATTGAGCCGACTGACGTGAATCCTGACCACAATGCGCGGCTGTATGGGAGTACAGATGGCCGAAGTTGGCACAATCCATTGGCATGGTGCAAAGATATGTGGCCCAAGAGTCTGTTTCAGTTTGGCAACGTGCTTCTGCCAGATGGGCCTAATAGAAGTTCTGTGTTGGCGCTGACGACTGTGGCCGTGAAAAAAGACGACTTGCAGACCAGCCTGTGGAGTTTCGAATCAATTGCGCCTTGAGCGAAGAGCTACCACCGGCTTCCGTGCTATATTCGCCCAAGCTTTCACATGTCCATTCGCAGTCGTCTGTACTATTTTCAGCGGATCCTTCGCGCCTATCTTACCGCGGGCAATAGCCAGCTTTCGTTCTGGCATGATCAGCCCTCTGTAAACCCAAATTTCACAGTGGGTGAATTGGGTGAATACTACATGCCGTTTCTGGAGAAAGCTGACTATGGCGGGATCTACGACGAAACTGGCATCCCCATGCTGGACTATCACGGGAAGATTGGCCGGCAGCACAACCCAATCGCCATTGCCCAATGGGGGCTGGGAAATTATAACCAGTTTGCTCGCACTAAAGACGCGGAGCGGCGTACTAGATTTTGCGGGCGAGTGACTGGCTTTGCGATCATATGGAGAAAAATACACATGGAATTTCAGTGTGGAACCATCACTTTGATTGGGAATACCGGACACCGCTTCGTGCTCCTTGGCGTTCTGCTCTGGCGCAGGGACAGGGAATTTCACTCTTAGTGCGCGCTTATCAGGAGTCTCGCAACGAAGTTTATTTGCGGGGCGCGGAACTTGCGTTTGACAGTTTTCAAAAAGATACAAGCAAAGGTGGAGTAACTTTCACCGATCAAGACAATAACCTTTGGTTTGAGGAGTACATTGTGTCGCCGCCAACCCATATCCTCAATGGATTTATCTGGGCGGCTTGGGGCGTGTACGACTTTTTTCTCGCGACGAAAAACAATGTTGCGCAAGAACTGTTCACCCGCGCGACAAAGACCCTGTGCAATAACCTCCAGAACTACGATCTTGGTTTCTGGTCGCTTTATGAGCAGTCGGGAACGTTTTTGCCGATGGTGGCAAGCCCCTTCTATCACCGTCTGCACCTGGTGCAATTGCGGATAATGCACCAGCTCACCGGCGAACCTGTTTTCGCCATGTATGCTGATCGCTGGGAAAAGTACATGCGCAGCCGTGCCAACCGTACACGTGCGCTTTGCTACAAAAGTGTATTCAAACTCTGTTACTACTAATAATCCCTGGTGAAAATCCTCTACATCTCTCAATATTTTCCTCCAGAAATTGCGGCGCCGGCTGTGCGCGTTTCTGAACTCTCAAGCCATTGGGCTGCCGCGGGACACGACGTCACGGTGCTCACGGGATTTCCCAATCATCCGACTGGCATTGTGCACCACGACTATCGAAGAAAATTGCTGCGGATTGTATTCACGGAGCGCATGGACGGGGTACAAGTTGTACGCACATGGCTGTGGCCCAGACCCAACCGCAAAGCTCTGGGGCGCATATTGAACTTTGTTTCGTTTTCTGTTTCAGCAGCGATTTCTGGATTATTTATCACGCGCCCTGACATCGTGATAGCAACATCCCCGCAGCTGCTGGTCGGACTCACAGGATGGTGGCTGGCCCGGGGCAAGCGGGTTCCATTTGTGTTTGAGGTGCGTGATCTATGGCCGGAGTCACTTTCCGCAGTCGGCATGGGCGATGACAAGTCCATGCTTCATCGTCTGCTGGGGAAGGTTGCTGGGTTTTTATACCGGCAGAGCGACAAGATCGTGGTCGTCACTCCGGCCTTTAAAGACCACTTGATGAAAAATTGGAAAGTTCCAGCAGAAAAAATTTCTGTTGTACCAAATGGAGTTGAGACAGAACTCTTCAGTCCAGATAAGGCTAATTCTTCACTGAGGCAGCAACTCGGCGCGGAAGGGAAATTTATTGCTGGTTATATCGGCACTATGGGCATGGCCCATGGCCTGGAGACTCTTTTAGCAGCGGCAACTGAACTCAAGCACACTGCTCCGCAAGTTTTCTTTCTGCTGGTTGGTGATGGCGCGGAGAAAGAGCACATTGCAGCGCGCGCCCATTCACTGGGATTGGTCAACCTGCAAATCATTGATGCCCAGCCACGCGAGAAAATTCCGTCATATATTTGCGCGTCAGATGTTTGTTTGGTCTTACTGAAACGGACACCAGTTTTTGAAACTGTGATTCCCACCAAGATGCTGGAATTCATGTCTTGCTCACGCCCTGTAATTCTCGGGGTAGAGGGACAGGCCAGAAAGATCGTCGAAGCGGCACAAGCCGGAGTGTGCATACAGCCAGAAAATGTGAAAGAACTGGCGCAAGCAGTGATACGTCTGGCGGCAGACAGCGCTTTAAGGAAATCGCTGGGAAACAACGGTAGAAAATATATTCTGCAACATTTTTCGCGCCAACACACAGCGATGACTTACCTTGGCGTTTTGAAGAAAATTTAAGGACGCGCAGCCACAATACCTACAGCCGTGGCCATTTGGATAGCAGCATCCAGGGTGCGTTTCCCGACAATTTTGCGTGCGCTACTTGGCACAAACAAAATATCATCTGCCGACATGGGGATATCTTGTGCCTTGGCCTCAAGAATTTTCTTGAGTTCAATTGGGGTTTCACTCATTCCGGCATCAGTCTTACGAATAATTTTTGCGCCATTCAACTTGGAAGTCTGCGTCGTGCCTCCAGCTAGAGCGACCACCTGCAAAACTGTAAGTCCGCCACGATCCATTACGAACCCGCTTGGCCGGGCAACGTCGCCCACAACGTACACAATGTCAGCTTTACGCACGATGATTGTGTCGCCGGGATAAACCTGAATGTTGTGCTCAGGACTATCGGCAATGTTACGCGCGAGCTCTATCACTATCGGCTTATCCTGCTGGTTACGATGGGTAATGGTCACGCTTCTGCCAGCTTTATCGTTGAGCCCGCCAGCAGCAGAAATCACGTCATAAAGCCGCTGTTGTCCTAATACCGGATAAACGCCGGGTCTGGCAACCTCTCCCAATAGACTTATGCCTTGCGATGCAAACTGGTCCACGAACAAAGTCACGTGCGGGTCTTTAACAAATCCTCCATCGGAAAGTTTTTTTTCGACTATTGTTTGCGCTTCTTCCACGGTCAGACCGCCAACGTGTACGTAGTCAATCAGCGGTAAGTATGCGTCGCCATTGCTGCTGATGCGTGTCTTGGTGGAGAGTTCGGGAACGTTATAAACGCTGAATTCAAGTAAATCCCCGGCGCCGATACGAAGCGAAGAGTCTGGAGTGATGGCGGCATCTTTTTGTGTAACCGCGTCAAACGCACCCACCTGCGGAGAATTCTGAGTTGTTTTTGCTGGTTCGGTGGATTGCGAAGCTTGTTGCTGTGCGATTACGCTGATGGCCAATCCCGCGGCCACGAAAATGTGCCTTAGAGCGAAACGTAATTTGCGTACGTTCGATCGTGAAATTGTCATTTTGAGAGACTCGAACCAAAAAGTGTAGCACAGCGACAAAATCGCTGACAGATCGCAGGAAGCTCATGCCCTTGTAATTACTTGTATAGAAGTTTTCCACAGGCAGAACCAAAAATGAAATTGTCACTGAATTTCGCTGACTGTTATAGTTGCGTCAAAGCATTTTCATCACCCTGAATAATTTTTGATGTGCCGCAATGTTGTCGTTTAAGGCCTTTTCCACCAGAGGCGGAACGCCAACCAGCCAAGCGCACGTTCTCTGACCAAGGAGGGATGTTTGACAGCCTTCTATCTGGGTGTTTTTGCGGCGTCTGTTTTGCTGTCTTTTTTCCTGACGCGCTACATCCGTAATTTGGCGAATGCACGCGGCTGGCTGGCCGCGCCGGCATTGGATCGTCATCTGCATCAAGTCCCCTTGCCGCGAATCGGCGGCGTTGCTATCTATTCCGCTTTTGTTTTTACCGTAGGAGTGGCGCGACTTGTCAGTTGGCGTTTCCCCGGCTTGGATTTTGGTTTTTCCCCCAAGGTACTAGAGAGCATTTTGCTCCCGGCGACTTTAATTTTTTTCCTTGGAGTTTATGACGATCTTCGTGGGGTCGGGCCTTACACCAAATTTGCAGTGCAAGCCATCGCCGGGGGAATTGTCTTTGCGTTCGGCCTGCGCGTTTTAGATCTTCCAGTATTGTTCGGCGGACGCCATTTCCCTTGGTTTGTAAGTCTGCCCTTGACCATTCTCTGGGTCATCGCCATCACCAATGCATTCAATTTGATTGATGGACTGGATGGGCTGGCTGCGGGTTCGGCCTTATTTTCAACACTGGTGGTATTTGTCGTAGCCCTGATGAGTGGTTCCGTCCTGGTGTCCTTGTTATCGCTGGCCTTGGTCGGCGCGATTCTTGGTTTTCTCCGCTTTAATTTCAATCCAGCCACAATTTTCCTTGGGGACAGTGGAAGTCTATTCATCGGCTTCATGCTCAGTGCGCTAGCATTGCGCGGCACACAAAAAGCGCCTACCGTTGTTGCTATTGCGATCCCAGTGGTTTCGTTTGGGTTGCCAATCCTTGAAACCACTCTGTCCGTGGTCCGCAGGTTCATTAGCGGCCGCCCTGTATTCACAGCTGACCGTGAGCATATCCATCACAAGCTTTTGCAACTGGGGATGTCACATCGGCAGGTTGTCGTGGTTCTGTATGCGGTTTCAGGGGTTTTTGCCCTGTTGAGTCTTTTCCTGCTCTGGCCGACTGGCAGCACTCTGGGACTGGTCCTGGCTGTCCTCGGCACCGGCATCTGGGTTGGCGTGCAGCATCTTGGCTATCTTGAGTTTGGCGAATTGCGGCGCGTAGCCCTTCGCACCATGGAGCAACGTCAGATTTTTGTGAATAATTTAGCGATCCGGCGCGCCACTGCCGAGTTGAAAGTGACCAGTGACTACGATCAGCTTTGCCGGATATTGGTGGCAGCGTTCGGTAGCAATGATTTTGACGCTTTCGAGTTACGGCCAAGTCAGCTGCCTCTACACGAGCCGGAAATCCGCGGATTCAAGATTGTCCATGGACGCAATGGCGACGGCTACTTCCACTGGAAAAAGTGCAGCAACCATCTGGATGAAATCAAAAACGCGTGGAGTTTGAACATTTACCTGGTGACGGAAAACAACCGCGATATGGGATCCATGACGGTTTATCGTTTTTACTCACCCCGCCCATTACAAATAGATGTGAATTTGCTCACGACTGATTTTCCGGTTGTCCTCGCGAATTCTTTGGCCCGTTCGTTGGCACAGGACCTTGATGTTGCCGTAGGTCAGGCGCAGAACGAGCTTCGCGCGGCACAGGTCGGCTAGGCTCCTCGTTTATAATCCACATTTCACGGATGCATATCCTCCACGTCGTCGGAGCACGTCCCAACTTCATGAAGGCGGCTCCTGTTCTGGCTGCTCTCGGCAATCAGCCCGGGGTGCACCAGACACTGGTCCACACCGGACAGCACTATGACGCCAACATGTCTGACGTGTTCTTCCAGCAGCTGGGAATGCCTGCTCCTGATGTCAACCTTGAAGTTGGCGCGGGCAGTCATGCCCAGCAAACTGCGCAGGTGATTGCGCGTTTCGAGCCGGTGGTGTGCGAACGCATGCCGGACCTGACTCTGGTCTACGGCGATGTGAACTCAACCATGGCTGCGGCCCTGGTTTGTTCCAAGCTGCAAATCCGGATCGGGCATGTGGAAGCGGGGCTGCGCTCTCGCGACCGCAGTATGCCCGAAGGAATTAATCGCCTTATTGCAGACCAACTCTCGGATTTACTTTTCACGCCTTCAGCTGACGGAGATGAGAATCTCTGCCTCGAGGGCATTGCTCCTCATAAGATTCATCGTGTAGGCAATGTCATGATCGACACTCTCGTGCGCCTGCTTCCGATGTGCAGCGAGCATAAGCCAGCTGGACTCACGAATCGCTACGCGCTGGTTACTTTGCACCGCCCGTCGAATGTGGATGATCCCGTGTGGCTGGAAACCCTACTTCGCGCGCTGGAGGAGATTGGCCGGGAAATTCAAATTGTATTTCCCATCCACCCTCGAACGCGAAAGCGGGTGGAGGACCTTGGTTTCAGCGTAGCGAGTGGCATCCAATTTATCGATCCTGCACCATATCTCGCATTTTTGGCGTTGCAAAAAGACGCCACTATTGTGATTACGGATTCCGGTGGAGTGCAGGAAGAGACCACGTTTCTGGGAATTCCTTGTTTGACCCTGCGCGAAAATACAGAACGGCCTATCACTGTGACTCTGGGCACGAACCTGGTGATCGGACGAGACATCGCGAAAATGCAAGAGGAAGTCCGCCGTATTCTACGGGGAGAAAAGAAAACCATTCGCCGATTCCGCTATGGGACGGGCATGCCGCGGAACGCATTGCGCAAATTGTGTTGACGGCTCAATAAACCTGCATAAACGCTGCTTGAGGGTGCAACTTAAGCTTGAAGAATTCCATCATATTTTGGCCAGTTTGAGGCTACAAGGGGCTTTACGCTGGAGTAAGATGGTATGTGCTATGGCGTCCCAGGCGGATAAATTGTCGTATTCAGTGCCTGAGCGACGTAAGGGCATGCGACACAAAGTCCATTCTCCTGCCTATGTCACCAAAGACGAAACCTCAAGTTTTATCCTGCCGCATCTGAATGAAATTGTGGACATTGGGGAAGGTGGCATGTGCTTCCAGAATTCTTCCTCATTGGAGCCGAAAGAAAACCTGAAATTTTGTTTGGATCTGTCGGAAACCCAGACTCATATTGAGGTTGACGGCGAAATTATCTGGTCTAACCACTCAGGCCGCACCGGGGTGCGCTTTCAGAAAATCTCCAGGGAATCTTTACAGCAACTGAAGCAGTGGTTGTTTATTAACAACGTCATTGCTTGCGTGAACCATTCGAGTTCTACAGGTGAAGTTAAAGACGAGATCAGCACAGAACCTCTTGAATATGACGCCCCGTTATTGCCGGACCACACTTCTACGCTTTCGGCCGTCGCTGTAATCAGAAGGGAAGTCGCTGCGCTCGGTACGGATGTTGATACGGCTTTGCAATTGATATCGGATCGCGCTTTAGGCCTGACCCGTGCCACTGGTGCCGCGATTGCATTAGCCGGCAGCGAAAACATGATCTGCCGCGCCAGTTCCGGATCGGACGCCCCGCCCGTTGGGGCAACGCTGCAAATCGGTTCGGGTTTTTCGGGAGAGTGTGTTCGCAGCGGTCAATTGCTGCATTGTGACGATTCAGAAACCGATTTGCGTGCGGATCAGCAGAGCTGTAAAGCATTGGGCGTTCGCTCCATGATTGCTGCGCCTGTTCGATGGGATGGCGCAGTGAGTGGGCTGCTGGAAGTATTTTCTCCTCAAGCGCACGTCTTCACTGATTCAGACAAAGATATTTTGCAGCGTTTAGCAGAGATCATTTCGCAAACGATTCGACGGTTCGCCTCGCCTTCAGAAAACGCGCTGAGTACCGCGACGGGGAATTTGTCCGGCTCGCCTGAGTTATCAGAGGAAGAAGAGTCGGGTGGTATTTCGCAACGAACTAGACTGCTGCTGGCTTTGGCGGCAGCGGCCGTCGCTACGCTCCTGGCACTGGTAGTAATTCCACGAGTTCGCAGCAAAATGGCAGATTCGAATCCGGCGCTTCAGAGCAGCGTTGCCACGAACCACACTGTTCAAACAACGGTTACTCCGGAAAGCCTGGAGGCTTTGCACTACCTGGCAGATCAGGGAGACGCGCCAGCGCAATTTGCTCTCGGAACACGTTACGCCACCGGCGATAAAGTTAAGCAAGACTATATCGAAGCTGCACGCTGGTTTGCGCTCGCAGCAGATCAGGGAGAGGTTAAGGCGCAATCGGTCTTAGCTGCCTACTACTGGAACGGGACCGGTGTTCCAAAAGATCTCACCAAGGCTTATTTCTGGGCCATCCTGGCGAGGGCCAATGGCGATGAGGCCAGCACAACCCGTGCGGCCGAACTGGAAACGCGTATCAGCTATAGTGAGCGTAACGCGATACGACAACAGGCTGATGATTGGCTCAGAGAACATGGTTTCAGCACCGCTTCCTCCTCTGTACCGTAATTTATCTTTTCGCCATCATCCGCCCTCGACAGCAGGACTAAAATAAGAAGCAAGGTGTCTTGTGTCCACGTTGAGGGAAATTCTCAATCAACAGGTCCGCGAAGGCGATCTCTACGAGAAATTAGACCGCAACCGGGTCCGCTGTTATGCGTGTGGCCACTGTTGTCCTATTCCTGACGGCCAGCCCGGAGTCTGCAAAGTCCGTTACAACCAGGGTGGAATGCTCTATGTGCCCTGGGGATACGTTGGCGGCGTACAGTGCGATCCTATCGAGAAAAAACCTTTCTTTCACGCTTACCCTGGCGCTCTTGCTTACAGCTTTGGAATGTTGGGCTGCGACCTGCACTGTGGATATTGCCAGAATTGGGTCACATCGCAAGCGCTGCGCGATCCCAATGCTATTGCGGCGCCGTTGCAGGCATCTCCTGATGCTTTAGTGCAAGGACGCTTTGCGACAGGGAGCAAAAGTTTTAGTCAGTACCTACAACGAGCCTTTAATTACCAGCGAATGGGCGGTTGCAATTTTCAAAGAAGCCAAAGCCGCAGGCTTAATTACCGGATTTGTTTCCAATGGGAATGGGACGCCACAGGTTCTGGAGTATCTGCGCCCATGGGTAGACCTTTACAAAGTTGATCTCAAAAGTTTCGATGATCGCCACTATCATGAGCTTGGAGGGCGGATTGGCCCCATCCTGGAGACAATTCGCAGTTTGCACCAAATGGGGTTGTGGCTGGAGATCGTCACTCTGCTGATCCCTGGCTTCAACGATTCGACAGAGGAACTTCATCGTCTGACGGAGTTTATTGCCGGGATATCGGTGGACATCCCCTGGCATGTGACCGCATTTCATAAGGATTACAAGATGGATGATCCGGAAAATACTTGTCCCGGCGATTTGTTGCGCGCTGCCGAGATTGGGAAAAAAGCCGGGCTTCGTTATATCTATGCAGGCAATATCCCAGGGCAGGTTGGCGAGCTGGAAGACACCCACTGCCACCATTGCGGAGAAACAGTGGTTCGGCGCAACGGATACTTGATTCGGAGCTACCGCATTACCCCCGATGGCCGGTGCCCGAAGTGTGGAAAAGGCCTCCCTGGCCGCTGGGCCAGCAAATTTGACGGCCAGGTTGCGGACTCTCCTTTCTTACCTCATCGCCGCCCGCATTTAGTTACAATCCTCAATTAGCAAAAAGCCATTGCATGCGAAAGCCTCTCATCGTCCCGCCTCTGTGCCTGCTCTGCCTTTTGCTGTCCTGCTCGCCACGCGACTACCTCACGCGCAGGCTGGCCTCCGATCTAATTGAAAGCTCGGACGGCTTCAAAGCGACGCAACGATTTTGGCTGCGCTCCGGGCCTATTTCCAATAAGGACTACGTTTCTCCTCAATATCTGGTGTTGCAACGGCATGGGTGGATCAATGCCTCGAATACACCTTGCCCGCCACAAATCGGGCCACCACCCTGCTGGGATGTGGCCCTGACCCCGTTGGGAGTTGAAACCTTCCGTAACCTGATGCAAGGCAATGCTGCTGAGTCCAATTACTTCAGTGTCCCCGCTGCGCGCCGAGAACTGCTTTCTGTAGACGGCATCAGCAAAGATGAATCAATGGCTGAAGTAGATTTTGTCTGGAAGTGGACTCCATTAAATGAGGTGGGCACGGCATTTTATGGTGACGGCGTGCAATACACGTCAACGGTCGGTTTTAAGAAATACGACGACGGCTGGCGGGTGATGGAATCAACTCAGCCCAAGCACTATCCCAGTATGGACGAGGCCCTGAAAGATGCAGCCTCTTCGCAATGACGCAATCTTTGATTTTCACGTCGGAGCTGTTGGGCCCACCCGCAGCTTTCCGTAATTGTGTTTGTAGGATTACTGATTGCGCTAACGTCTGTCCTGCTTAAGGGAATTTTGCCGCAGAATTTGCAAGCCGACAGATTGGTAGGATCTTAACGTCCTGCTTGACCGGCGCTTGCCATGGTGACTTTGTGCTGCACGGTCAAGAAACGCGCAATACCTTTGTACAACGCTTCAGCAATTCTTTGGCGATAGGCGGAACGCTTAAGGCTTTTTTCATCGGCAGCGCTGCTGATGAAGGAAACCTCGGCCAAAATAGCAGGCATTGTTGTACCGGTAAGAACTACGTAAGAAGCTTTCTTCACGCCACGGTCGGATATCCCGGAATTCTCTTTGACCAGACGGTCGTAGAGGGCATTTTGCACGCTGCTGGCCAGCCGCTGGGACTGTAGCGCTTTTTCGCGGATGTCAACGTTGGTCCAATTCACCGGCTGAACGGTTTGATCAGTTCCAGGGATTCTGGCGTTCAGCGAATAATAAGTATTGGAATAGTAGGTTTCGACTCCACGCGCCGATGGTGTGTCGCTGTAGTTTGCGTGGATAGAAATAAAAAAGTCAGCCTGAGACAGGTTGGCAATCTCGGCGCGCTTTTCAAGCGGAATATAACTGTCATCACGCCGGGTATAAATCACTTCGCCGCCCAATCTTTCCGTCACCAATTTGCCAAGCCGCGCCACGATGTCCAACGCCAGGTCTTTTTCCATCAAACCCTTGCGTCCAATCGTTCCTTCATCCCAGCCACCGTGCCCGGCATCAAGCGCAAGACGAAACTTTGGAACTTGAGCCTGAACGGGCACCGAGCTTTGTCGGCGCGCAAAGAAGGAGCTGGAAGCGTTAACTTCGGGGTTGTCGCCTGCGCAGTGACAGGTGCTGTTTGTGGCTTATTTGGCGCAAATAAATCCAAGTTTGCTTTAGGAGCCGCAGGCGTATCGGCATTATGAACTTCAACCACGAGCCGGTATGGAGCTTGATCCAAACGCACCGTGTACCCAGAACTATTTTTGGTGTCCAGAACGATACGCGTAGTACCCGGCGTCGGCTGGGCTACGCGTATGCGCAGGAGAAAAGCGTCCCCTATATCAAGAATTTTTCCGACGAGCTTGTGCTCCAGGGTTGTGTCAGGCAAATCGAAATAAATGCGATCAGGTCCCGAGAGGCGGTGCTCTTCATACCGCACGTGGTCTTGTAAATCAATCACAACCGTGCTGGACGTAGGAGAAGACCAATGACGGATGTCCGTGACCGCTGTAAGGCCGTCTGCTCTTGTCATGGGATGCATAGTCTTGCGTTGCCGAAAGCCGTCTCCATCGGCTGCGCAGATTGTGTAACCACAGCCGGCATAGAAACAGCTGCGATTGAAGTTTTAGACTGGCTGAGGACGCAGCTTCCACCACACTCCCGTTCCAACCAGGATTGCCAAAAGTAGGATCCCAAGGACAATTTTTAATCCTGGCTGAGATGTGCGGCGAGGCTCCTCTATCTGAAAATGTGGCGCAGGCAACGGCCCACGACTTGGGTGGCAATGCTCTTGTTGGTGGCTTCGGCTTTTTGCTCTAGAACAGTTTCTACAGGAGGTGGTTCCTCTACGTGAATTTCCGCCGGTGGTTCTGTAACCAAGTGCGGAACTTGCGGCAAAGCTTCAGTCGCGCGTTTTTCTTCTTCGGCTTCATTGCTGCCAGAATCAGTTCCGCCAACAGATTCAAACTGCGGATGCTGTTGTCCTGAAACGCGTAGGCCCTGCTGGAAAAAGCTTCGATTAATCCGATGGCGCCGTTTTTTCCCGCAAGCGGCACGGCAACCATAGACCGAGTACCCAGACGGCGAGCTGCTTGAACGTTTACTCGCGGATCATTTTCCGTGTCGTCACAACGGATAATCTGCCCCGTACGGAAGCATGCTCCAGAGAATCCTGAATTTGGGTTGAGCTTGGCCCTTTTGTCAGGCGCAATCGTTCCTGAAGAGGCGCGGCAGATGATCTCGTCACCTTCAGCCAGCGCAATGGCCACGCCGTTGGCCCCAGTGAGGGCCACAGCGCGATCAGCCACAAGCTGAAGCACCTCATCCAGAACAAACTTTTCAATCTGCCCTGATGGTGTTGGTGTCGTTTCAGTCTGAGTTTGTCGCCGCACTTGATCATGCAAAGCAGAAAAGGCGAGCAAGGCCTGCAAAGCCTCATGCCCAGTGCCACCCGGAGGCACGAAAGCAGGCGGAGCCGTATTTCCTGGCTGCATGTGCCAGTGAAATCCCAAATTCGCGTTGTTGGGACTAGCGCTCATGAAATCTGAAATGATGGCCAGAAACCGGGGGACGTAGGTTTCACACCTTAAGTTACAAGGGTTTGCAGCCAATCGCAACCTTTTCCATAGCACGAAGGGCACAGAGTCCCAATATGAACCTTTGTAAGCTCAATAACAGTAGTTGCCGGGTATCCCAGATCACGTTATTCTTAAATCAACAGGTAGTAACAGGGGCTGTGGTCAATAAGGAAAAACAGAAGAAACGGGGCTGGTTTTGGCCCTTAGGACTGGTGGCTACCGGTTTCGCAGGTGCTGCGGTGGTGGTTCTTCGCGGTTGCTGGCACGGTAAAATGAGTTGGCCAGTCCGCTCTCAGGAATATTCTTACCAAGTGTGTTTGGGCTGTGGAATCAAGCGTTTATTCGACGAAAAGACCTTCCAAGCCTACGGTCCTTATAGCTACGATCTTACGCGGTTGATAAACCGTGAACGTTCCCGCGTGACTCAGCTTCCACTCGAGCCTCATCCTTCTGAGCATCGTACTGCTTCCTAGATCACGTCTCCTGAATGGAAGTACCGCTGCTCCACCCAAAGCTCAAGTTTCTTGGCCAAACGCGCATCAATCTGCATAAAGCGGATGCCTGCGTTTCCATTGCTGTCTGCCCACGCAACTTTGCCGTCCGCCTGGACAGTAGATCTCATATCCGGCAATGAGAAATTTACCCGGATTTTTTCGGCAAAAGAAAGGGGCTGGTGGGAAACGATCTTTACACCGCCCTTGCTGACATTTACCACCCGCGCTTTCATGCGTTTTCCAGTATCGCGGGTCAGCGAGGCCGAAAGGTCCAGCGATTCGCGGTAGTAGCGTAGCCTTTCATTCATGATCAGGTTACGGGCGGCGGAGAGAGTATGTACAGCGCGTTCGACCGAGACCGGCTTTTCCACCACGAAGGTTGCGCCGGTACCGCGAAGTCCGCTTTTGCCCGGCGAACCACTGGCAATGACGATCGGCGCCGCACCCGGCAATGATGTGCGTAATTTGCGCAGGAAATGCCGTGTCCCCTCAGAATCACAATCTACGATGACAGCATCCACTCTTGATTTTCTAAGCCGAATCCAGGCACGTTCAAGTTCCGATTCAACATCAACATCAATATGAAGTCCGCTGAGTATGCACTCTAAAACGCTGACTTCCTGCCAGTCGCGGGAAATGATCATGGATGAAAGAGACATTACCTGACTGTAGTCTGGGCAGGTGGAGTTTACTAAGATCACTAAAGTAATCCAGCATTCGCTGGTCGCTAGCCGTTAGTCGCTAGCCAAAAACAAATGCTCCGGAAAAGGCCGACGACTAGTGACTAGCGACTAATGACTGGCTTCTGTACCACTCGACAGTGCGTCGCAGGCCCTCTTCAAACTCAACCTGGGTCTTGTATCCCAAATATTTTTCTGCTCGCGACAAATCTGCGAGTGAATGTTTGATGTCTCCATCTCGCTCAGGGCCGTGCTTTACTTCACCCTTATATCCGGTCAGTCGCTTGAGGATTTCGAAAGTTTGATTTAGATCGAAGCGCTTCCCAGTGGCGCAGTTGAACACTTTCCCCGCCACCTCTGCGACGGGCGCTGTGCAAGCCAGAAGATTGGCGCTTACTGCGTTGTCGATATAAGTAAAATCGCGGCTTTGCGTGCCGTCACCGAAGATCGTTGGTTGTTCACCTTTCAACATCTGCAAGGCAAATTTCGCCAGGACACCTGAATATTGAGAAGACGGGTCCTGTCGCGGTCCAAAGATATTGAAATAACGCAGACAGACTGTTTCCAACCCGTAGCAACGGAAGAATGAAATCATGTAGTGCTCGCCCGCCAGCTTGGCTACCGCATAAGGCGAGATGGGGTTGGGAGTCATGTCCTCGCGCTTTGGAAGTGTGGGAGTATCGCCGTAAGCGGAAGAAGAAGCTGCATAAATCACGCGCTTTACTTTGGCGTCACGCGCGGCGACCAACAGGTTAAGTGTCCCGTCCACATTCGCACGGTTGCTCGCTACAGGATCAATCACTGACTTGGGCACGGAAGGGATGGCAGCTTCATGGAAAATAAAGTCCACGCCTTGACAAGCGTCATTCAGGGCTGCGGCGTCTAGCAAGTCCGCCTGCCGGAAATCGATCCGTTCCAAGATCTCCGTGAGGTTTTCGCGCTTCCCGGTGGAGAAATTATCAACTCCCCGGACTTTGTCTCCCTGCGCCAGGACTGCACGCGCTAACGCTGATCCAATGAAGCCAGCGACACCGGTGATGAGATATGTGGCCATGCGCGTCCATCATAATGGATCATTCACCAGGTCGCTCAGGGGTTGCATGAATGCGCGATTTCTCTACAGGACCACAATGGTGACGATGCTGTCGCAGGTGTTACCCGGGTTGAACTCAGTGCGCACATTTTGATTCATGGGAAACCGCTGCCGCTGGTCTCCGCAGAACCCCAGTGTAGAAGAGGTGCCATTGCTCAAGAAGGTCACAAACGTGACGGAGGTGCCATTTACGACTGTGATTTGCACCACACTGACGAATCCGTTGACGGTAGAAATTCCTGGCTGGATTACACCGCGAACAAAGACGTTCCCACATCCCGCAGAGAGCAAAACAAGACCAACCACAAGAAGTACAGCGAGGAGGCGTTGCACAGATTACCTCCGAACAGAGGATTTACCCGAAGTTTACACCCAATTGGGGTGTCCGGAAATCCGCAATGGCAGCGCGAATTTCCTGCCACAGTTCTTCGCGCCCCAGGCCGGTTTTGGCGGAATAACGTACTACTCGCAAGCTGCCCAGCTCGCTCCCAAGATTATCCAGTGCGCCACGCAGTTTGTTGGAAGAAAGCCGGTCGCTTTTTGTCGCGACGATCAGTGTCGGACGCTTTGCAGCTTGCAAAAATTGCAGAAGTTGTTTGTCCCTGTCTTGTGGCGGTACGTTGGGATCAACCAGCACCAGGCAGAGCGCGAGGGTAGGGCGGTCGGTCAAATAGGGATCGATAAAGCCCGGCCACTGCGCTGAGATATCGCGCGGCACACGCGAATAGCCGTAGCCCGGCAGATCGGCGAAAACCATCTCCGGTTGCGGCTTTCCGGCCCACCGCACCTCAAAAAAATTAATGGCTTGAGTGCGCCCAGGTGTAGAACTCGTCTTGGCAATTTTCGTTCCCAGCAGGGAATTGATCACACTCGACTTGCCGACATTGGAACGCCCTAAAAACGCGACCTCAGGCAGGCCCGGCTCAGGGAAGTGTTTAATGTCGGTTGCCGACAACAGGAATCGCGTCAGGACACGCATAAGCTAGTTTGTAGGTTGAGGCAGAAAGTTGCAAGGGGCGGATTAGCCTAATCCAAGTGGACGCTTCGTATCTTGAACGTCTTTTTCTTCGATTGGATGAAAGCGATGCCAAAAATAGAGAATGCCCCACACGGCCAGTCCAATTCCCAAACTAATGAGGAAAAACCAACGATATGCGGGAAAAGCCACCAGCAGAGCAACCACCACAGCGGTCGCAAGAACCAATCCAATTGTGCCTTTGAAAACACCCATAAGCTCTGCTTCATTTTACGCGAATTTCGCCGGCAAAACGAAAAGGCCCGCCGAGGCGGGCCTAGCTAAGAACATAAAACATCTACTGATGCGCTGTAGGAGGTTCTTGTGAAGGTGTAATCGTGCTGATCGGCTCCACCGTCTCATCAATATGGGGCAAAGGCTGTTCCAACGCGATGGCCAAGACCTGGTCCACAGTCTCGACGAAGTGCATTTTCATCGCAGTGCGAAGATTTTCCGGGACTTCAGCCAGGTCTTTCTCGTTATCTTTTGGCAGAATCACTTCAAACAGCCCGGCACGATGCGCAGCCAGCAATTTTTCCTTCAGACCGCCAATAGGAAGCACCTTACCACGTAAAGTGATCTCGCCGGTCATGGCTAGGTCGCGGCGCACTGGAATCTTGCTAAGGGCGCTGGAGATCGCTGTCGCAATTGTGATGCCTGCGGACGGGCCATCTTTCGGGATGGCTCCCTCGGGAACGTGTACGTGGATATCTAGAGAGCGGTAGAAATCGCGGTTCAAACCAAGGCGTAATGAGCGGGAACGCACGTAAGACATGGCTGCCTGCGCTGACTCCTGCATCACATCGCCCAGTTTTCCGGTCAGGATGAGTTTACCCTTGCCATCTACAACGGTGGCTTCAGTGCTTAGGATCGAGCCCCCGACCTCAGTCCACGCCAGGCCTGTAACCAGGCCGACTTCGCTCTTCTCGTGAGCGAGGGTGTCGCGGAATTTGGTTACACCCAGGAAGTCGTTGACGTTCTCCCCAGTGATGTTGATGGTGTAACTCTCGCCTTCCTTAACCACCTTGCGCGCCACTTTACGGCAAACATTGCCGATTTCGCGCTCCAGGTTACGGACGCCAGCTTCGCGGGTATAGGACCGGATCAGAGAAGTGATGGCATCGTCGTAGAACTTGATGTTCTTTTCAGTCAGTCCAGCCTGCTCCATGCTGCTTGCGGACCAGGAACTGCTTGGCGATCTCAACCTTTTCCAGCTCGGTGTATCCATGCAGCCGCAGAACTTCCATGCGGTCCTGCAAAGCGGCGGGGATGGTGTGCAGCACATTCGCGGTAGCGACGAAGAAGACCTGTGACAGATCGTATTCGACGTCAAGGTAGTGGTCCTGCGAACATGAAGTTTTGTTCGGGATCAAGCACTTCGAGCAGCGCCGCTGATGGATCGCCACGGAAATCCGATGGCCATCTTGTCCACTTCATCCAGCATGAAGACCGGGTTCTTGGTGCCGGCTTTCTTCATCATCTGGATAATCTGGCCCGGCAAGGCGCCGATGTAAGTGCGGCGATGGCCGCGAATTTCGGCTTCATCGCGCACGCCACCCAGCGACATGCGGACGAACTTGCGTCCCGTGGCCTTCGCGATCGACATTCCCAGCGAAGTCTTGCCAACGCCCGGAGGGCCGACAAAGCACAGAATCGAGCCCTTCGGATTCTTCACCAGCTGGCGGACGGCCAAAAACTCCAGAATGCGCTCTTTGATTTTTTCCAGACCATAATGGTCCTCGTTGAGAACTTTTTCGGCGCGGCTCAATGTTGCGGATTTCTTTCGACCTCTTCTTCCATGGCACAGCCAGCAGCCAGTCGAGGTAGTTGCGGGAAACCGTGGACTCAGCCGACATTGGCGGCATGGCTTCCAGTTTCTTAAGCTCCTGAAGCGCCTTCTCATGGACGTCTTTGGGCATGCCCGCGGCGTCAATCTTCTTCTTCAGTTCGTCGAATTCGCTCTTCTCACCGCGGCCCAGTTCCTTCTGGATGGCCTTGATCTTCTCGTTGAGGTAGTACTCTTTCTGCGCCCGCTCCATCTGGCGCTTCACTCGCGACTGGATGGTGCGGTCCATGTTCAGCTTTTCGATCTCGATATCCAGCACGTCGGCAATGCGATTCAGTCTCTCAGCTGGATCGAAAATCTCCAGCAGTTCCTGCTTTTCTTCTATGGAAAGTTGCAGGTTGGCGGCAATGGTGTCGCTCAGCTTGGCTGGGATCTCCCATGCGCACGGCGGCGATCATGGTCTCATAGTTCAGGGACTGGCAGAGCTTTACATACTGCTCAAACAATCCGGTGACCCGCTGCATGGCAGATTCAATCTGCGGTGTCGGTCTCAACCGTTTACCGTGCGACGCGTACGAGGCCTGCAAAAAGCCTTCAGTTTTGGTGATTTTAGGATCTTGCCGCGCTCAATGCCTTCCACCAGGACCTTGATATTGCCATCGGGCAGCTTCAGGCTCTGCACGATATTGACAATCATGCCGACCTGGTAGATCTCGTTCGGCTTAGGCTCGTCCACGCTGGCGTCGTGCTGGGTGGCCAGAAAGATTTTCTTGTCCGAAGCCAGTGCGTCTTCCAGGGCGCGAACGCTGGACTCCCGGCCCACCACGAACGGGGTCATCATGTAAGGGAAAATGACCACGTCCCGTATGGGCATCATGGGCATTTTGCGTGTTTCGAATTTTTCCTTGTTGGGTGTGGTCACTATGACTCCGAAGGTGAGCTTCTAGCTACTAGCTCCTAGCTAAAACAGGGTTCGGCCCTGGGAGGTTTTAGCTAGAGGCTAGAAGCTAGCAGCTAAAAGCTAGCCCGCCTTGTCCATCATAGCAATAGAAACGTCCCGTTTCTCGACCATTAAGCCCGTAACTTCAAATTCTTTGACCTTTTTCTGGCTGGGCAGATGATACATGAGGTCGAGCATGAGCTCTTCTAGGATCATGCGCAGACCGCGGGCGCCGACTTTGCGGGCCATCGCTTGACGGGCAATTGCCTTGAGAGCGTCATCGCTGAACTTGAGGCGGACGTTTTCGAACTCAAATAAACGCTGATATTGCTTAATGATAGCGTTCTTGGGGCGGGTAAGAATTTCGATAAGGGCGAACTCGTCGAGGTCTTCGAGTACTCCGACCACTGGAAGGCGGCCCACAAATTCCGGGATCAGGCCGAATTTGATGAGGTCTTCGGGCTGTACTTCACTCATTAGTTCAAAATTCTGTTTACGAGCGGCTTCGGCGCTAGTTTCAGCGGCCTTCTTGCTATCTTCATCGGTCTTGAAGCCGAGAGATTTCTTACCCTTCCGGCGGCCCACGATCTTGTCGAGGCCAACAAATGCTCCACCGCAGATGAACAGGATGTTGGTAGTGTCCACCGGGGTGAATTCCTGGTGAGGATGCTTGCGGCCACCCTGCGGCGGCACATTTGCAACCGTGCCTTCTAAAATCTTAAGCAGCGCTTGCTGCACGCCTTCACCGGAGACATCGCGAGTGATGGAGGGGTTTTCGTCCTTACGCCCAATCTTATCCACTTCATCGATGTAGATGATGCCGGTCTGGGCACGGCCTACGTCGCCATCGGCAGCCTGCAACAGCTTCAGAATGATGTTCTCTACGTCTTCACCGACGTATCCAGCTTCAGTGAGCTCGAGCCCGCGATGGTCGCGGACTACGACATGACGCAGGAGGACGCGGAGGTCGTCGTGCTCCTGGGCGCGCTGCTCCACTGCGTCGGCATGGCCGTGC
>CAWBXL010000008.1:0-13819 GCA_963792305.1 uncultured Acidobacteriaceae bacterium | reverse complement strand
AGCTCAAGGGGGATAGAGCCGCTGTCCGTGTCGCATCATGGTAGAGAAGCACTCCGACCTAGAGGCCGCGGAGGCGGGAGTCATCAGTAGGAGCGAAGGTAGCTTTGGCTTTCACACACGCGCTCTCGCTACGGCACTGGTCAAAATGAAAGTGGATCCAAAAACCGTTCAGGGAATGCGCTACGAGGACTCCAACTGCATGTAACTCTACGCACAGTCGGACATGGAGTCTATGCGCGACGCACAGGGAAAATTCCTGGGAGGAGCTGTTAGGCGACAGAATCCATTTATTGACGGAGACGGTTCAGTGAGAGTTCGTGGGTCAATCTCCGAATTGTGGGTCGGATCGTGGATCGGAAATTTCGTTTCACCGCCCACTAAATGCTTTGGAACTTATGGTGGCCAGGGACGGAGTTGAACCGCCGACGCCAGCCTTTTCAGTCTGTGCCTATCCCATACGATCAGACTCTAGGTTGCGGATCCTTCCAAGTGCGTGCAAGAACAATACAATCGCGGGTTGCGTCGTGAAATTCGCGGGCTCCTTGTACTAAATCCTTTCGAGGGCCGGAGGAATCCGGTCGATGAGTGTAGTGCCAACTTGCATCGTCAAGCATCGCGGTTGGTGATGCACTGCCTGGCGATAAAACGCCTTACAAGGACTCGTTTCTGCGCGAGAGTCTGTACCGCTCCGGCAGATCGGAAAATTATTGCAGAGAAAAAGTATTGACCGTCGCGAAAAGCGATTCGCTCACAAATCACGCGCCGTAACGGTCATCGGGGACTTTTACGGGGCCCATATCAGCTGGTTTGAATTTGGAAAGGCTTTGTAGAATGACGCTATGGACGTTTGCATCTACTGCGGAACAACAGGCCACATTACCTATATCATATTCCGCCAAGCTGCTACCTGGAGCGCCCGTACCCCGAAAATCTATTGACTGTGCCCGCATGTTTTCCTTGTAATCAGTCCTTTCAAAGACGATGAATACACGAGCCATACTTTGCTCGTAAGAGCGCGGGAAAACAACCGCCGCACAATTTAATTGTCTGTAGTTTTGCGCTCCCTGGAAAGACGTCAGCAACTGGATTCAAACAATATGAGCTAGCCAAACTCAGCCAAGCAAAGTTCTAAATTTTCAGGCATTTCTCCTGTTGGGCACAGTCACAGAGGTGGGTAATCAGAGGGTAAATAGAGTGGGAGCCAGACTTATCAAAAGCCTCTTTATTATGCGGAAAACAGGTGCACCAATATCGGCTGAATCCAACATTAAGTCTGCTGGTAAGGGGCTTGCGCCCAAGCTATGAGGCAACGAAAATACAATTACCCCATTGGCGCGAGAAAAGTTTTGGTACAGCTTTTAGCTACCTCTGGGAGCGCTCGGCCCATTATTTTCGGTATGGCTATTAGGTCTCTATGGCTTTTTCTTTTGGCGGCGGAACAATTGATTATCATTTACCCGCGAGTGAGAAGCGAAAGCGCCCCTAACGAGACTACTCAAAGAGGCGAAAGGCGTTTTGGAAACCATCGCACCGGCTATGGATCTGTAGCGCGAACGTCAAGTAGATTGCGCCTCGCACTCACACCTCAGATGTCCGCACATTCTTCCATTGGGTTTCCGTCATGGCACCATTTTCGCGCCATGACGGAAACCCAATGGAAGAATGTGCAGCGGGTACATCTAGGTGTGAGTGAGAAACACAATCTACTTGACGTTCGCGTACCATCCATAGCCGGTGCGATGGTTTCCAAAACGCCTTTCGCCTCTTAATTGTTTCGTTGGGCGCTTGGCTTCTCACTCGCGGGTAAATGATAATCAATTGTTCCGCACCAAAAGAAAAAGCCATACAGACCTAATAGCCATACCGAAAATAATGGGCCGAGACCCCCAAGGTAGCTAAAAGCTGTACCAAAACTTTTCTCGCGCCAATCGGGTAGATTGTGCATGATGAGGGCAATTGTTTTCGTTGCCTCATCGCTTGGGCGCAAGCCCGTTTTCCCGGCAACTTTAATCGTTGATTCAGCCGATATTGGTGCACCTGTTTCCGCATAATAAAGAGCTTTGATAAGTCTGGCTCCCCTAACTCCATTTACCCTCTGATTACCCACCTCTGTGACTGTGCCCAACGGGAATCCCTGAAAATTTAGAACTTTGCTTGGCTGAGTTTGGCTAGCTAGATATTGTTTGAATCCGATTGCTGACGGTCTTTCCAGGGAGCGCAAAACTGCGGACAAATTAAATTGTGCAGCAGTATTTTCCCGCGCTCTTACGTCAGAGCAAAGTATGGCTCGTGTATATTCATCGTCTTTTTGAAAGGACTGATTACAAGGAAAACATGCGGGCACAGTCAATAGATTTTCGGGGTACGGGCGCTCCAGTAGCAGCTTGGGCGGAATATGGTCATTGGTAATGTGGCCTGTTGTTCCGCAGTAGATGCAAACGTCCATAGCGTCATTCTACAAAGCCTTTCCAAATTCAAACCGGCCTGATATGGGCCGCATAAAAGTCCCCAATGACCGTTACAGGCATTGATCCTAAGCGAATCGCTTTTCGCGACGGTCGATACTTTCTCTGCAATAATTTTCCGATCTGCGGACGGTACAGACTCTCGCGCAGAAACGAGTCCTTGTAAGGCGTTTTATCGCCAGGCAGTGCATCACCAACCGCAATGCTTGACGATAAATTGGCATTACACTCATCGACCGGATCTCCCGGCCCTCGAAAGGATTTAGTACGAGGACCGCAACCCACGACGCAACCCACAATATATTGTTCTTGCACGCACTTGGAAGGACTTACGCAGCCGTCCGCAACCTGCAAGTTGTTGATCGTATGGGATAGGCACAGACTGAAAAGGCTGGCGTCGGCGGTTCAACTCCGTCCCTGGCCACCATCATTCCAAAGCATTTAGTGGCAGTGAAACGAAATTTCCGACCCACGATCCAACCCACGATTCGAGAACCCACGATTTCTCACTGAACCGTCTCCGTGAGCAGGTGGATTCTGTCGCCGAGCAGCTGCTCCAGGAACTTGCCCTGTGCGTCGCGCATCGACTCCATGTCCGACTGTGCGTAGAGTTGCATGGTCGTCCCGAAGTCCTCGTGACGCAGCATGCCCTGAACCGTCTTTGGATCCACTTTCAGCTTCACCAGTGCCGTCGCGAGCGCATGCCGGAAGTTGTGAAAGCCAAAGCGTACCTTCGCTCCTTCCTTGATGACTCCGGCCTTCACCGCCGCCGGTCGGAGGTACTTCTGCACCATGATGGACGCGGACAGCGGCTTCTTGCCCTTGAGCCTGAAGCTTGGGAACACGAAGTCCGTGTCCTTCGCAGAAAGGCGTCCTTTCGCGCCAAGCCAAAAGAAACCCGGCCAGAAGAGGATGTATGGGAACTGGGGCCTTCGATGCCTTGGATTTCGGCACCTTGAACCTGTCCCCACACATAAGCCCGTCTCACGTACATCACGAGATTTGCAAAATCTAGATCCATCCACATCAGGGCCAGCAACTCCGACACTCGCAGTGCCGTAGCCGCATCGCTCAGTGTCAGCGTACGTCTCGGCTCTGGAATGTTGAGGAGTATCTCGAACGCCTGCTTCGGAGTCATGGGGACCGCCGTGTAGTCGCTCGTCGTTCGTTGGCTCACCCAATTCATGGGATTGCCCTCTTGCTGTCGCGGCAAAAACTCGTGACGCTGTCCGTGCTTGTAGACCAGATGCATGATGCGGCGGATTTTGTCGACGGTCGGATCGGCGAGCGGTTTCACCTTCTCTCTGCGGATTTCCGACTTCTCAATTCGAGGAACCATTTCTCGACCTCTGTCGACTTGATTGCCAAGGGCGCAAGGTTTCCCCAACGGGGAATGATGCGCTTGAAGAGATGTCGCTCGTAGGTCTCGATCGTGGGAAATTCTTTCGGGCGGGCAGAATTCGATTGGTCGATCCTCAGCTCGTTCTGGATATAGTGCTGACAGAGTTGACCAAACGTCCTCGGTCTGCCCTGAAAGGGTTGTAATTGGTTTATGGTTTCGCGCAGTCTTCTGACGATCGGCTTCCCGCGACGCGTCGGCTTTCTTGGGACCGATCTCTTTGACAAGACCGATGGCAACTCGTGTTTTCGACCCGGTGGCCATCTGCTCGTGTTATGTAATAGCGAAGAACCCATGTCATTCCGTCTGCGCGTTCGATTTGAGCGAATACTTCCTTCTCTGATACCTGGGCATCAAACCCTCCTTATGGTTTGCGTGCTCCAGGTGGCCGCTCGTCGCAGCTTAGCATGTACGAACGCAGCTCTGACAGAAGGAATCTCCAGTCCTTTTTCTTGGCATGGGGATCGAGCGGATAGCCCGGAATGAATCCGACCCGCGCCATCCTTAGCACGTGGCGGCGGGTCGTCCGAAGGTAGTCGGCGGCTGTGTCAGGATCGACGAATGGTTCCGTCAGCGGAGCCTGTACGTTGGGCATCGCTTGAGTTGACATCGACGGGGAGTAAAGCAATTTCTGTTGCGGGTCATCCCTTTCCGGAAATAGTGGACGATCAAGATCCATCTTCACTGCGGCTGGTTGCATGTGAAGGCACTCCTTTGCGACCTGCTGCGTTTTACCCGCTGCCCCCAACTGAGTCAAAACCTCCCTGGGCGGGGCCCGATTTGACCGAGATCTTCGTTCGCTCTAAGTTCTCTCGCGCAGGAACGGCGACCGTTTCAAACGGTAGACAGATGTTCACATCTTTTGATCAGGTTGAGAGCGAGCTCAGGGCCACCGGCTATATCGCCGATTCTGTGGCTGTCACAACGGTCTACCTGGCAGACCGCCTGCACCGTCCCATTCTTCTGGAAGGACCTGCGGGCAGCGGAAAAACCCAGCTGGCCTACGCTGTTGCCGATGCCGGACGGGCAACGGTCGAACGTTTGCAATGCTACGAAGGAATTAACGAGGAGAAAGCGATTGGAAACTTTGATGAGTCGTTACAGCGCCTTTGCATCGAACTCAAATCCAGGTCCGCAGCCCTTCCGTGGGAGTCTCTCCAAGTCGAGTTGCATAGCAGGCAATTTTTCGTGGCGGGACCTCTGCTCCGGGCATTGGAATACAAAGAGCCCTGCGTTCTCCTCATTGATGAAATCGACAAAGTAAGCCAGGCATTTGAAGCCGTGCTGCTTGAGCTTCTCAGTGTGTGGCGGCTGAGTATTCCGAGGCTCGGAACCGTCAGTACAGCGAGTATTCCTTTCGTTGTGCTCACTTCGAACGAAGAACGACGCATTGGAGACCCGCTGCGTCGGCGCAGCCTCTATTTGCGTGTCGAGCATCCCTCGATCGAGCGAGAGTCAGAAATTCTGACTCTCCGAACACCTGAGGCCGGTCCTGAATTCCACGCCGACATTGCGGGGTTTGCCCGCGCCCTTCGCGGATGGAGCCTTGAAAAGCCACCATCGATCTCAGAAATGCTGGATTTAGCCAAGGCGCTACAAGTCCTCGGTGAACAGCGAATAAAAGGCGAGATGCGAGACACGTTACTTCCTCTTCTCGCCAAGACAAGCGCAGATCGGAAGAAACTTATGTTGCGCGATGGCTTCGAAAGCCTGGTTCGGGATGCGCAACAGTACAGCCGTCAAATCACCGAGAGGAGTGCACCATGAGGCCCATTGTTCTTTTAGCAATCTTCTCGTTTTTCGCTTGTCCGGCTGTGTGGTCGCAGTTGCGGACGGCGGTCGTCCGGGCCGAGGCCGAATACTACGTCGCTACGTATGGCCATCACTATCGAGTACCAGTGCCACTAATCCGCGCCATTATCGAGCGCGAATCAAACTGGAGACCGTGTGCAGTCTCACAAAAGGGAGCCGCTGGGCTCATGCAACTCATGCCGGCTACTGCCGAGCGCTTACAGGTGCGTGACCGCTGCGACATCCAGCAAAACATTTCAGGCGGCGTTCGTTATCTGGCATGGCTCTGCCGACTCTTTCGGAACGACTACAGGCTGGTCGCAGCGGCCTATTATGCAGGCGAAGAAATCGTCGCGCGACGTGGCCTGGGTTACCACAATCCTGACGTCGTCAATTATGTTGCGCGGGTACGTGCTGCGTACCTCCGCCAGGCATCGATAGAACCCACTCCCTTCACCGAGGTGCCCCGATGAAATGGGCCATGAATGCTTGTTTTTCTTTGTTTCATGTCACAGCAATCCTGCTGATCATGTCCCACTCGGGATCGGCACAAACCGCATCGGCTAGGGCGCAGATTGTCACACTAACGCTAAACTCCCGCTCTGTTTCTGTTGTGCATCTGCGCAAAGGGTACGTCACGTCGGTCCGCTTGCCGGAAGAGGTGAACTCGGTCGTTCTTGGTGATCCAGGAGCTTTCAAGGCAGAGCACTCCGAAGCAGAGCCACGATTGGTTTTCTTCAAGCCGACGACTGCCAAAACCGGGGAGACGAACGCGCTGATCACGACACGCACAGGCCACGAAGTGTCGTTGAGCCTTGTAAACGATAGTCGAAACAGCGAACCGGTCGACTATGTTCTGGCATATGAACCTGCGCGAAGCCTGATCATCGCGCCCGAGGCTTCGAGTTTTGTGATCGGGGAGATGAAGAGCATCAACCCGCCTCCCACTCCAGACACACGCGAGATCAAACCGGCTGAAACAAATGCGGAGCGGTTATTGCGAGAACAGCGGACGCAGGTTCCCCACTGGCAGGGAAAAGATCTCAAAGTCGCGGTTGGCAGATCGACTTACGCGGAATCAGAGATGACCGTGGCGTTCTCCGTCAGCAATTCCTCTTCGCAGACGATTGAACTCTTGCCACCGCAGGTTCAGCTGGCTCACCAGGCGAAGAAGAAATCCGGAGCGATCAAGGCGGAGCAAGTACCGATCAAGTTCTTTCAACTGACAACCAGCAATTTGCGCCCGGGCGGAAGAGCCGATGGTGTCGTGGTCTTCGAGCGCCCATCGTTCAAGGAATCCCAGGAACGCCTACTCCTTCAGGTTGCAAATGCGGAGCAGGTGGATCGGCCCGTACTCACGGAAATTGGATTCGTGGCACAGCCGAAGGGAGCATCGCGATGACGCCTGTCGATGGTCAAAATGGAAATCATGCGGTTGAGACGCTCGAGGACTCTGGCCCCGCCAGAAGTGCAACCGAAGGAGTAACTTCGGATCTCTTCGTATCACAGCAAAGCGTGGTCACACGGCGAATGCAGCGGGCCAAACCCGAGCTTCGCCAAAATCGGTACGTCTTGATCGGTGCCGGTGCTGTGGTTCTGGCGATACTCATTTTCGTCATGGTGTCTATGCCTCGGAGTCCCTTGCGCGATGCGACGAAACAGTCAGCCGCCTCGCGCGCGCCGGAATCGGCGCTGGAAAATACCACAGGTCCGAGTGAAAAAAGTCTTTTCCCGATTATTGACTCACAGAGGACAGCTCCACAGACCCAGCATGATGGATTTTTGAACGAAGGTGATCTGGAACGGACCGCAAAACCCAAGCCCAGTCCCAACCTTCCGCCGCCATCTGCGACAGTAGCGGGTTCGCTCGGCGCGATTCCACCATTCGGAAGCCAGGAAAATTGGCAGGCGCCGGCATACCAGCCGCAGCCGGCACGGTCCGCTCCTCCTTCCGTATTCGATTCCACGAGGCTGGAACGGGAAGGAATGGAGAAAGCGTCACTGGTTTACATGCGTAGCGCGACAGCGCAGTCGTCTTCTGACGTCGCAAGGACTCCCACGTTTGGCGTTGCAGATGCGAATCTTGCGCTGCCAGTCGGCACCAAATTACGAGCCCGGCTTGAATCCGCTGTGTCGAGCGCAGTTCGAACTCCCGTACTCGCAGTCATTGAGTACAACTACGAGCGAGACGGAGAGATTGTTGTACCCGCAGGAACGAAAGCCGTCGGTCGATTGCAGGACGCGGATCGGTCCGGCTACGCTCGCTTGCAATTTGAGTCATTGCTGATGGCTGACGGCGCAGTTGTGCCCATACAAGCTGTCGCGACCGACTTACAGATGAAGCCCATCCGCGGCAAGGTTGAGGGCAAGCACACTGGAAAAAACATCCTTGTGCGCTCTCTCTCAGGAATCGGTCAGGCAGGAGCGATGCTTTTCGGTCGCGGAAGCCTCGACCAGCCACTAAGCGAATCGGACCTGATGCGAGAAAGAATCTCGGACAACATTGGAGAAGCTTCCGACGAGCAAATTTCGAGAATGAGTATTACGCAGCATGTCGTGATTACGATCCCTGCTGACACTCCAATCAACGTTGTTATCGAACAAGCGGCAAAGCCGCCCACATCCACGCAGACATCCTCATCATCCGCTCCTGACGGAAACAATCGAAACACCGAGGAACTCCGCCAGCTACTTCAACTACAAAAAGAACTCCACCAAACAAGTGAGTCCGCGAACTAGAACGAGATCCGCCTTCTTCCAAACTTCTTACTTTCTGGAATACGCTCGGACGATTGTCCTTCAGCGTCTCGCAGATCGCGTGCGTTGCAACATTGCCAGACCGCTTTTCATGTCTTAATACGCAAGACGAAACTCTTCTCGCGGAAGAAGTCGTTCATTTACATCGTTCCACCGGTTCTAAAACTCACAAGCCTCCTGGCTCCGCAATTTCGCCGTGACCTCACTTGCAAATCGAATTTGCTCGAAATTCGCGATCGCCCTATGTTCTCGCTTGCGAATGAGCTTCGCAGAGGAGAACACATGAAGGTCTCGACTTGGGGGAATCATCGACACCTCGCCACAGCATTCTTGGCTGGAATTCTCGCACTTCAACTCACTCCAGTGGTGGTGTACGCACAGAACTTGGGTTCTCAGCCTGCGACAGGGCAAGCGGTCCAGGGCCAGACGGCCGCGCAGCCAGAAGGCGCCGTTCTCAATCTGGTGAATTGGGTGGGAAACGTTATCGCGCCCATTGGTGCAGCCTTGGCAGTGGTCATGGCGGTGATCGCTTACTCCCAAGGACGTGGGGTAATGCGCTGGTCTGTCACCGCAGGTGGCTTGCTCGTAGTCTCTGGCCTAACCCGTTTGATTGAGTTCTGGATCCAGAACGGTACCGGAGGAGTGCAATAGCGCTCGGACCACATGACGTTGCCGCAGATCATTGTCGATTTGATGAAGCTGTTGTTCGATATGGCCGTGCCCGCCGCCATGTGCACGATGGTGCTGGCTGGAATCGCCCTGCGTCAGGAAGGCGGTGTTAATTTTCACACCGGTGGGCGATTCCAGCGTTGGGCACTCTGGTCCGTGATTCTTCTCACTCTGCCCCAGTTCCTGTCCTGGTTTGCCGCACAGGGCATTTCACTTCCGCCACAAGGCGGCAATATTTCGAGTGCGTGGGTGACAAGTATTGAGTCGACGTTTAACCACTTTGTCTCCGACATTGTCGTTGGCAGATTGGCTCCGATTCTCGCGGCCTTCTGTATCCTAAAGGCCTCGCTCGACGCAGCCGAAGGCCACAACCCTTTGGGCTCAGTCATTGCCGGCATCTTCTTGTTGTCGGTCTCAGGCCTGGTCCACCTCATGCAGAGTTGGAATAGCGGTTCAGAATTTGCCACGACTGACATGCTGATTTCAGCCTGGAATTTCCTCGCCGGAACAATTCTCCCCGAGGCTGCTGGACTTGCGATTGTCGGTTCGGTTTTTAACTACGCGCGCCACAGTCCTGTCATGCCTCTGGTCGGCGCTGGTCTCGCGTTTCTGAGCGTCTCGGGAATCTGGAAGTTGTGTCAGGCCATGGTCGGCTGATGGCCGGAGATGATGCGGTGAACTTTGCAAACGGAATGCTCAACCTGACGAATTGGCTGGGTAACGTCATCATGCCGACCGTGGCCGGATTGTTCGCAGCCGCAGCCATCTACTACTTCGCAAAAGGCCGCCCATTTCAACATATGGCTGGCGCGGCGCTGGCGTCACTGATGTGCTCCGGTCTGCTACGTGTGCTCGAGAGTTTCGCCAATCAAAGGGCCTGGGACAGCCCTGACCGTTACTGGATTTCGATCCTCACGCTCGTCAACTGGGTGGGAAACGTATTGCTTCCACTCTATGGCGCCACTCAGGTCGTGCTCGCGGTTGCCCACTACGCAGGACTTCTGGAGCGCATGACGATTGGCGAAGCCTGGGTGAGAAACCTCGCAGCGGCAATGTGCTGCTTCTGTCTGTCCGGGATTTTGCGGCTGGGTGAATTCTGGATTCAGCACGGCACAGCCGGAGTCCGATAGGAGGAGGACGCGATGCCATTACCAGTGACAACCGTGAATCGAAATCTGCAAACGCGAGTGACATTCATGTACCTCGAATTTGAGGACCTCTTTATTGTGCTCGGCGCGGCTGCGGTCATGAATGTGGTTGGCCGATTTGTTGGAGGGCACATTGCGGGCATGCCGACAAATCTGGTTCTCCAGTACGGAGTCCCCATCCTGGTCGTTCCTTGTTTGATGTTGTTTACATTCAGCCACCGGCGAAGAGTGGGCCGACGATCCCAATGCCGGGACCTCTGCGGAAGCACAAGCTTTCAAACGGAGCGCGGCCTGTTTCGGCTTGGGTCGTTACCTCTATCACTTCGAAGGTGTCTGGGTGGATCTGGACGAACGAAAGCGACCAAACATCAGTCCCCAGTTGCCGGAATGGGCTACACCGGAAGGATGGATTCGGGGCGTGCGCCCGAAGCTTCGCGGGTGCAGCACAGGAAGCTCAGGCTCAACGGCGCCTGAAGCGACGGGAGCGCTAGTCGCTGAAATTGAATCCCTGGCTGAAACACTGGGGAGAGGTTTGTACAGGGGAATCTTGCGTGATCTGGCAAGAGTATGGAACGCGCGAGAGATTCACGATGTTGGCACACAGGGGAAAGTCCTGGTTCACATGCGGGCAGCGGAACGTGGACTAAAACGCTTAGAGGCCGCGCTCGACAGAACCGGGCCCGATGCATTGGCTCCAATTCTCAAATCGATCGGAGTGAAATCACTTGAGTGTGTGGACAGTCTGCAAACACTCAAGAAAATTGTGCTTGATCTGGAAGACGCAATGATGCAGCAAAATTGAAATCCACTTCGTGAAAATCGGATTCATCCTTGTCTAAGGCTGGCGTCGGAGATTCAACTCCGTCCCTGGCCAAGATCATTCCGAATGCCGCCTGAGGTACACTTCAAAGAGTCTTGATCAAAACCGAAGGCAACATTAATGAGCAGTCTTACCAACGCCTAGACTGCCACTCACTTCGTCAGCCAGAACTTTCACCAAGCGCGCCAACCCGAGTCCACCGATATCGGGTAACTCCGGGCAGTCTGATTTAAACTTCCGTTTTACACAAAGATATAGTAGTCCGACTAGCAAACATACCTTCTTCACCAACACAATACGATCGAGATGTTGACCTAGCAAAAAGCAATTGCCAATTCCGTGGCACTCGGCGATGCGATTGGCACACAAGGTGACTCGAGCCGATACATCACCCCAGCGGAGCAAGTCGCACACTCTCGAAAGCGGCTTCCTTCGAAGTACATCTCTCTCGGTTCCCCTGCATGCGGCGAGGAATGCAGGACGCGATAGATTCCCGATGCTGGAACCTTTTCTCCAGACTTGAGAAGTTTCATACAGTGCCTCCATCAAAGATGCGGTGCGGTTCTGGAATGAACCTTATTGGAGGTTAAACCGCCGGGGGAGGCAGTGTAGGGCTGCCTCCCCGCGGCTTCACGGCTATACCCGCCGGCGGTTCGAAATCGGGGTGGCACCAGTGACAATAGCCACATTTCACGCACCACCACCGCTCACCGCAGTCGGGGCAGATCCTGACTTTCATGATCGCAACCTCCTATGATGAGCACCGCAAAAGGTACTTTTCAAGAATTATTTACCTAAGATTTTTTCGAGTGTCAAGAATTTTTTCTCGTAGAATAAATGCCGTAAGTGATTTCCTCAATGGATTAAATCGGTATGGATTTTTCCACTTTGACAATCTGACCTGTCAGTGACATCGCATATCAAGGACGGCTGCGGGGTTTTGGAGATGTGATTCTGGATGTGGCACCGGGAAAAGTCAGGATAGAACGGAATGATCGTTGAATCGAAGGCGTACTTTGCAGATTTCCGTCACCGCGCCCTTCGCCATCAGCGCAAGGAATCTTTTTGGCAGAACGGATGTTTGGAGTGGCAATCACTAACAGCGACGGGGCAAGGGTTCTGTGCCCGCGAACCCAGCTAGGTAGAAATTCTGCGGCGGAGAAAGCGCCGCCCAGTTCCTCAAGAGACAGAAATGGCAATGGGTTCACGTACAACGTTTTTACCGGGCTCAGGTTTGCGGCTGACCTCACGATTGGCCTCTACCAGAACCTTGATAGCATCGCGAAGATTGTCGCGGGCTTCTTCTAACGTGTCACCCTCAGAAATCGCCCCCGGCAATTCTTCCGTATAGGCCGTATACCCCCCACCTTCTGACTGGGGAACCTCTTCGAAAACTGCGGTAAGTGTCATATCCATACAATTGGTTCCTTCAAAGAATTCGGATTGCCGCCGTTTCTCGCAGAATCCGATTCTCAATTACAGCACCGCTCAATGGATACAGGTCACTATTTCAATTTCATGGTCGCAATCGCGACCACGTTCAAGCCAACCTCAATGCCTTCAGGCCCCGATAGTAGAAGAAGCCCGGTTTCATCAGTCAGTTAAGAGTTTGCGACGCCTGGAAAGATTTGCTTCAGCGCTGCCTAAAACTGCCACTGTCCGACGTGCTTCCTTGGTCGTAATCCCGACCAAGGCCGCTGCGAACACGCAAATCTACCAGCTTTTCGTTCAATGCACAGTTCTCAAAGGAGATTTCTTTATGGCCTCCGCCTATACACCAACCACTTCAATCGCTCAGATCACGCCAATACCAGAAGTCCAGACATTTCTTAATCTGCTCATCGTTGATGAGGACCGCCTTGTACGAGAAGCGTGCCGCGAAGCTGCCGTGGCTCTCGGCTATTCAGCAAAGTCGACCGACTCCTTCGACCAGGCATTGTGGTTAGTCGAATCGGAGAATATCGACGTTGTCTTCCTTGCGGCGGGTGGAGATTTCCTTGCCGCACTTCGGCGGCTCAAAGACAAGCGACCGGCGATTGAAGTGGTCGCGATGACCAACAACGGAACGCGGCGGTTTGCCGTCGGTGCGATGAAAGCCGGAGCTTACGAGGTAATTGCCAAGCCTTTCGGCCTGGTGGAAGTGAAGCGCCTGTTGCAGGACGTCGGGAACCATTTAAGGGCCAAGACGGTAAGCCGCCTTGAATCCGAGAAGCACCGATCTGCGCGTGGGTTCGGAAACATGATTGGGCGATCGCCAACGATGGAAATGCTCTATCGCATGATTGGGAAGGCGGCGCGAACCAGTCATCCTGTCCTGATCACAGGCGAAAGCGGGACAGGCAAAGAAATGGTTGCTAAAGCACTGCACTACTCAGGCCCGTGTCGGGAAAAACCGTTTATTCCAGTAGATTGCGGCTCACTCGTTCCCACTCTGATCGAAAGTGAATTGTTTGGCTACGTGAAGGGCGCCTTTACGGGAGCGGTCCAAGCAAAATCCGGACTTCTCTTCATAGCAGAGGGCGGCACTGTCTTTCTGGATGAAGTTGGCGAATTGCCGCTCGATCTCCAATCCAAATTGCTACGAGCATTGCAAGAGCGCGAAATTCGCCCGGTCGGCGGAACGAAGACTGTGCCAATTGATGTCCGGATACTGGCAGCGACCAACCAGGATCTGGAACAGGCTGTGGCACAGGGAACGTTTCGGCAAGATCTGTATTTTCGACTGAATGTTCTAAGCCTGAGAGTTCCACCTTTAAGGGAGCGACGGGAG
>CAWBXL010000007.1:0-15554 GCA_963792305.1 uncultured Acidobacteriaceae bacterium | reverse complement strand
TCCAGTTTTCCAGCACCGTGCGCATCTCGCGCAGTCTTCCTTCAAAAAAGTGGTCTGCATCTTCGATGATTTTCAGCTCGCGCGGCTGAGGCAGCGTCTCGATCAAGCGTTCCAGTTCCGCGCGCGGCGCATACTGGTCCCGTGAACCGCTCACAAACAACTTCGGCTTTGAGCATCTGTGCAGGAAATCGAAGCTGTAGCGGCGATCATCAATCGGAGAAACTGGCAGGCCGAGTCCAATCAAAGCTTTCACTCGTGTATCCGGACACGCGACCTGCATTCCCACCACCGAGCCGAAGGAAAATCCCGCAAAAAACATGGGCAGATGGAATTCGTGGTCCAGCCAGTCGAGCGCCGTGCGGACATCCTCCAGTTCTCCACGGCCATGGTCGTGCTCGCCGTGACTCAATCCCGCACCGCGAAAATTGAAGCGCAGCACCGGAAAGCCAAATGTGTTCAGCGCTTTCATGGCGTGAAACACAACTTTGTTATGCAGCGTCCCGCCGTAGACCGGATGCGGATGGCACACCAGTGCAGCATATTTTGCGTCGCTCGAGCCTTCATTCAATAAAGCTTCGAGCCGCCCTGCCGGGCCGTTTAGAAACAACGATCGGATTACCTGTGGCGTTGTATTCATTCGCATCTCAGCATAGCAAGACAACGTGAATACGCCGGATCAAAAGCATGAATTCGCCACTTCACAAAGCACTGGGTTATGCTCAAAGACATGGACGTTGTCGCATTCACGCGCGCTCTGGTGGACATCGAATCGGTCACCGGGAATGAGGGCCCGGTCGGCAACTTCCTCTGCCAGGAACTCCTGAGCATGGGGTACCAAGCGCAAAAGATCACCGCAGAACTCGAGCGCTGCAACGTGTTCGCCACTTCCCCCGGCCATCCCAACCCGGAGGTCGTGTTTTCCACGCACATGGATACGGTGCCTCCGTTCATTCCTTCCTGGGAAGATGCGGCCAACATTTATGGACGCGGCTCCTGCGATGCCAAAGGAATTATTGCTGCCCAAGTTGCGGCCGCCGAGCGGCTGCGCGCGGAAAATATCCACGTAGGCCTGCTCTTTTTAGTAGGCGAAGAGCGTGACAGCCTGGGCGCAAAAGTCGCCAATGAAAAACCAATCGGCTGTAAATATTTGATCAACGGCGAGCCCACGGAAAATAAAGTTGCCCTGGCCTCCAAAGGTTCGCTGCGCGCGGTCGTGACCGCAAGTGGCAAGATGGCGCACTCCGCGTATCCGGAGCTAGGAGAATCCGCGATTGATAAGTTAGTGGAAGCTCTACACCGGCTACGCGCCATGGAGTTGCCCACCAACCCAGACGTCGGCCCTTCCACCATGAATATCGGCGTGATCGAAGGCGGCCGCGCGCCCAACGTAATTCCAGATAAAGCCAAGGCTCAACTTTTGTTCCGCCTGGTAGGCCCTGCGGAAAAACTCCGTGAACAAATCCGCGAAACAGTTGGGGATCTAGCGCGGGTAGACTTCACTCTGGAAATCCCCTTCATGCGCCTCAAGACCTTCGAGGGATTACCCACCATGGTTGCAGCCTTCACCACCGATATTCCCGCATTGAGCAACTGGGGACAACCCCTGCTGTTAGGGCCAGGATCAATTCACGTCGCCCACACCGAAGCCGAATACATCGAGAAAAAGCAATTGAATGATGCCGTGGATTTGTATTGTTCGGTAGCCCGCCGCCTGGCGGGCTCCGAAAAATCCTGAAACGCGTAATCCCCCCACCCCCTTGTCATTCCGAGCCGCCTTCTTTTGGCGGGGAGGAATCCGGGCGCGCCGTGCGATGCCTCGCATTTTTTTGCGAGGCAATAAATCGCACGCTTGGCGCGCATCCAAATCTACTTAACCACGAAAACTGAATAAGTATTTCGTGAAGCTTTGGGATCTACTGCGCTCTAACCATCAAACCGCCACCCCGCCCACTTGTCATTCCGAGCCGCCCTCTTTTGGCGGAGAGGAATCCGGGCGCGCCGTGCGATGCCTCGCGCTTTATGCGAGGCAATAAATCGCACGCTTGGCGCGCATCCAAATCTGTTAACCACGAAAACTGAATAAGCTGGGGCGGAAGCCGAGTAAAGCGCGGCTTGTGTGCAAACCCTGAAGATTTGGAGTGGAGCAGCTTCCAACACTACGCGACCGGGTCGGGCGGGCCCACCCGACCGATTTCGATTTCTTGTCCTTTCTCCAAAAGTGGCTGCCCATCGCTTCCCTGGTTTTGGAAAGGGTGGGAGAAACGACTCTCAACCTCTTAAGCTTTTGATTTTATCTATGCCACACGAATTCCGGCCGAAGGAAATATAAACCTGTGCGATGCAGGCTACACAGAATCCCATCCTTTGAAAACCGCAAAGGACGGGGCAGCCATTTTTTGATTTTGCTTTGAGGAAAACCAACTCCGAAAAAAGGTGGGCCAGCCCCGCCGCTTCGTTTTTTTACTCCCGGATAACTAACCCAAGAACAAGGGGTGAGCCAGCCCGCCTACAACTCAAAAACTGTTTTTAAGTTGCTAATGTCAAAGTCAAAAGTTTGACTAAACCCATATTCATCTTCCATTAACGTCACTTCCACCGCTTTATCAGTTTCGGTGAGTCCGTGGTAAAGCATTCCTGGTGAGGAGGAAGATGCACCTTCATTTTGTACAGCAAATAATAAATTGCGTTGCTTTACTATCAGTAAAAGGGACCGATGATCTCCGCAATTCATATAAATATGGCTCAATTTTTCATCCAGCCAATAAGTGACGGGAATAATCACGCTCTGAATCTTGTTGTCTTTATCCTTGAGACGAAGATGCGCTCTAACATGGATCGTTGTCATTTGACGATTTTGGGTTGAAATGGAAGGGTGCAATAAGAGCTGGGTAGGAATAATTGTTTGATATTTCCCAGCAGCCCTTGTATTTGTTGAATTTTACCTGAGCAAGTTTAACGCCGGTTGGTTCAATCTCCCTCCTTTCGTCGACTTCCTTTGCAACTAGTGGAACTCTCGAGCTGTCTTTGGGCTTATCGACATTTTCCACTCGTTGTTTTCCTTAAACGCTCAATTTCCTTTTCCTGATAGGAGATCGTCCCGCTTAATTGTTCAAGTCTATTGCGATATAGAAAATGGATAAGCGTCCACAACGCACCGGCAATAATTGCCAAAAATGTTAAGAAAGACCATAAGGCGGCTTTTACTTGGGGCCACTCTTTTTGAAAAGTTTCAAAAGGCTCCATCCACATTTAACTAAACACTCCGATTGGTAAAGATTAAGGGAGGCATTTACCATTTAAGCTTACTTGTGACATTTTGCTTAAGTCTCTCGGTCTCGAGATTTTGTTCGACTGCCTTTCTTTCATTGATTACTCGATTTCGCGCATCAAGTTCAACCTTAGCTTTGTAAAGATCGTTTCCGTTTTGTAGCCATTGCTTAAAATAATCCAAGTACATTTGTGCATTATCGGGACGCACCCCATTCACAAGGGCTCGGCTACCATAGAAGGCGACACTAGCGGGTTTAGGACCATCGACGAAGCTGGAGTAGTTCCCCTGCTTGAAAAATTCCTGTTGCCAAGGCATATTCGGGGCATGATTGACACAAACGTGCAATTCTCGCGGCGGCTCGAATTGTACGCCCACAACAACAACGGGTTCTCGTATCAGGATATCGTCGTCAATTGATTCCTCACTGACCACTTCGTTCGTCAGCTGATTTATTTTTTGATGACTGACAAAGTCTTGTTGATACGCAATCAATTTTTGCTTGACAGTTCGTATGTCCGGGCGCTCGGCGGGTTCGTTTCTCGCCATTTCATCTACAAGGCGGTCTAAGAATGAAAACTCAGGGGCAATTAAGCTTATCGTTTTGAAATTCGTTCCCTGTGGGATAGAGTGCGTGAACATTTCATTCAAAATCAACCCCAACGCGAAAACGTCTGCTGCAGGGCCAACCACCGCACCCCGTACCTTCTGCTCGGGAGCGGCGTAATAGAAATTAGCAAGACGATCACCGTCACGAGTTTCCACAGCGGTGTACAACTCCTCATCTTCAAAACTAGCTATTCCAAAATCGGCCACAACAAAAGTAGCCCCCTCCCTGTCACATAAAATATTCTTTGGTTTCAAATCCCGATGCGTCACATTCTTTAGATGTGCAGCCTCGACCCCGTCCAGAATTTGAGAAAAGATTGGGAGAATCGCGTTCGGGAGGATATGTTCCGCCATTACTTTTTCGAGCGTGCATTCGAACATAGGCATGACATAAAACGGCGCTCCAGATTCGCCAGGGCCATGATCTAAGACTTTTATTATGTTCCGGTGAGTGATATTTTCCGAAAACTTAATTTCATTTTGGAATCTTTTCAACTTTTGTGTGGTCACATATTTGGGATCGATCACCTTCAATGCGAACCGCTCAGAATCTTTGTTGAGAGCCTCATAAACGATGCCAGAACCTCCGTTGCCGATTGATTGCCCAACGGTATATTCGTTGAAGGTCGTTCGATATGTTTGATTCTTCTTCATTTTGGCGTCATCAGGTTTTGGCGGGCTGGCCCACCCGACCGATTTTGATTTCTTGTCCTCACTCCAAAAGCGGCTGCCCCATCCTTTCCTGATTTTGGAAAGGGTGGGAGACACAACTCTAAACCTCTTGAGCTTTTCAACGTGTAGGGTTTCTCGAATTGCCTCCTCAACTTCTTTCACCTGCCTTAATTGTTCGATGGCCTCGCATAGCGCATCGCGTACCAAGTATCGCCAATTTCTCCGGGAGTATCCGACTGCCAAGACTAGAATATTTTCATTGAGAAGTTTTAAGTTGAAGAAATTACTTGATTCGTAAAAACAGTTCTCGAACCAATACCACCAATAAGAACGCCCGCACGAGCAAATGCTCAGCGCGGTTGAAAAACGAATCTATCTTCCGGCCATTGACGGCCATGGCGAAATCACCTCTATAGCTAGGTATAACCGTAAAAATATTTCTGTAAAGTGCTCACTTTATAACTGTTGCGCGAGTTGTGCAGTATGCCCCTAAAATAGGGCATAGATGCACTTAGGAAGGTGCAAGAAAATTCGGGGACAGAAAATTCGGGGGAAAATTCGGGGACAGACGGAACGTTCCAAATTTAACGTACGCCCGAAAATTGACCTTATACCGAAATCTTGTCAAGCCCCCAAAACTCTCGATTTCCATCTAACTAACTCATTCAACTTACAATATAAACTTCCCACCCATGTCCCATTTCCCCCCTCAAACTTGTTATAATAGATATATAAGTTAAAGGCGCAGACCAATCCGGCTCTGCGCCTTTTCTATTTCCATCCCATGCCAGACTCTCGCGTCTCCCACCAACCATCCGGGAGTCGCGATAGCTCCGCCCAAAAGCCAAAATTCGATGCCAGCCGTCACGGCGAAGTCGGAGAACTGGCTTTCGTGCTCAAAACCACTTCATTAGGTTTCAACCCCTCCCGTCCCTACGGAGCCAGACTCCCCTACGACTTCCTGCTCGACTGCGGCAGCCGCGTGCTGCGCATTCAGGTGAAGTCCGTCTTCACCAATCGCCCCGGATATCACAACCGCTTTCACGTAAGCGTCTGTCAGACCAACCGCAGTGGATCGGTGGCGTACAACGTCGCCGACATAGATTTCGTAGTCGTCTATGTGGCCCCTTTCGACACCTGGTATGTACTCCCAGTCAAAGTACTTCTAGGACGCAAAGCGATCTACGTCTACCCCGCCGGCAAAAGAAGAAAAAACGCCGGACTCTACGAAAACTACCGCGAAGCCTGGGATTTGCTGCGCTCCTGACCAAAAACCCAAACCACTTGTCATTCCGAGCCGCCTTCCTTTGGCGGGAGAGAGCCTGCCCTGAGCGAAGTCGAAGGGAATCTAGGCGCGCCGTGCGATGCCTCGCGTTTTTTGCGAGGCAATAAATCGCACGTTTGGCGCGCATCCAAATCTACTAACCACGAAAACTGAATAAAGTTTTTGGGTGGTGGCTTTAGCCCCTGAGGTCGGCTGGCGATGCCGTGCTAACAGTCCGACTCGAGCTTTCACTGTAGGAAGTTGATCGCCTTGACATCAAAGATCGAATTTGCTCATTCTGACTAGTAACGAAGGGAAACTCATGCGTAGAATTCAGCTGTCTTTGTCGTTGGCTTGCTTATCGCTGGTCCTTGTAACCTCCCTTCACGCCAAAAACGAAGTTCTTGGAGAAGTCGAACTGGTGGGCGCCACTAAAGTCGAGAAAACATCGGGCGTGTGGGTGGATGGTCAATACTTGGGATATTTGAACGAACTCAAAGGATCAAAAAGGGTTCTGCTCCTACCCGGACAACATCAGATCGTGGTGCGCCAGGCGGGCTACCAGGACTTCACGCAGTCGGTTGTTACCCAACCGGGCATAAAGCAAGTCGTTTCTGTGACCATGCAGAAAGACCCCCGTGTTCAACTTCCAACCTTGACTGCGTCTGTCAAACTCTCCGTTAGTCCGAACCGGGCGGCGGTATTCGTGGACGGTGTATACGCTGGCCATGTGGACGAATTCGACGGCCCCGGGCAATCAATGCTGATCGCGCCGGGCAGACACAAAATTATGATCAGTCTCCCTGGATATGAGAGTTTCGAGACAGAAGTCACTCTTGCTACGAATCAGAAATTTCAGCTGAAGACTGAACTACGAAAGAGCGGGAGCACGGAAACCAGTCCTCCGTCCAGCGAACAGTGACCTGCCGCATGCACCAGGCTCGGCCAGGTTTACCGCTAATGGCCTTAGCTTCTTGATCACTGCGCCATACCCATGTCACATGCTGACTTCACCGCCACCCTAACCCCTCCCAGCGTTTAAACTGAACTCATGTCCACCCAGACCCTCAACTCCCTTTCCAAAGCATCTTCCGCATATCTTGCGCTCCGCCATGCACCAGCCCATCCAGTGGCACGAGTGGGGAGAGGAAGCCTTTGCCACAGCCCAGCGCGAGAACAAACCCGTCCTTCTCGACATCGGCGCGGTGTGGTGCCACTGGTGCCATGTGATGGATCGGGAGTCATACGACGATCCCGAGATCGCGCAGTTCGTGAATGAGCGATTTGTGGCAGTGAAGGTGGACCGCGATGAGCGTCCTGACATTGACAGCCGCTATCAGGCCGCAGTCAGCGCGATCAGCGGACAGGGCGGATGGCCGTTGACGGCTTTTCTTACTCCGGATGGCAAACCTTTTTACGGCGGGACCTACTTCCCACCTGACGATCAGCTACGGCCGGCCAAGTTTTCGAGCGGGTGTTGCTACCATTTCTGACGCCTACCGCAGAAAAGCGGAGAGGTCACCGAAGCAGGCGCGGCTGGTGAGGCTGCCATCTACGCGTGCCGAATCTTACGCGGGCGCAGGCTTGCATTTCTCTCCGCAGGTCGTCGACGAAATTGTGCAGTCCACATTGAAACATGTTCGACGCGCACGAATGGCGGCTTCGGCAATGCGCCAAAGTTTCCGCATCCCGGCAGCGCTGGACCTGTTGATTGACGCAGTACGCGCGAAGGCGATGACGAAGTGCGCACAAAGTGGTCGTCAACCACTCTGAAAAGATGGCCCATGGCGGAGTCTATGACCAGTTGGCGGGAGGATTCCATCGCTATTCCGTGGATGAACGCTGGGTGGTGCCGCATTTCGAGAAGATGTGTTATGACAATTCGGAGTTGCTGAAGAATTATGTTCACGCTTATCAGGTCACGGACTCGGTTTTTCGCGGACGTTGCCAAGACATCATTCGCTGGATGGATGAATGGCTGAGCGACCGTGAGCACGGCGGATTTTATGCCTCTCAGGACGCCGACATCAACATGGATGATGATGGCGACTACTTCACCTGGACGCGTGGAGGAAACGCAAGTCCGTCCTGACTACCGAAGAAGCTCAGGCAGCCTGCCTGCGCTATGACATCAACGAGATCGGCGAGATGCACCACAATCCCGCGAAAAATGTGCTCTTTGTTCGGGCCTCACTCGACGAGATCGGCAAACGCATGGACTTGCCTCCTGATGCTGTCGCATCCTTGCTGAGATCGGCAAAAGAAAAAATGTATGCCGCGCGGCTGAAGCGTCCTACGCCTTATGTGGATAAGACCATCTATCCGGCTGGTGTGCGCTGTGCATTTCGGCTTACCTGGAAGCTGGCAAGGCGCTTTCGCTGGATTCGGCGCGGCAGTTCGCTTTGCGTTCCCTGGACCGTATTTTGGCTGAGGGTTGGAACTCCGAAACTGGTTTGAACCATGTGATCGCTTACTCTGATCCTGCGGTGGAAAAACGTAAGCTCGCCGGAGTTTTGGACGACTATGCTTTTACTGCTATGGCGTGCCTGGATGCTTACGAGGCCACCAGCGACCTGAGCTATTTCCAGTTTGCGCAAAACATTGTGGACCGCATGGTGCAGTGGTTTTACGATCCCACCGGCGGCGGATTTTTCGACACCATGCAAACTGATAATCCGCAAAAATCACTCGGAGTGCTCGCCACCCGGCGCAAACCTTTTCAGGACTCACCCACGCCCGCCGGGAATTCCGTAGCTGCAATTGCGCTGCTGCGGCTGTACGCCCTGACCAATCATTCGCCATACCGGGAACAGGCCGAACATACCCTGGAAATTCTTGCGGGGTCCGCAGGTCAATATGGAATTTTTGCCGCGACCTACGGAATTGCCGCGGTGCATTTGTCGCAGCCGCACAGTCAGATAGTAATTGTGGGTGAAGACAAAACAGTCGAGGAATTTTACGCGGCGGCCATGCAATCATTCCGCTTCGGCAGGAGCGTTATCAAGCTGACGCACAACCAGGCGGTTGCGCAAAACCTCCCCCCCGCTCTAGCAGAAACGATCCCAAACCTGCCTGCACTAAAAGAAGGGAAAACTTTGGCGGTCATCTGTCAGGGATTTGCCTGTCTCCCACCGATTGATAACGTGGACGAACTTAAACGCAAAGAGAAAGGCTGACGCAGGGTCATGCGTCAGCCCGAGAAATCATGCGGCCGCTATCTTAGTTGCTGCTTCTGCGGTCCATCCGGAGTGCCGATTTTCTTGCACTTCGGGTTGTCAGGGTTGCACATAGGTATCGGTCCGCCGTCGAAGGCTGACATTACGGGGGCCGCCACCGTTAAAGACGCGCCAACCAAACCTACCACTACGATCATCCATTTCACTGCGCGTTTCATGGGGGTACTTTCTCCTGGGAGATTCCATTGGGGGAGGGAACCTCACGGAGGGCATTCTATGGCAAGTTACCAAAGTAATGTCAAAGAAAATTTTTTTGAAATTATGCCAATACAGGAAAACATGTATTATTCAACTTGTTTTATAGATTTACAAACGTTTACATTTCTCAAAAAAAGGGCTGGAAAAGGGCAATAGTGTTACGAAATCGGGAAAAGGAGACACTCCGAGCTACATCTGTGAACGGTCAGGGGTGAAAATGTCTAACGTTCTCAATCAGTTCTGGCGATTACAATGGATTTATGACTGTTCACTCATTATTGCGGCTGCCAGTTGGTTTCCGCCTCATAGTAGGGACGGGCAAGTACAAGTCTGGTCAAGAAACGGCGCGCGCCATCGCGGCCAGCGGCGCCGAGATGGTGACGGTGGCCGTACGGCGGGTAAACCTGGACCGCAGCAAAGAGTCGCTGCTCGACTTCATCGATCCCGAGAAGTACTTCCTGCTGCCGAATACGGCCGGCTGTTACACCGCGGATGAGGCGATCCGCGCGGCGCGGCTGGGACGCGAGGTTGGGCTGTCGGACTGGGTGAAGATCGAAGTCATCGGCGACCAGCAGACTTTTTACCCCGATGTGCAGGCGACCATCGAAGCGACCCGGGTATTGGTAAAGGAAGGCTTTACTGTTCTGCCCTATACCTCTGATGACGTTGTGGTTGCCAAGAGGTTTGGATGCTGGCGCTTCAGCAGTTATGCCTCTGGGCGCGCCCATTGGCAGTGGGATGGGAATACAGAATCAAGCGAACATTCGAATTTTGCGCGAAGTTATTACAGACTACCCTTGATTCTGGATGCCGGCGTTGGCACGGCGTCCGACGCGACGATCGCAATGGAGTTGGGCGTCGACGGCAGTGCTGATGAATACCGGTATCGCCGCGGCCCAGGATCCTGTCCTCATGGCCGAGGCCATGAAGACACGCGGTATCGCCGGACGGCAGGCGTACCTCGCGGGCCGGATGATGAAGAAGCTGTACGCGACGCTAGCTCGCCGCTTCTCAGGGCGGTCTTGATAGCAAGTCAAGAAGCACGTCCTTCGGGGACTCGTCTCATTATGTTCTTCTTTCCCTGCACTACCGTGCCGGGCTTTCACATACCGCCGCTGCGCGGCTGGGCCGATACCGCAGCGCTAAAGCGACCGCGCCACCCAAAAGCTGCGACAGCTACCCGTTAGTTACGGCCACTGTTGCGTTATTTAATATGCAAACGCTCGAGGATGAAATCGGCGCGCGTGTTGTGGAAATGTTTTTGGCAACTCTACAAGTTCGTATCTGCATTCTGCGTATGTGCGATTGATTTGGTTCCAGGTTCGTTCCGCTTCGGCGAAATCCTGTTTCGTGTTGATCGTCAGTTTCGTAAATCTCTCTCCATGGAGGCGCGCTAAAGCCGCGCTGCGTAACGATATTGACGGCAGGCGGCCTGTAGAACCTCGTTTCAGGCAAGTTGATCAGGCCATAAGCCAACCATCTGGAATGCCGCGATCGAAGAACATTGGTTCGATAGCGGATGAGTTGGCGTGGTAGGACTCGATGGATCGTTGCAGCATCATTTGGGTGAAAAGCGCGCGGTCTTTTAAGGGGAGAGCACTGCCGCCGTCACGCATTTGTTCTTGGATGATCTCTCGTGTTACTTCTGGGACGCAGTGAAAACCTCGGCTCTGCAATTCTGATAGCTAACCTTGGTTTTGCCAGCGCCGGGGCCTTCGGTGACTGATGGTAGAGCTCTTCATTGTTAGCTAGATTGTTTCAGCCTCGGGCGCTAAGCGCGAATCAATTTACAACGACGTAGCGGACGAGTGGAAAACGTGCCCTTCCCGGCTCAGTGGGAGCGCCCTGGCAGGGAGAACTTTCCTGCCCGAGTCTTTCTGATGCGAGTCTACTTTTTGCTGATCTCTGATGCCGTCTGAGTTTCAGGATTGCCTGACGCGGCGCGAAAGGGCGGCGGCTTTTTCTGGTTGGTTCATGGCTTCGTATTCTTCGGCAGGTCCTTGCGCGCGTTTTTCGTCCAATGTGCGTCGGGGTTGGTCTTGAGCAGGATTTCATAGCCTGCACGGGATTCTGCTTCCGCGTCAGAGTAGCGACGTTCCAGCAAGAGGGCGCGTCCGAGCCGGACTTTCGTGATGCCTATATTCTGGTGATCAGGCGGCAGGGTTTGAGCATACATCTGCAATGCCTGCCGATAGAGGGTTTCCGCTCGCGCAAATTGCTTCTGCTCGCCATATACCCCGCCCAGATTGGCCAGTGCGATGCCGATGTAATAGTGCTTGCCTTTGTACACCTCACGGTAAATATCGGCCATGCGAATGTAGTCGGCCTCGGCGTCCTTGAACTTGCCCTGTTTATTGGCAATGGTCCCCAACTCATTCAGCGTCGAGGCAACACGTGGGTGGACCTTGCCGTAGACGTGCTCCTCAATCTCTAACGCTTCGCGCAACATACTTTCCGCTTCGCTTAGGCGGTTCTGGGGAATTAACACGCGGGCGATCATGGTTAAGGCTGAGGCGGTTTCGGGATGGTCTTTACCATAGAAGGACTGAATGATGTCCAGTCCCTGGCGATAATATTTTTCCGCTTGAGCGTACTGGCTCTTTTCTGCCTGGATGGCGCCTAGATTGATCAGGTCATCGGAGATGTGAGGATGACGGTCGCCGTAAAGTTGGCGGTCCATGGCGAGTGCGCGCAGGTTGAGCGAGTTTGAAATGTCGTAGTGGCCGGCATAGAAGTGGCAGTTGGCCAGCTCGCTTAAAGTTCCTGAAAGCTCGGGCGTGGGGCCTTCGGGCCTGGTCTGGAGCCGCATGGCTTCTTCCAGTACCGGGATTGCTTTGTCGTATTCACCGCGATCTTCCAGAACTTTTCCCAGGGTGCTGGTGGCTTTTGCTACTTGTGGATGGTCAGGGGAAAGATGGCGTTTGCTCATTTCCAGCGCCTGATGGGCAATGCGCTCGGCGTCGTCGTATTGGGCCTGGGAATCTCGCACCAGACTTAGTTGCATTAGTGTTTCGGCTACTTGGGGGCTGTCTTCACCGAAGAGTTTTTTTCGTTGCTCGAGGGATGTGTTGATTAGTTTTTCGGCAGCATCGAGCTTGCCTAGATTCTGATAAATGCTTCCTATCGTCTCGTAGAGCTCGGCTTGCACTGCAGGCTCGGTGTCCAGAGCACGGGCTTCTTGTGCGCCGCGATCCACCAAGGTGATTACACGCATGTCGTCCGCTGGGCCGGTGGTTTCGTCTCCGCCTTCGAAAAGATTCATCATGAAGGACTGTATTCGTTGTGTCCTTGCAGCTTCGGCTAAAGCTGCATTCCGAGCCTTGGTCAGTCTTACGGTGAAGAAAACTACCAATCCGACAACCAGCACAAACACGGCAGCCGCCGCGGAAACTGCGCGCTGGTTTCGTGTGACGAATTTCCCGTAGCCGATAGCCCACGCTGTCGGGCCGAGCTTCCAGAGGCTCGCCAGATAGATAGTGATCGATGTCGCGAATCAGCGCTTCAATCGAACGATAGCGGCGCTGCAAATCCTTGTGCATCGAGGTGAGACAGAGGACGTCCAGCTCGGCCCATGCAGTTTTGCTAACGGTGGACCCTAAAGATTTGGCGTTGTTAGATGGTTTACCCGGCTCGTGCCCGGCAATGATGGCCGCTGCTTCGCCGGTTTTGAGATTTGAGAGGTCGAAGGGCAGATGATCCGTAAGCAATTCAAAAAGAATGACTCCCAGCGAATACACATCGGTTTGTACGCCTACGCTGTCGCCGCGAATTTGTTCGGGCGCGGCGTAGGCTGGCGTCATCATGCGCATGACTGTGCGCGTCTGATTGATTGGAGAATCCAGGTCTTCGATTTGCTTGGCAATTCCAAAATCCAGCAGGCGCACCCCGCCGTCAGGCTTTACGAAAATATTTGATGGCTTCAGGTCGCGGTGAATTACCGCGTGGGCGTGGGCATACTGGACCGCGTCGCAGACCTGACGGAATAGTTGCAGCCTGCGCTCGATAGAGCAATTAAACTTCTGGCAATAATCCGTGATCGGCAAGCCTTCGACGTACTCCATGACGAACCATGGAGTGCCGTCGGGGAGAGTGTCTGCATCGTAGAGACGCGCGATGGACGGATGATTGAGTTGCGCCTGCATGCGCTGTTCGCCGGCAAAGCGTTCGCGGCGTGCGGGCGAGAGCCAGGCATCGCGGAGAATTTTGATCGCAACCAAATTACCGAGATCTTTACGTTCGGCGAGGTAGACCACACCCATGCCGCCTTCACCGAGCAGCTGCTTAATGATGTAGGGTCCAAATTCTTTTGCTGCGGGTATGGCTGAGTCTGTGCTCGCCAACATTTGGTGAGCTACGTTGGCCATGTCGCGGTCGAGCAACGATGTCCCTTTGCTGTCGGCTTCGAGCATGGCCTTAACATCCGCAATGAGCGGATCGTCTCCAGCACACGATTTTTTCAGGAATGCTTCCTGCTCGGGCTCGGGCAAATCAACCGCATTATGAAATAGCTCTTGAATTCGTTGCCAGCGTGTAGAGTCCATGTTTGCGGTCTTCACACTTCCATAAGCGTAGTGCTGGGGAAAATCTGCGCGCTCTTTTCTATTTTTTTTATAACGTAAGCCGATCGGCTAACTTGCTTCATCAAGCGCCTGCGCCAGCCATGCCTTCGCCGCGCGCCAGTCGCGGAGAATCGTCGCTTCGGAAACTCCCAGCAGGGCCGCAGTTTCAGCGATATCGAGGCCACCGAAGAAGCGGCTTTCCACCATCATCGCTTGCCGAGGCTCAAGGCGGGCCAGCTCTTCTAGCGCCGCGTCTAAGGCAATCAGTTCCCTGCCTGTCGTTCTAGCTGGCTGCATGGATTCGTCATAAGTAATGATGGAGACGTCTTCTTCTCCGCCGCGCTTGGTCGCTCCCCGCCGGCGCGCAGCTTCAATTAATAATTGGCGCATGGCGCGCGCAGCAATGCGTTTAAAGTGCAGCCGGGAAGTCGCGCCTACTTCGGGCGAGTTGGCCATCTTCATCCAGGCTTCATTCACCAGGACGGTGGGAGTCAGCGTGGCGCTGGGATCCCCCCGGCGGACGCTGGAAGCTAAGCGGCGCAATTCCTCGTAGGTCACGCTAAAAAGCTCATCTAGCGTGCGGCGCTGCTCCGCGACACACGAGTCCTCAGGCGCGCCCGAACCGCTCCCTTCAAATTTTTCCAAAGCCATGACGGTTTTCCCTGCGCGTTTGCGCAATGCGGGGTGAGGGCAAGTCCCTGGAGGCCAGTTCTCGGCGGTTGTGTTGGAGCAACCCGCCGTTCCAGGAATCGGGAAATCCTATCACTCCCTCAAGCTCGGTTCAACAACTAAGTGCTTGGTTAACTCAAAGAAACGAAAAGGGGATATCAAAATGGCAAAACGTGGAAAAGTATTGCGCGATACGAGCGCCGGGCCTGGGCTTTTGATGGTTGAAGGGCAGCAGTATCCGTTTGCGCTGGAAGGAGTTTGGAAGTCGGAGATCGCCCCTAAGCCGGGGCAGGTGGTCGAAGGTGACGTTTGATACCACCACGGGACAGATTGCCCGGATTACGGCCGTGCCGATCTCAGACTCGCCAAAGAACAGCGGAGAAATCGCCATGAGGGCAGCCGAGGAAAAAGGCGGGGAGATTTTCGGGCAAATCGTGGCCAAGGTCGGCATGCCGAACCTGGTGGCGGGTTTGGTGTTGTTATTGCGTGGTTCTTCCTGAATGCGGTCGTCGTGCGACTGTCCTTTCGGCGGAAAAATGGAAGTCACTTTCTGGCAAGTCCTTGGCGTTCTCAATGCCAGCAACATTATCGAAGGTGTTGGGAAGCAACTTGCACGGCAGCGCCAGGCATCTACAGGTATCTTTCGCGGTGGTCTGCCTGGCGGGTCCCTTCATTCAATATTTCTGGAAAGAAAAACGCGCTGCGCTCGGTGGTCTGTTGCCGCTGGTGTTCATGGTGATCGTGGGAATCATGGTCATAACAGCATCAGCAACGCGATGGGCCCCGTACAAGCGGCGGGATGTATGCCGAAACATGGCAAGCGCGAGCAGGCCGAAGTCGAAGCAATCTGTATGGATGGGAATTTATCGGCCGTGCTAGCTGGTCTTTTTTGGCCGGGCCAAATTGGGCTGAAGAACTATCTGGCGGCGAAGGACTGAAGTGGTCCATCGTGATGCAGAAGCAGCGTAAGTCTGGCGTTTTAAAAACTGAATAGGGGACATGACTAAACGATATGTCAGTTTTCGAACGCCCAACTTACGCTGCTTTCTGCATCACGATGCGGGCGAGCCAAACGGCTT
>CAWBXL010000006.1:0-39530 GCA_963792305.1 uncultured Acidobacteriaceae bacterium | reverse complement strand
CCAGCACACATCGCCGCGCCAGGTCGGGTAACGCAGAGCGTGCGGGAGTGCGCGGCGAGGCCGGGTCGGACGGAGGCGCAGGCAGCGCGTGACCCCGTCCGCGACGATGTCAGGCAGTCCGCCGACGTTCGAGCCGACCACGGCCACCCGGCAGCTCCTGGCGCGACGGTTGGGCGCGGGTCGGGGAAGGCCGAGGGATATCGAGTTCGAGCTCGCCGCCAGCCGCCATGACGGCGCCGTGACGAAGGCCGCCCAGCATGGTCACGCCGCTCGGCAGGTCTCCAAAAACGTCCAGTTGTCGGCGGCCCGACGACGACGAGTGGCGGAGCGTGATCCCGGCGGGCATAGGCGTAGATCAAGAACATCCAGTCCCTTGTGCCGTGAGAGTGCGCCGACAAAAAGCCGAAGCGGACCAGTCGGAAGGTCAGGCCAATGCCGGATCATCGTCATCTGCGCGGCTGGCGATGTCGTCGACGAAGACTTGGCGCCGCTTCGTGGGGCAGGTCCAGCTCGGCCAATTCGTTGCCCGATGCCACCGCGTTACTGCACGGGCAGGAACATGTCGACGGCGGCTGGCTCGACAGGCCGCATCGCCCAGTTGCCCAGCGTGATCCCCGTCCGCGTGCCACGCCATAGTGGCGTGCCGCGCAATGCAGACACTTGCTGAAATACAGGCGTTGTAAGGGGCGTCGCGGTAAAGGGAGTTGCGCGCTCGCCGGTGTCGCCGTCGTCGGCGCGTGACCGCCGTCGCCGACGCCGTGGGCGGCTTCAGTGGCATCAGGGAGCGGACGAGCCAATTGTGGCCATAAATCACGTCAGGGCGTTCCTCACGTGCGACCCGGCGCAGGCCAATGACGAGCTCTGGATCGGGAAATGGCGGGGCAAAGGCGCTGCCCGCCACTCCGGGAGCGCCGACGCTGCCGCCCCGCTGCACCGTCCCGTAACCGGTGGACGCGCACGGCGCCTCCTGGTCGAGTTCGCTCAGTTCATCACGTCGCCGCCGGCCACGTGCATGGCCCAGGGCCTGGTCCCTGGCTCAGGTTGCCGCGTACCTGCATGCACAGATGAAGGGTGGATATAGATCGGTCACTTGGAGAATGCGCATCGCGGACACCATGTGTTGAGGAACGCGGAGCTTATCCATTACGGTGCCATTGAGCACGGCGACGCCCCGATGGTCCTACCTGGGCGAAATGGCTTTGCTCCGTGCAAGGACGCTGACACGTAGAGCGTCTGCCGGAGCGCGTGTTGGCGCTGTGAGGTGGGCATCTGTGACGCGATCTCTGCGGGCGGCCGCCGTCGTCGCCGTTGCCAGCACTTCGTCGGAGGCGCGCAGCGGGATCAGCGTGACCGCTACCGTACGCAGCAGCAGGCAGGCCAGCTTCGCGATGCGCGGGTATGTCGCTGGCGACCACGCGGGCACCCGCCACCGCCGCCTCCAGCAGGGCGATGCCGAAGGACTCGCGCGCAGACATCGAGACGAAGACGTCGGCAGTCCTGTACGGCTCGATCAGCTCGTCGGCGGCGCAACCAACGGAGCCGATCACCCAGGCCAGCCGCAGCCGCAGTGACAAGCGTCGTCGCGCGCAGAGCCGTCGCCGATGATGACCAGGTGACCTCGGCAACACGCTGCCGGACCAGCGTGTGCCCCTCGATACGCCCGGCGTAGAGCGCGCAGTTGCAGATCATGCGGTACCGAAGGCGCAGGCCCAGAAATTCGTCGGGCTCGATGGCGCTGTCGATAACCGTCCACTTGCTGACCCAGGTCGGAAAGCGCGACGCCAGCAGGTTGCCTGGCTGCTCGCGCTTGAGGTGCAGATGATGGCGTCGGCGCGACGGAGCGTCCATGCGGCCGCCGGACGGTATGGATGTGCAGCAGTTCGCGGCGCGGATGCCCGGTGCCGGTGTAGTGGAGCGTGCATACCAATGGCGCCTTCCCGCCGCGCCGCAGGTGATGGCGGAGGCCGGGCAGAGGCGTGTGGTACGAGTGCGCGTGCGGCAGGTAACCTGAGAGATCCTAATCATCGCCCCAGCAGAACAGCGCCAGCAAAAATAAAAAGAGTAAAACCGCCACGCCAGCAAAGCCCGACGAAGCCACGTCGTCGCCGCGGCGACAACGCCAACACCCAACAAGTCAACAGATTCAACCCCAACGCCAGCCCCAAAGATAAGAGTCAGCCGCCCTACACCACCATACAACTTCAACCACGCCTCCACCGGCCATGTTACTGTTCATCTCCTCGTCGACGCCGCTGCCCGCCACGACGACGACACATCTCCCCGAGCACATCACCACCACCACTCATCATCGTCGCTCGAGCCAACCTTCACACTCGCGCACGCCAACCTCCTCGCCGCCAGCACCTCGCTCGTCGTCGGCTTCATCGTCGCTGCATCCACCTCCATCACCACCGTTCTCGTCGTCGATGACGCCGACTGACCAATCATCGTCCGTCGGCGACGAGCAAGCTCGCTCCCTGCGCTCCCGTGCTGACGACGAACCACTACCCCCCGCCAGGCGATCCGGACTTCCTGCAGGCCTTCGACGACTTCGTGTTCCACGCACCGCGATCCCCCAGCCGCTCGCCGCCTATCTGTTCGTCGCGCAAGGGCATCGCACGGGAGCCGCCGTGGGCGAGTTGCTCACGGTCTTCCTCTACGCCGTGGACCGCTTTGGCAACCTCACCAATCCGGGCGCGGCGGCGAACGTCACGCACAACGGCACCGCGGGCACTGCGGCACCGGCAGGCGTGCACCTGAACGGCAACCCCGCGCCACAGGCCGGAGTGGCGCCGGTCTTCGGCGCTGCCGGCGACCCGCGGGGAATGACACGGATCCAGTTCGCGGCCACACCGCCGAGGCGGTCACGCTCTTGATCAACGACGGCGCAGGCCACACCGGCTCGAACGGCTTGCAGATCTCGGCCGCCGCGGCCGTGTCGTCGCTGACGATCGAGATCCGCCGGCGCGGCGGGGTCGGCGCCACCGTGGCAGGCTCAGCCGCCGTTCACCGGCGAGCCGCTTCGAGGTGCTGGTCCGCGCGATCGACGCCGGCGGGCGCCTTGCCACCGGGTAGAACAGGGCGACGGTGGCGATCTTCTGGCAGTCCGCTAGTCCGGCGAAAACTCGGGCCGACTTGCAAAAGTGAGAAATCACTAGTGCCGCCGCCGAAGTCGGCCACCAGGATCAACTCATCGTGGTCCAGTCGCATTTCATAGTAATAGGCCGCGCCGATGGGTTCGTACTCGAAAATTAGATCGTCGAATCCGGCATTGGAAAAGGCTGTGCGCAGGCGCGTTACAGCCCACTCATCGTCTTTATTGGATTCTGCACCGGAAAAGCGCACTGGCCTGCCAACAACCGCGCGCGTTCCCAAAGCACCCATCGACAGCTCTGACTTTCCTTTCAGTGATCTGATCAGAAATGAAAGAAGTTCCTCAAGAAGGTAAGGACGCCCAAGAACTGTCGTGGAAGTCAGAAGGCGGCTTGCCAGATAGGATTTCAGAGACTGAATCAATCGCCCTTTTTGCTCGGATTCCAGATAGCGCATGATGGCTTCGGGTCCAGCCAGTGCTGATACATGCTTGCGCAGACCTTCTCGAACTTGCTCGAAGTAGAGGACCGAGCGAAAATTTTCCGTAAGCTGATCGTTGAGCGGAAAGCGTGCCATCTCGATGGAAGCATCAGAGTTCGCCACCGCGATTGCGCTGTTGGTGGTTCCGAAATCGATTCCCACGCACTTCTGCACTGGCCGACTTTTCCGCATTCTTTCCGTTTCTTGTTTTGGTGGCATGTTGTCTTATTCATTACTCTACCAATTATTCTTCGAAACCTATTTCGCGGAGGAGAGTAACTAGTAGAAGAGGTATATTCCTATGCTGGGGAACAATAGTCATGCCACTACATTGGTGCGTCCCACCTTCTTCTGTGAGCGCTGCAGACTTTCGCCATTTGGGCCGCACGCGATACGTTTTTAGGAAACTGCTTCCACTGGTTGAGACGGCGCCTTATTAGGCGATGTGCCTGATAATGTATTCGTGGCCTGGAATGTTGTTATCGAACGTACCACTTCCTCGAGAGATGTTCCGATGAAATCCGCGCAGGTGATCCCAACTCTCTCCTGCGCTCTTGCCGCCCCGCGGGGGTATTCCCATAACCCCATGATCAGCGTCACATTTGGGCAATGCTGGCGTAACTGTTTACATAGCGGGCGTGACTGGCCTGTGGCCAATGGATGCAAAGCGGAGACACAGAGCACATCGGGATGCAGGCGCTCCAGGTCCTCGAACATTTTAGCTATTGGATTTTTCGGTAACACCTGTGCGGCGTGACCTTGACGTTCCAAAATTTGAACTAGCATGGCGGCGGCTAATTCATCCGCTTCATCTCGAACTGGAATGCAAGTGATCGTTAATGGTGACGTCAGCTTTGCGTCTATGGTTGCACAGGACTTGGTGACCGCCTCTGTGGCATCTGTAAATGAGGCATCATTCACGTCTTCCACCAGTTCTCTTACGCTCTCGTTGATGAACTTGATCCGGCTGTCGTCCAGAGCGTTCAATCTGCGGTCTTGTTCTGCAAGAGTGAGTACCGGCAGCAAGACCGAATCGTAAAAGCTCATCAAAGGATTTTCCTTAAGATATTGCAAGGCGATGTCGCGCGCTTCTTCCAGATCGAGCGCCAGTAAACGTTGATATAGATGTTCTTTAGGCGATAGAACAGGTTCGTCTCCAGAGGAGTACATCCAGAAAACTCAATTGTGGCACGTATCTTCCCAGCAACATCAAGCACATAGTCAAAGGGGTGGAGAGAATCAATCCCGTAGGCCCCCATAGAGCTCCCCAGAAGATGGCTGCGACTAAGATCGCTAGAGACGAAACCCCGGTGTGTGCACCATAGAGCCAGGGTTCAATAACGTTGGCTGTAGAAATTTCTAGAACCAGGAACACAGAAAAGGTCATGGCAATTTGGCTCCAGCCGGGGAAAACTGCAAATGCCAAGACCATGGGAAACAGCGCGGCGACAGCGGTTCCCAGGTATGGGATGAAACGAAGCAGAAATGCGCACACTCCCCACAAAAGAGGATGAGGTATTCCTATTAGGTAAAGTGCGAATCCGAAGAGACCACCGTACACTCCGTTCACTACAAACTGGAATAGCAAGTAGCGGCTAAGGCGTTTGGAGGCGTCATCCATGGCTTGCGTCACCAGGGTCAGCTGATTCACACCAGCCAGCCGGACCAGGCGGTTGCGCAGATCTTCACGCTTCACCAGGACAAACAGTGTGAAGATGACAACGATTCCCGTGGTCTCCAGTACACCGGTCAATGGCCCGACGATGTCTCGCAGATATTCATTTGTATTTCGTGGAGGATTAGCCAGCTGTACCGGGATTGGCTCCTTGGGATCGTGCTTCGAAATTTTGTTGTTTGCTGCTGCTTCTGAAGCGGAGGACAGCTCTTTGCTTAGGTCAGTGACCGTCGCCTTCGCTTTACTAAAGTTTCCATCGCCGGGGGAACTGATGGTTTCAATCTTGTGGTGGATATTTTCCCGGTAGTCGGGCAAAAGGGTAAGGATCTGCACCAGTTGATTGGTTACTCCCCAACCTATTGCGCCCAGCATGGCGAAAAAGAGAACGAGTACGGTTACGACGGAAAAGACGCGCCCCAGGCGAAGGCGTTCCAGCAATGTGACCAGAGGTGTAGCCAGAAACGAAAGAACGATGGAAAGGGCTAACGGGATAAGAACGCGGCGGCCGAAATAAAGGCCTACGATTACGACTACAACGCCTGCCAGCGTAAGCATGCGTGATGCGGTTGTATCTTTAGCCGTAATTATTCCAGTTCGATCCATAGGTCGTAACTCACGTGCAAACATTCGATGCATTTGCGAGAGAACAAGATCACATGACTGGAGGTATTGTGTAGCTCACTCGTATAGAGATAGTGACGACATTCGGGCTCATCACCTGGCAGTGATTCGACTGTTAAACTCCATTGACAAATAAACCATATTTCTGCAAATATAGAAATATGGCGATAGCGCAATCCCAAAAATCCACAGCCCGGATCGCAAAGTTTGCGGACATGTTTTCCGCCATGGGGACTGAAGCGCGGCTGCGAATCATGCAACTGCTGTTATCTGCTCACCCCGAGGGACTAGTCGTTGGTGAAATTCAGGAAGAGTTGGACATCCCCAACTCTACTCTTTCGCACCACCTGGACAAGTTAAAAGCCGAGGAGCTGGTGAGTGTCCGTCGCGAAAGTACGTTTCTTCACTACACCGCGAATACCGATGCCCTCCAGGAGCTTTTACAGTTCCTATATGCCGAGTGCTGTACGCGAAACAAAGCAGTAGAACCTGAGCAGATCGTCCAACTTTGTAAGTAGGAGAACAAACATGGACAGCACGAACATTAAAGAAGTAGTCAAAGAAAAATACGGGCAAGCAGCACTGCGGGCGACAAGCGGCGGCAGTTCATGTTGCGGGGCAAGTGCGAGCAGTGGTTGTGGCGATCCGATTACTTCAAATCTCTACGATGCGCTGCAAGCGAATGAAATTCCTGAAGAGGCAATGCTGGCTTCGCTCGGTTGCGGAAACCCGACAGCCCTGGCCAAGTTGGCTCCGGGAGAGGTCGTGCTGGATCTCGGTTCGGGTGGCGGCATTGACGTACTGCTTTCAGCCAAGCGAGTAGGACCGACGGGAAAAGCTTATGGCCTGGACATGACCGACGAGATGCTGGCTTTGGCGAACGAAAATAAGAAGAAGTCGGGGTTGGAAAATGTTGAGTTCTTAAAAGGCGAGATAGAGCACATTCCTCTTCCGGACAATTCAGTAGATGTAATCATTTCTAACTGCGTCATCAATCTTTCCGGTGACAAAGACCGCGTATTAGGAGAGGCATTCCGGGTCCTCAAACCTGGAGGACGTCTGGCAGTCTCCGATGTGGTGACTCGTGGCGAGATACCTGCGGAGATCCGTAAAAGCGTTCTGCTCTGGGTGGGCTGCGTCGCTGGAGCTTTAGAAGAAAACGAATATCGAAGCAAACTCTCTTCGGCGGGGTTCGAGCAGATTGATCTGGAGCCGACAAGAATTTACAAAGTCGAGGATGCACGAGAGTTTCTGTCCGGACACAACATTGATGTTGACGCAATTGCTCCACAGGTAGACGGGAAATTCTTTACGCTTTTGTGCGCGCGGTGAAGCCACAGCAGTCTTGTTGTGGCCCCACATGCTGCAACTAAGGAGCGCTTCATGCAGCGGCACTACAATGTTCTCTTCCTATGTACGGGAAATTCCGCCCGCTCCATCATGGCGGAAGCCATCATGAACCATAAAGGCCAGGCTTATTTCACTGCCTACAGTGCAGGCAGTCATCCGTCGGGGACCGTAAGACAAGGAGCATTGCGACAGCTTGAATCTGCCCATGTGCCAACTACCAACCTCAGAAGCAAGAACTGGGATGAATTTGCTCAGCCGAATGCGCCCAAGTTGGATTTCGTCTTCACCGTTTGCGATAACGCCGCCAAAGAGATCTGTCCGATATGGCCCGGCCAGCCGATGACAGCGCACTGGGGAGTGCCTGATCCAGCGTCAATTCAGGGAACGCAAATACACATCGATAAAGCTTTCCGCGATGCTTTCTTCATACTCGATCGCAGAATCAGTCTGTTCCTCAGCCTTCCGCTCTCAAGCCTGGACAGTCTTGCCATCAAATGTGAGATTGAAAAGATTGGCAAGAAATGAGCGTAGGTCAGCTATGCATTTTCGTTGGCAAGAGCCACCTCTTCTGGTTGTATCAACCTCGCAAAACTCAACGAACTATCGAACCTCTGGCGCTCGCGAAAGCGAAAACTTCTGCCGCAGCTGCTGCCACTCTTCTGTTTCGAAAAGGCGAGGCCCGACCTCGATCAGCCGTGGGGTCATGTTGAAGACAGCTATCCGAGTCCATGGCTTGCCGTTCCGCATGCGAAGTCCCTTTTCATTCAGATCGCTGACAATGCTTGAATAAGGAAAATCCTGCACCAAAAGCTCCATCATCAGCGTGAGTGTCCGGTTCTCGACGGGGTCAACTTCCAGACGCTGGCAATCATTTGAAATGCGCAGCCCATAGGGAATATCCTCGTTGAACGCGCCCTCGCTCGGAGATTCCGAGGCAGGCAATTCTCGCCGCCACTCAATTGATACCATTTTCCATCCCGCCGCAGTGCGCTGCCGGATGATCTCAGAATCAAATGGGCCAGAAATAACGTCTCGAATCCGCTCAAAGTTCGCCATGACACACCTCCCCGGCACTACGGCAGGCAATTCACATGCCAATTCCCAAGCCGACAGCGCAATAGCTAAGTAGCTTTCGGCGCAAGAAAAATGTGAGGTTATGCGGTCTCGGACATCGATCTTTGCTGTCCGCTCTCATAAATTATTGTCCGTTTTCGGACGAGCAATAGGGATGCAAATCCAAGTAGGTTTGAACCGTTTTGTGCTCTGTTCGCGTCTGCATTGGTTGTTATGTTAGGCGGTCGCAGGCCAGCTTGAAACGGAATTGAAGGATAGCCGGAATTCACACTGATGCCCGGGATGAGCTATCAAGTTGCGGACGATGCGGAACCACACCGCTCATCTACCGTCAGTGGCACAGTCTTGTTCATTGTTGAGAAAGCATTGGATTCAGTGAATTCATGTTCTTCTGTCACAGAAAACAGCATTGCTAACTGGGCTTTTTTGAAAGGGCACGCTTCAACAAAGTATCAGATCTCATTTGCCGGCAACATTTCTCGAAGTCAGCATGCGGCCCACTCCATAACAAATCCTGAACACCATCAAAAACAGGAACATCCGTCCGTAAAGTCGCCAGTGTACGAAATAATAATGCTTCGTCCCATGCGGTGAATAATGATTGCGAGAGTTGTCGCGCCCGCTTGATGGAGGATGTCCAGGTTAGCCAGTCTTTTGGGATGTCTTCCAGATGCGGATACTGTGAGAGTACGGCGGCCGCCGCTTTTTCTCCCCACCCTGATATTCCCGGATAACCATCCGCGCTGTCGCCGACGACGGCCAAATAATCCGGAATGGATTGCGGCGCGACCCCGAATTTCGCAACTACGCCTGCTTCATCTCGCAAGATGTTCCTTCTGCGGTCCAGTTGGACAATGCGAGTTCCCGTAACCGTTTGAGCAAGGTCTTTATCCGGTGTGCAGATGAAAACCTGTATGACCTGCTTGTCCAGAGCAGCTTTGGTGGCGGCGGAGGCGAGTGCGTCGTCGGCCTCAAACTTCACCATTGGCCAAACGACTACGCCCATGGCTTGAAGATATTCTTCAAGGATGGGAAATTGTGAAAGCAATTCCGGGGGCACGCCCTCACTTGTCTTGTATCCAGGGTACAGATCGTTACGGAATGACTCAACAACATGGTCCGTCGCCACTCCGAGATGGGTCACGCCGTCTTCGATCATAGACAGAACGGAGTTCAATACTCCACGAACTGCGCCGATTTCCTGACCATTCACATCACGCGCTGAGGGAACAGCGAAAAAATGCCGGAATAATTCATATGTGCCATCGATGAGATGAACGTTCATGCTGGGTTGATCCTACATCTTAGTGCAGAACTTCACAGCATGCGGACCAATCCACGACTAAGCGCCTAGCTTTAGCAATGCCTGATCACCATTCTTTTCCAAGTTGAGTAAATGGGCTTTCGTCATAAGTCCTCCCGCAAAACCAGTGAGTTTGCCGGACGATCCAATGACACGATGGCAAGGCACAATGATTGATATGGGATTTCTTCCGTTGGCGGCGCCGACGGCGCGTGTTGCCTGGGGGTTCCCTAACTGTTTCGCCAGCTGTCCATAGCTTCTTGTCTCGCCGAACGGGATGGCCAGTAAGGCATCCCACACATTCTTCTGAAAGCTGGTTCCGCGCATATCGAGAGCAATAGAAAATGATTTTCGTTTTCCGTCGAAGTATTCGCCTAGTTGCCGCTCCGTCTTAACAAGAATTGGGTGCCGGTCATCTGCAGCCAGTTCGCTCAGACGCACACGGCGGGGACTGTCATTTTCCCAAAGTATGGCCACCAGGCCTTTGTCACTTGCGACCAGTTTTAATTTTCCAACAGGAGATTGAATTGTCTTGTAAGCAAGACTCATGATTTTGTCCTTTCTAATCGCTGATGTGTAAGGCAATCCGACCCGGCGATCAACGTGGGATATCCGGGCTTGCCTTCGTGTTTCCGTCGGCGGCCCAAAGATGCTGCGCCGCATAGGCACGCCACGGCCGCCAGCATTCAGCGCGGCTCAGCAGGTTCGCAGAGGTTATTTTCTTTCCATTCACGGAAGCGATGCCGCGAAGTAATCCGATGTCAGTCGCGGGAAATGCGTCCATCTCACGAATGGCGCGAAGTGCGATGTACTGCGCGGTCCATTCGCCAATTCCGCGGATGGCCCTCAGACGGGTTACTGTTTCCTCGATATTTCCGAATGGACGGAAAAGGTTCGGATCGGCCAATGCCGCTTCGGCCACAGCCTTCAATGCCGTCGATACGCGCGGCTGGCATGGCCAGTCCGATAGTGGAAGCCGCAGCCAGCCTTTTCGCAGCGGGAAAGACGTGAGATAAATTTTCATGGATACGAAATGATTTCGGCACTGCGCGACTGTGGAGAGCAACCAGTTGGCCGGCGTAACGGCGCGCAGCGATCACACTGATTTGCTGCCCCAGAACAGCGCGTATAGCTATTTCAAAACCGTCCCACCCCCCGGGCGCCCGCAGTCCTGGACGCTTTGCCACTAATGGAGCGAGTACCGGATCGCCAGAGAGATGGTCATCAATCGTTTCGATATCAGCCCCAAGATCAAACAGTCTCCGTACCCTGGCAACGATAGAAGGTAGCGACCTCACGTCTGGGAAACGAATCTTGACACCGAGGCAATGGCGATCCGGAAGATGAGTGACCTCTATGCTGCCTAATGCCCCATCAGCCTCAACGGTGCGCAAATAACGCGCATCGTCTACAACTTCAACTCCCGGGATTGCGCGCGTCCGCAAAAATCCGAGCATGCTCTCCCAGTCATAGGGAGGACGATAACGAAGCTTCAGAAAAACGTCTTTTTCTTCTTCCCGGGCCGAGTTCTTCCTGCGCAAAGCACTTGGAGGGCGATGGAATAAGTCGCGAAACGTTTCGTTGAATCTGCGTAAGCTGCCGAATCCAGCAGCCATGGCAACTTCAGTCATTGGCATCTGGGTTTCATGAATGAGTTGCTTCGCGAAAAGCACCCGGCGGGTTTGTGCGACCGAGATGGGCGACGCTCCCAGATGCTGAAGGAACAAGCGCCGCAATTGACGTTCTCCCAAGCCCAGGCGAATTGCCAACTTTTCTACACTATTCTCCCGACCATCGAGGGCACCTTCGGCGATAAGGGCCAGGGCGCGTGAGACTGTATTCGAAGTACCACGCCATGAGGCCAGATCTGGGGCTGTCTCCGGCCGGCAACGAAGGCATGGACGAAACCCGGCATCCTGCGCGGCCGCGGCCGAGCCAAAAAAAATACAATTCTCAAACTTGGCTGTGCGCGCCGGACATATGGGGCGACAGTAGATACCTGTCGAGGTGACGCCGACAAAAATCAAACCGTCAAAACGAGGGTCCCGGCTCTGCAAAGCACGATGACAAACTTCACGACTGGGTAATTCCATGTCTGGATTTTCGCACTCGTGGCAGACATAAACTAGCGGTTTTCGGACACGGTCAATTTACCCGTTATGGCAGGAGCGCAATGCGCAATGGATGATCAACGTTTTCATATAATATAAACTTCGCGCCCAGCAATATTTTTCCGGCCATCGAAATGCAGGCCGGTCTTCATTTGGAGAGGAAATGCACATGAAAACTTCTGTCTTTGTCCTGCTTATTATTGTTCTAGCCGCAGGCTGCTTTGCCCAGACACCTGCTACGCCTTCGAACCAAGAGTTAACCCAGATTCTCCCCGGCATTCTGATTCCAGCGGAGTTGTCCAAGTCGCTCGACGCCAAGAAAGCCAAGCCCGGCGACAAGGTCGAACTCAAGACCAGCATGGACTTGCTTTCTCAGGGACAGATTGTGATCCCGCGAAGCAGCAAAATTGAAGGTCATGTGACCAGCGCCAAGCCTCATACCAAGGACGCTCCAGATTCCGAGCTTGGTATCACTTTCGACCGAATCCTTATCAAGAATGGAAAAGAACTGCCCATGCAAGCTGTGGTACAGGCGATTGCGCCGCCTCTCATCATCATTAACGACGCTCCGGGAAGCCCCGCCGCCATCGGCACGCCGCCTCCGGGCCAACAATCGGGCAATGTGGGAAGTGCGGATGCCCCTGGCACTGCATTGAGTTCTACGCCACAGATTCCTTCCATGACTGCTCCGGCGCCAGCGTCATCCGCGCGTGGGGCCACCGTGCTTACATCTGAGTCTCATGGGGCGGTGGGCATAAAAGGAACTGCCGTCGGGGGCACGAAAGAAGCTAATTTGATTACTTCAAGCAGTCAAAATGTTCATCTGGATGGCGGAACGCAGTTCATGCTCAAGACCGAATAATAAATCGTAACTAAGTGGCTCTTCTTCGGAGGATTCTTGATTCATCGCCTCATTTTTTTCGTAGTAATTGCCGTTGTTGGCGCAAGCGCTCAGTCATCCCCAACTCCGACTAAATGGCCGGTCAAAGACGGCACCTACATCATTAAGAACTTTCGCTTTGGGACGGGCGAGTCTTTGCCTGAGTTGAAGCTGCATTACCTTACTCTAGGTGAGCCTCATCGTGATGCTGCCGGACACACCGATAATGCCATCCTGTTGCTTCACGGCACTGGAGGCAACGCGCATACTCTTTTGAATCCTGTCTTTTCCGAAGTTCTCTTTGGGCCAGGCCAGCCCTTCGATATCACAAAATTCTTCCTTATCTTTCCCGACGATATTGGCCATGGGGAATCCAGCAAACCTTCCGATGGGTTGCGCATGCACTTTCCGCAATATGATTACGACGACATGGTTACTTCGCAGCACACGATGCTGCTCGAGGGCCTTCATGTTGACCACTTACGCCTCATTCTTGGCACTTCGATGGGCTGCATGCAAAGTTTCGTCTGGGGGGAGACTTACCCCCAGTTCTCCGATGCGCTCGCTCCCTTCGCCTGCTACCCGATGGAACTGGCTGGACGCAACCGTATGTGGCGCTACATGGCGATGCAGATGATTCGTAACGATCCTGCGTGGAAAAATGGTGAGTACACTACGCAGCCTGTCGAAGGCCTGCGTGGGGCCAACGATCTGATCATCATCGCCGGCTCGTCCCCGCTCCAGATGCAGAAGAACTACCCTACTCGCCCCCAAGCGGAGGCTTATGTTGACCGGACCTTTGATTCCTTCATTTCACATACCGACGCTAACAATTTCCTCTACTACGTAAATGCTTCTCGCAATTACAACCCGGAGCTGAAGCTAAGTACGATCAGCGCGCCCGTGTTGTGGATCAACTCCGCCGATGACTTCATCAATCCGCCGGAGCTTGGCATTGCTCAAAAACTGGCCACGAAGATGCCACATGCCAAGTTCATCCTCATCCCAATCTCTGATGCCACTCGTGGGCACGGCACCCACACGGTTGCTGCCGTCTGGAAAGACTATTTAATTGAGTTTCTGACAGAGACGGAAAAGAAATAGAGCAATTAGCGCTGACTCAATTTCTGAATCGCCTTGCGGAAAGCTTCTTGCCGGCCCGCCCTTTTTCCCTGGCAGCTTCCACTACTGTCTTGCCTTCCTTATTACGAATGGTGAGGTCAGCGCCATGCTCGATGAATAACGCGATGGCATTATCGTCAACCGTGGTAAAAATTGGCGTTTCGCTATCGTTATTGCGGGCATTTACGTCCGCACCCAGTTTCAACAATTCTGCTTCCACGTCGGTAAGGTAAATTTCATGCAGCGGTGTATTTCCGCCTTTATCGCGTGCATTCACATTGGCCCCTGCGTGGGCAAGCAGGCGCACGCATTCCACGCGCGCACCATCCTTGTCGGAGCTGCGGTAGTCGCCTGCTGCGAACATTGCTGTTTTTCCTGACTGGTCTTTCATTTCCAGACTCGGGTGATAGCTGAGAATTTCGCGCACCATCTCGGGATTACCTGACTCCGCAGCATAAATCAGCACACTCCCCGCGCCTTTGCCTTGAATCGTCATGCCCCCGCCATTTTCTGTGGTAGTCAATTGGCCAAGATCGGCATTCGGATTCGCTCCATAGGCGATCAACGCCCGGACAGCGTCAACATTTCCGGAACTAGCGGCGCCCGTCAGGGCAAGGTCTTTGTCGGCTTGATCATTCTTGCTCGCCCCAGCTTCGATAAGGGCCTCAAGAGATTGCATATCACCACTGGCCGCATAGAGCAACCCGACATCCCGAAAACGATAGCCCATATCCGGGCCTTTCGAGTTGGGGGCGGGTATAGGCTTCAATGGCACTCCAGCCTGTAACAATTGCCGGACGGTTTCAGCATTTCCGCGATTCGCGGCTTCTTTAAGAATTAGTTGTGCCTCGTAGGTCTTGAAATTAAAGTTTTCCGCCTGCAATGCGTGAACAAGCCCATCCTCGCCAGCGATCCATTGATGAGTTCGCGCTAATACGTCAACTTCATCTTCCAGCTCGGTAATGACCGCAGGCATTCCTTCCCACTCGCCAACATAATCCTGCACATTCTTTGTATTTCCATCGATTGTGATAGATAGTGTGTAGGTGGGGTTATCTGTCACACTCGCAACATAACTGCCCTCCATAGAATAAAAATCAACGGCGATAAACTTCTTTGCCAGCTTTTGAAGTCCGCCCACGTCTACCTTGCCCATATGTTTCCCGGCGACAACTACATAACTACGGCCTTCAAAAGCCACGCCATCGTTATTGACCGTAACCGCATAAGCAGGGCAGGACCCGAAGCATCCTGACCGCGTGAGGGTAATTGCAATTTTGGAGTTTGGCTGCAGTACAGGCGCGTGGAGATGATGCTTTGGCAGTCTTTCCGGCGGAACAAGGTCGAGATATTCTTCAATCTCCGCGGCAACCGGTGCTCCGTTTTTCTCAAACGGAATAAACTTCCACTGGAGTACTTCTTCTTTCAGTTCGGGCCAGAACTTCAATATTTTGTCATCGCCGTCAGCTTCAGCGTCAGCATCTATCACATCGCCTGCCGGAGATACTATAAGCGTAAGGCGAAGTTGATTGAACCCGGGGATTACACCTTGATGAGGAATGGTGCGACGATGCGGCTCAAGCTCATGGGCGCGGACGACATTATATTCAAAAGAAGGATTTTTTTCGTCTGATGCCCAAATAGCGGCACTTGATAGCAGGAATGAAAGAACAAGGGTGAGACGAATTAGATCGAGCATCGTACACCTTCAAAGTTGTGTTTGGGACACGTCCACTCTATGCGGTCCACATTAAAGATAGCGCAACAAACTGCCTTTTGCAGATAGTTGTGGACATACAATAGGAAACGTTGTCATCCGACAAAAGTTGCCTGTACTTAAAATAGACACCGGAGTGATGAAAAGTCCCCAACCGTGTAAAAATTTCTGTCAGGATTTAGCTCTCAGATATGTGGCAGGACGGGCCTTTCCTCTTCCCGAGTGAGACATCTGGCTCTCCCTTAAAATTCTTCCTGAAATGCGACTTCGCCCGAAACTCCCACCTGATAGGAAGAAACGCGCCGTTCGAAGAAATTAGTCAACTCCTGTACGTCCTGCAACTCCATAAAAGAAAATGGATTTTTCGTGCCATACACAGGCTTCATGCCCAGGCGCGTAGACGCGAATCCGCGACGTACTCCAGGTACTGCCGCATCTGGCGCACGGAAAGTCCAGCCACGCCTCCTGAAAGCAGGTCTTGGGCAAACTGGGTTTCGCATTCCACGGCTTCATCCAGCATAGTGGTGACTTCTTTCTCCATGGCTTCGTCGAACATTCCTGGGTCTTGGCCGCGAACAATGTTCACGACCTCGAAAGCAAATTCCAGATGAGCGCTCTCGTCGCGAAACACCCAGTTCGTGCCGGAGGCCAGTCCGTGTAATAATCCCCGCGAGCGCAGGAAGTACACATAGGCGAACGCAGCAAAGAAGAAAAGGCCTTCGATAGTTGCCGCGAAACAAATCAAGTTCAAGAGAAATTGCCGGCGATGGTCTGCGGTCTCCAGTTTATCGAGCTGCTGGATCGAGTCCATCCACTTCATGCAGAACTGGGCTTTCTTGCTGATGGATGGGATGTTCTCTACGGCGGAGAAAGCGGCGGCACGCTCTTCTGGGTTCGGAACGTAGTTGTCCAGCAGCGTGAGATAGAACTGCACATGCACCGCTTCTTCATAAAGCTGCCGGGATAAATACAATCGTGCTTCCGGCGAGTTGATGTGCTTGTAAAGATTCAATACCAAATTATTGGAGACAATGGAATCTCCCGTGGCGAAGAACGCAACCAGACGCTGTACCAGATGCCGCTCCGCCGGAGTAAATCGCAGTTTGAGATCGGTGAGGTCGGTGGCAAAATCAACTTCTTCCACCGTCCAGGTGTTACGGATTCCATTCTGAAACATTTCGTAGAAAACCGGGTAGCGCATAGGGCGAAGCGTCAGGCAGAGACCGGGGTCGAGTATGGTATCGGGCACGATGCATAGACATAGTTTTCCTTTATTATTGGCAGGCTTCGCAGCTTTCCGGATTGTCGAGTGAACATGCCACAGCTGTAACCGCCGGCGATGGCATGACGGCCACAGTGGTCTTGGCAATGCGCGTTGCCGGACGCGAACGCAGGTAATAGGTGCGTCTTCAACCCGCGCTTCCATGCATACATGTACATGGAGCTCAGGCGCGCAATGTTGGGAGATTCAGAAAAAAGATTCAGTGACTGGCTTTGATCAATCCACGCACCGCGGTCGGCCGCCATATCAATGATGGAGCGCATGGGAATTTCCCAGGCAGTGCGGAATATTGCTTTGGCATCGTCCGGAATTCAGCGAGCGATTGCACTGAACCTTCTGCCAGCTTGATACGGTTGCGCATCTCCTCCGACCACAAACCCAGGCGCTTGAGTTCAGCGACCAGGTAACGGTTAATCTGCATAAATTCTCCGGAGAGCGTTTCTCTTTTAAAAAGGTTGGAGACTTGCGGCTCGATGCATTCATAACATCCGGCGATGGATGCAATGGTCGCGGTGGGAGCAATGGCGATCAGCAGTGAATTTCGCAATCCGTTGGATTGCATCCGAATGCGTAACTTCTCCCAACGCTCAGAATTTTTCGGTTGCACACCCCAGAGTTCAAATTGAAAAACGCCTTTTGCAGCCCGGGTTTCGCTGAAGGCAGGATGCGCTCCATGCTTCTCTGCCAGCTCACAGGACGCATCCAACGCGTGGAAATAAATTTCTTCTTGAATTTCTGCTGAAAGGGCGCGGGCCTGCGGCGAGTCAAACAGCAAGCGCAGCTGAAAGAAAACATCCTGCAATCCCATGATGCCAAGCCCCACCGGACGCCAACGATGATTAGCGGCGCCAGCCTGCGGTGCTGGGTAGTAGTTGATATCAATGACACGATCAAGACGCGGAACGGCTGTGCGGACCGTCCGGGCCAACTTTTCGAAATCGAATGCGCCGTCCGTCAGATGCTGCGCAAGATTAATCGAACCAAGATTGCAAACCGCGGTCTCTGAAGCAGAGGTCACCTCTGTTATTTCAGTGCATAGATTGGAAAGATGCACGATGTTCTTCGCATTTCCTGTCTGATTGCATTTGAGATTCGTGGGATCTTTGAAAATCATCCAGCCATTACCAGTCTCGGCCAGAGTCCGCATCATGCGCGCATACAATTCGCGCGCCTTGATTTGCTTAGCATAAAGCTGCTTCTCCTCCGCCTCGGCGTAGGCTTTATCGAACTCTTCGCCGAACAAGTCCGGCGAAGTGTGGCACTACCTTTGGGTCGAACAGCGACCACATGCCATCCGCTTCCACTCGCCGCATAAAAAGATCCGGAATCCAGTTGGCGAGATTCAGATTGTAGGTGCGTCGCGCCTGGTCACCCGTGTTGTCCCGCATCTCCAGAAACTGCTCAATATCCGCATGCCATGACTCCAGATAGACGCAGCATGCGCCCTTGCGCTTGCCTCCCTGATTCACAGCAGCAACCGACGCATCCAGAGTCCGCAGCCAGGGCACGATACCGTTCGACAGCCCATTCGTCGCGCGAATCAGCGAACCTTCCGAGCGCACGCGGTGAAATGCCAGCCCAATGCCGCCCGGAAAATTTCGACAGCATCGCCACCTGCTTATAGGTGTCGTAGATCGACTCCAGGATTGTCGGCTGGCGAATCGAGCAGGTAGCACGAAGACATTTGCGCAGTGCTCGTGCCGCAGTTGAACAGCGTCGGCGAACTCGGCAGGTAATCATGCGAAGCCATCAGCCTGTAAAACTCGACCGCCTCGGCCACACTAGCTGGACAAACCGCAAGCCACCCGCAGAAAAAAATATTGCGGAGTCTCGATCACCTGCCGGGTAATGGGATGACGCAGCAAATAGCGGTCGTAAACTGTTCGCAGTCCGAAGTATTCGAAGCGATCGGAGAAATCGATCATCAATCGCATTGTTCAGCTTGCGCGCATTCGCCGCAGACAAACTCCGCAACCGATCCTTCGATACCACTCCTTCGCGATGTCCCAGCGTCGATCGACTGCGAAAAGGAATAAATATTCTGGCCCGCAAACTTCTTTCGTCAATCGTCGCAAGCAACAGCCGCGCAGCCAGCTTGGAGTACTCCGGCTCCTCCGCAATCAGCGCCGCCGCGGTCTGTATCGAGATCGCATCCAGCTCGCGCGTCGTCGCGCCGTCGATACAAACCGCCGATGGTCTTGCTCGCGATGCGCATCGCGATCAACATGCGGCAACCCGTAGCAGCATCGCTGCACCGCGCGCACAATCTTGTTCACATCCACCGGCTCAGAAGAACCATTACGTTTGCGGACCTGCATCTGCGGAGGCGGTTCATTCGCCGGAAAACTGGAAGCTACTTCTGCCAAACTCGTTTGCAACACTGCCATGAAGTGGGCCTCCTTAGGCCGCGAAGGAAATGAACGGAAACGCCTGAACTGGGCAAGTCCGCTATCGCCATGCCCTCCCCTCGAAGGCGCGTAAATTTCATGTCCTGGTATGGACGGCTTCTCGGCAGGTCTTCGGACTTGCAGGCTTCCTACTGGCTCACGCTTCCCAGTCCGAGGCCGGACCAGTGCTTGTTTGAGCGTTCGTTCCTGCTTACCGCTGCGGGGCAGTTCCGGATTTTCACCGGATTCCCTTTTCACCTGACCACTTGTGGGATCAGGCACCGTGAAGCGAAAGTAACAATATACTGGATGATTGGAATGGTCAACCACAATGTGCGGGGGTGATTGTGGAAAACGTTAATAGATTAATTCGCTGAAGCCTGGGGTTGAATGGACCCACAAATTAAATGAAGTTACGCGATACGCTTCACCCAGAAGCTCGACGGCCAGGTGCGTCTGTTATCAATGGTGGGAACGAACCTGCGCTTCTCATGCGGAACTTTGTCGTAACTCTGGCCCCAGCGAGGAAAATGCTGGTCCAAAATTTCGGGATGAAATGCCTGCATGGCGCTACTGCCCCACAGGACTTCGAAACTGGGATTAAAACTGAGGAAACCCTGTAGCAAATATTGCTCAGACCAGAAGCACATATTTTTCAAGACAGGTTCGCGAGGATAATCAGAAGGGAGAAATATATCGTGCGCGTGTACCACCACCCCCTTGCGCAGGCGTGGAATAACTTCCAGATATTCAAATACCGCATCGCTGCCGATGCTTATCACATGGCTCGAATCGACAAACAAGATATCGTTCTCACACAGCGTCAGGAACAGGTCCATTTCCACATCCTGCACGGGCTTGCGGATCAACGTGCTGATATTGGAAAGCGCCGGATCACAATATGGATCGATGGTAATCAATTCACCGCGTAGGCCATTCTCATGGAAATTTTTACGAAGCGCCGCGGAAAGGATCCGTGTGCTGTAACCACCGCCGATTTCGATGATCCGTGAAGGCGCAAAATGCCGCACCATGCTGTAGGCGATTTCCGAGTCTATGGATTCAAAAAGACCATTGTTGTAGTGATAGACCAAGCCGTCTACAGGATGCTCGGGAAATTTCCATTCACTTCCATACTTGGCTGCAAAGTTCTCTAGCAGGTTTACCTGTTCGGGCATTCGCAAATCCAGGCCGACAGGCGTGGCCTTTTCCGGCCATTGGCGTTTTTCCAGATGAGCAATATCAGGAATGGGCCAATAAAAATGGTTTGGTGTGACATTGATTCCGATTTTTTGCATGGCCTTAAATGCCGAAACGACTACCGGGAATAGCACTTGGCTATCGTGGAGACGCTGGGCAATTTTAAAAAAGGTCTGCGACGGCTGGGCTTGACTTGAGGCTCAACACTGCAAACTTCTCCGTCCGGAGGAAGCGAAACACCAGCTGCTAAATTGGACAGTGTGGAAGTATCAGAATTTAAAGGCACGGGTCCCCACTCACGGATCATTAAAATCACAACTCGCATCCCAAACCCAGAGATGCGGATACACCAGTGGTACTGCTAATGCGAGTGGCAAGCATGAGATGCGTCAGGCACATGAAGGTTGGCCGGTAGGTTTGCCCATGTACTTGTGGTTTGTGAAGATTAGCTGAATTTTTAATCTGTCAAACGGGCGATGCGGGATTGCCTATCCGAAAGGTGTATTCCTACCACTCTTCATTCAGCGCTTTGCGTATGGCATCTTGTGGCATGGATTTTGCGTTACAAATACGCCACATCAATACTTCTGCCTCCAGTACTGAACGACTCCCCAAATCCAGTCCTACAGCTATTCTACAGATCGCATCAAGGTCGGGGTCCGGCTGCGAGAACCGTTCTTGTCCTGAATTCTCATTGTCTGAGAAGCGTTTAGCGTCCGTGGCCTGCGTAGGCGGTTTTTTGTACACAGGTCACGGTAGGCACCGTTGGGATAGATGGTAAATGGCACCTATGGGCCATATATAAGTTTGCGAATACTTCGCGAACAAGATCGCTCACACGCGATTTTGGCGGAACTGGGAGCCCTACCGCGATTATTCGTAAAGCCATTGACCTGGTGTTTGTCTCCCCACCGCTCGATAAGCTGCTTAAGCTGTGATCCGCTGTTTCTCATACGCGGAATATGTTAAAACTCCGAGAATGAATTTCCAGGAGTTCCGTGAATCCATAGCGAATGATGTGGCACCGGAGGGCTTAAGCCCAGCGCTAGCTGGACTATGGTGGGATGCCAAGGGCGATTGGACTAGGGCGCATGAAGCTGCGCAAGTAGACGAGGGTCCAGCTGGAGCCTGGGTACATGCATATCTCCATCGTAAGGAAGGGGACTTATCTAACGCAGCGTATTGGTATCAACGTGCAGGAAAGCCGACAGCAAGAAATTCGCTGGCAGCGGAGTGGGATGAGATCAGTATGGAACTTTTGCGTAAAAAATAATCGACTATGCCGCGCGTTGATAGTTCGGTGGTAGGGCGGAAGCAGGCCACTTCAGCAAATGTGGCCTTTGGCAATTGGGATAGTTTGGGCATACGAGATGATAGCTATTGGTCGCCGGTGATTTCTTCACTTCTAATGGCGCAAAGCAACGCGGACAAACTTTTATGTGTTCCATGATGTCCCTATTCAAGTCTTTTCCAGGGGCAGAGCAAATACAGGAATTGCCGTAGCCCGCACGAATTTGTTACCGATTACCTTGAATGGGCATCGAAAGCACTTGAATCCCTAAAAGTAGCAACGAATTTCGGTGGGATTCAGGGGCGGCGAATGGAAAACAAAAATACGCAAGGTTTCGCGGTGGTAGTGCGAGAAGAAGACACACAGGAAATACTCCTAAAAGAAACGTTCCCAGAAATTGATACGGCCAAAGACCGTAAACGGGAGCTTCAGGAAACAGCCGATCCCGAGGGCATTCCTACACAAGTCATGATTGAATCGCAGCCGAACGAGAAAAACCAGAAATAGCCGACCCTCACTATTGCGTGTTTTGCGCGATACTTGATCCATGCAGATCACGCTTGACGGCCTGCGCCGCATGGCCGTCACTCAAAGCCTTTTTGCACCTACGACGTTGAAGCGGGCCCTGCAAAAATTTGGTTTTGTGCAGGCTGACCCCATCCGTGCTCCTGCACGGGCGCAAGACTTGATGTTGCGCCATCGCGTCAAGAATTACCGCGCAGGTGATCTTGAGCGGCGTTACGCCAAGCTGGACATCCAAGAAGACTTCTTCATTAATTACGGCTTTGTTTCCAGCTCTCTGCAAGCGTTAATGCATCCACGTTCGACCTGTGTTCCCAATGCGCGTGGAAAACGGGCACAGCTTCTGTTGGAGTTCGTACGCGAGCGCGGTGCAGTGCATCCGCGAGAGGTGGATAGTCATTTCTCACATGGCAGGGTGAAAAACTATTGGGGTGGATCGTCTAACGCCACAACGCATTTGCTCGATGCTATGCACTACCAGGGACTGCTTCGGGTGGCGCGGCGCAATGGAGGCATCCGCATTTATACCGCACATCAACATGGGCCAGGGCCTGTTGACAAAGTTACCTGTCGTGCACATATTGACGCGCTGATTGACGTTGCTGTCCGCATTTATGCGCCGCTGCCTGGCAAGAGCTTGTCGTTCATAGTCCGCCGACTACGATTGGCGGTCCCACAATGGCAGAACGAGTTGACGCGCGCCCTTCAACGCGCCAAGCAGCGGCTGGTGCATGCGTGTATTGATGGCGTTGACTGGTACTGGTTAGCCGACGAGAAAGCAGAGGAATTTGAATCTCAAGATACCGTGCGCCTGCTGACTCCATTTGACCCTGTGGTTTGGGACCGTGCTCGCTTCGAGCTGCTGTGGGGTTGGGCCTATCGTTTCGAAGCTTATACTCCGGTACACAAACGCAAACTTGGTTATTATGCTCTACCACTGCTGTGGCGCGATCGGGTAATTGGCTGGGGAAATCTGTCGGTAAAAAGTAGAGAACTTAAATCCGAGTTTGGCTATGTCAAATCTCCACCGAGTGATCCTGCGTTCAAGCGTGAACTGGCTACGGAATTGGACCGTATACGAGCCTTCTTGGGCTTGTCGTAGATTGACATCTCAATTAACACATAATATGTGTACACATGTAATGTGTTAAATGAATATCACTCTATCAATTGATGAACAGACTGTCGCTCGCGCCCGCAAGAAAGCTGAAGCGCTGGGGACCAGCCTGAATCTGATCGGCGTGAATATCTTTTCGTTTCCGGTACAGTAAGCTGTCTTACTTTAAGAATTTGCCTTGCTCTAATTCCGTGAACGCCTGACGCAGCTGCTCCTGCGTGTTCATTACGATGGGTCCATACCAAGCCACAGGCTCTTGCAGCGGCTTTCCTGAGACCAGCAGAAAGCGGATACCATCTTCTCCCGCCTGAACCTCAACTTCATCGCCACTATCAAAAACGATGAGCGAACGATTGTCTGCCTCCGACGGCGGCGCAGTGTCAGCCCATTTGACTCCCTCGGTCGGGACAGCCAGTGGTCCGGAAGCGTTGCAGAATTTTCCGCTTCCTGCGAAGACGTAAGCGAAGGCATGACGGCTTGTTTCCACTGGAAGTTTTTTTCTCCGCCCAGAAGGAACGGATACATCGATATAGACAGGATCGGCGGCGATTCCATCCACAGGTCCCTTCTTCCCCCAGAAATTTCCAACAACTACACGCACATGTGTCCCGTCGTCATCTTTGACCTCCGGAATATCCGGTGCTTTCACTTCCTGATAACGCGGCGGAGTCATTTTTAAAGATGCCGGGAGGTTGGACCACAACTGGAAGCCATGCATACGTCCAGCCTGATCGCCCTTCGGCATCTCTTGGTGAATGATGCCGCTGCCCGCGGTCATCCATTGCAAATCACCTGCGCCAATCGAGCCGCGATTGCCCATGCTGTCTCCATGTTCAACCGTCCCAGCGAGGACATAAGTAATGGTTTCAATGCCGCGATGCGGATGCCAGGGAAATCCCGCGAGGTAATCCTCGGGAACATCGTTGCGGAAATCATCGAGGAGAAGAAATGGGTCGAAGTCCGAAGTGTTGCCGAATCCGAAGGCGCGGCGTAGATGTACGCCTGCTCCTTCCATGGTTGGTTTGGAGGTGACGACCCGCTTGACTGGACGAATAGACATTTTGCTCTCCTAAACTTCGGACTCCATGGCTAATTCACTCTGTAAACTTTGCAGATCGCGGAAAACGGTCACGACTGCGAGAGTGCGGCCATCCTTCTTATAGGTCACAGTGGCATCCCGTGATTCCAGTTTGCCGTCAATTTCAATTGTGTCCCACTTCTCCGCGTGGCCTACGTAATTGATGGCGACGTCATAGTGCTGGCTCCAAAAAAATGGCACCGCATCGTAACGCTCGCGCCGGCCAAGAATATTCTTCGCCGCCACCTGACCTTGCCGCTCAGCCACCACCCAGTGTTCGACGCGGATACGCTCACCTGTGTGACGATCAGGCCATCGGGCGATGTCTCCCGCCGCAAAGATTCCCGGCACACTGGTTTCGAGATATTCATTGACTGTAACTCCGCGATCAATCGCCAGCCCAGCCTGCTCGGCGATGGACAAGTTGGGACGGACGCCGACTCCTAAGACAATGAAATCAGCATCCACCGTTGCGCCTCCGCTCAAAGTAACGGCGCGCCCTTGTACGTGGTCTACGGTTTCTTCCAGATGGAAAATGACTCCATGAGATTCGTGCAGCCCACGAACGAACTTGCCAACTTCGGGCCCCAAGACTCGCTCCAATGGCTGTTTATCGGGAGCTACAACATGCACTTCGATTCCACGCGTGCGCAACGACGCCGCCACTTCAAGGCCAATGAAACTCGATCCGACTACCACCGCGCTTTTGGCTGAAACGGCTTTGGAAATAATGGCCTTGCTGTCGCTGAAGGTCCGCAGATAATTTACCTGCAACGGGCTCGCGCCTTGTACGGGCAGCTTTACCGGATCGGCGCCGGTAGCTAATAAAAGCGAATCGTAACTATAGGTCTTTCCGTTCTCCAGCTTGACTTGCTTCTGTTTCACATCAATCGAAGCTACTTTCGAATTGAGTATCAAATCGATTTTGCGTTCCTTATAAAAGTCAGGTGAACGAAGTGGAACCCAATCCTCGGATGCCGTTCCCGCCAGATAATCTTTCGAAAGATTTGGACGATCGACCGGTGGCGCTTCATCCGCGCTAATCATGGTGAGCGGCCCTTGATAACCTTCGCGGCGGAGCATATCCGCAGCAGCCAGCCCGGCAGCGCCTCCACCGACAATGACCACAGAGGCTGGAGAAGTTTTCGGCGCAGGTTTTTCCGTTGGTTCGCCTAATTTCTCGCGAACAAAAACTTTGTCGCCGATTTTCTCTCCTTTCCAGTGCGCAATGGGGTCAAACGCCGGAGCACGCAAGGCTTCTCCAGTACGGAGACTAAAGCAGGCATGGTGCCATGGGCAACGAACCGTGTCGCCGACCATGAGGCCATCGGCAAGCGGGCCATGATAGTGAGTACAGAACGCTCCTACGGCAAAGAATTCCTCGCCACGCCGGGCCAGGAGTATGTCTTCTCCCTCGAGCTGTCCGGCGGCCATGCCGCCGTCAGAAAGTTTATTCACTGGAAATCCATTTTTGAAATCGGGTTTGGGGGAGTCAGGCATGTCTTTAGCTTACGAGTAATTGGTATGATTCCTCAACCTGTGACAACGTCAAACACAAGGTCCCTCGACTTCGCTCGGGATGACAGTTTGATTAGCGTAAAATGACAGTTTTGATTAGCGCAATCAGTTGCACACTATCTCCCGGTCATCTTTGACTTTCGTAGTGAGCGAACCTTAACATAACGTGTCGGTTTCCTTCCCGAAGCATGATCGGACAGACCATTTCGCATTACCGCATTGTGGACAAACTCGGCTCTGGCGGCATGGGGGTCGTCTACAAAGCTGAGGACACACGTCTTCGCCGCTTTGTAACGTTGAAGTTTCTGCCTGATGAGGTGGCCCGTGAAGAGCAAACACTGGCCCGCTTCCAGCGCGAAGCTCAAGCCGCATCAGCCCTGAATCACCCTAATATTTGTACGGTGTACGACGTTGGCGAGGTGGATGGCGAAGCCTTCATCGCCATGGAGTTCCTGGATGGAGACACGTTAAAGAAAAGCATCGATGGGAAACCGATGGACCTCGAATCGGTCCTGAATTTCGGGGTAGAAATCGCCGATGCCCTCGATGCCGCCCATTCGGAAGGCATTCTCCATCGCGACATCAAGCCGGCAAATGTCTTCATTACAAAACGCGATCACGTCAAAATTTTGGACTTCGGCCTAGCCAAGCTGACTTCCGAGTTGGACGATAAGACTTCCACCATGAACCGTGAGCTGCTGACCAGCCCCGGCAGCGCCATGGGAACAGTCGCGTATATGTCCCCGGAACAAGCTCGGGGCAAAGCATTGGACGCGCGTACTGATTTGTTTTCTTTCGGAGTCGTGCTCTACGAAATGGCAACGGGAGTATTGCCCTTCCGCGGGGATACAACTGCAACCGTGTTCGATGCCATTCTGCGCCGCGCTCCGGTCGCGCCGATTCGTTTAAATCCTGACCTTCCTTCGCGTCTGGAAGAGATCATTAATAAAGCACTGGAGAAAGACCGCAATTTACGCTATCAGCACGCGTCTGAGATGCGCACCGATCTTCAGCGGCTGAAGCGCGACACGGAGTCAGTCAAGATTGCCGTCGTCGATGACGATGATGAGGAACTGGCAGACCCGGTGCCGCAAGCCAGCGGGAGGAACCGTATAGCCGGCGAGGCGCAGGCTACCCGGCCAAAACAGCAATCTTCAAACTGGCGTATGTGGTTGTTAGGTGGTTTGTCAGTCGCGCTGGCGGGAGCTTTGATCTGGAATGTAGCCCATGGCTATCTTAATCGCCATGCGGAACCCCCATCCCTGCCTCAACCGTCAGCAGCTGAGTCGAAGGCCATGCCGCCGTCTCCGGTTCCAAGTGCGCCTCCGCCAACTGAAAATAATGCCAAACCAGTGGAAACTGCTCGTGATGTAAAGTCCAAGCCTTCGGCTGAAACGGCACGTGCTGCGGCTGATGCGCGTGCTAAAGCCACAGCTACGTCGGAAGCGGCCGAGATAAAAGATTTTCTGGAGCGCGCTAATGCGGCCCGCTCTTCGGAAGAATATTCAACCGCTGCGCAATGGTTTGAGAAAGCGGCGGAGCGTGGAAACGCCGTCGCCCAAAATGAACTTGGTCGGCAATATCAGCTGGGACAAGGAGTCCCCAAAGATCTGGCGAAGGCCGCGGAATTATTCCATAAAGCGGCGGACCAGGGGCATCCCGTAGCACAGGTCAATCTCGGCGTTGCGTATGAAGAAGGGGCTGGAGTGACCAAGGACGTCGCTCAGGCTGTGCAGTGGTATACGAAAAGTGCGGAACAGAATAATAGCCAGGCGGAGACGCGGCTTGGTTTCATGTATGAGGGCGGAACAGGGGTAACAAAGGATAACGCGCAGGCAGCAAAGTTATATCGCCAGGCAGCCGATCAGGGCAACGCTCGGGCGCAAACCCGGCTGGGATTTCTGTATCAAAGCGGAGCAGGCGTGGACAAGGATTATGCCCAAGCGGCCCAGTGGTATCAAAAAGCTGCCGACCAGAATTACGCTCCAGCCCAGCAAAGACTGGCCACGATGTACCAGAAAGGCTGGGGAGTGGAGAAAAGCGGCTCTCAAGCCAAATTCTGGAATGAGAAAGCCAAAAACAACCGCACATCGCAGGATTGGTAAACAAGTCTACGGTTATTTGACGCCTGCTGTTTGTGCGTTTTGCATGTCCCGATAAAACTTTTGCAGTACAAAAAAAGCCTTCTTCTTCTCACCCCGCTCGCTTACCAAACCTTTGCGATTGAAGAAATCCTGAATGCGCGGCAACGTGCGCCTGGGACTACGGAAATCTTTGAGTATCCATGGAGTTGTGCCTCGCAGGAAAGAAATGCGCTTCAACATCCCGATCTGATGCTGGTACAAATTTTCCTGATACTCTTCGGTCCAGCGCGCTGTCGGGCTGCCATGCAACCCAAACAGTGCATCGCCGCCGAATTCGCTCATGATTACCGGCTTGTTGTAGATTGAAACCCAGTCAGTCTTGTCTGCGTCCTCGGGACGGCGGACGTACCAACCGATGTATTCGTTGTTACCCAAAACATCGAGATCTTCGCCAATTGGATCTTTAATGTGGATGGTGAAACGGTCTCCATCGACGGTCTCTTCGTTTTGCAGAGCGGCAGAGACCATGCGAGTGGGGTCTGCGGAATGGGCCTCTTGAATGAGCTGGTGCAGGAAATGATTCCGCGCTTCGCCGATGGGCGTCTCGTTGGCAACAGAATAAATAATGAGGGCTGCGCGATTGTGGTCCCGCGTGATCATCTCATTGAGCTGATTTTCGGCATTGTGCAGTGTGTCCGGATTTTCCCATTGGATAGTCCAGTAAACCGGTATTTCTCCCCAGACCATGACTCCCATTTGGTCAGCCACGCGCAACATGGCTTCGTTGTGCGGATAATGCGCCAGCCGTACAAAGTTGCATCCAAGTTCCTTGGCCCAACCAAGCAACGTGCGTGCATCATCTTCACTCCACGCCCGACCCGGGCGAGTAGGAGCTTCTTCATGGATATCAATTCCCCGCAGGAAAACCGGCTTGCCGTTGAGCAAAATATCCGTGCCTCGTGCTTCAACAGAACGAAATCCGATCCGATCATTTACTTGGTCGGTATCACTTGCTACTTCAATGTTGTACAGCTTGGGATTTTCGGGAGACCAGAGTGTCAGGTCCGCATCGAAAGTAAACTCAACATGGCCTTTGGAATCCGTCTGGAATGTCTTACTGACTCCAGCCTCCGGAATGCGAATGGTTATTTTCTGCTGGAGTTGCGTGCCGTTGAGTTGCAGCCAGCCTTTAATCTGGCGCATTGAGCCTTTGTCGAGCTGAATAAAATAGTCCTGGATAAATGTTTGCGGCACTTCCACCAGCGTGACCGGGCGGGTGATTCCTCCATAGTTCCACCAGTCGGTATTGACGGTCGGGACCTTTTCTCTACCACGATTATTGTTGACCCTGGCAATCAGGAAATTTCCCTGCGCCTTGACCCGGTCTGTAATTTCGAAATCAAAAGGAGTGAAGCCGCCCTCGTGGTGTCCGAGGACTTCTCCGTTTAAGAAGATATCTGCCTGATAATTGGCGGCCCCGAAGTGTACGAACAACCTTTTGCCGGAAGATTTCTCATAGTCGAAGTTGCGTTTGTACCAGACTGTGCCCTCATATAAAAACAGCGAATCACGCTGCGTGTTCCAGTCACCAGGTACGTTGAGTTGCTCGGACGTATCGAAATCATATTCGACCAGCTCTGACTCGTTCTGTGGCTTGTGGTTCTTGTAAAAAGCATTGTTACTTTTCAGCGGTTGAGCGCGGTAATCGAGATACCCGACATCGTAGGGATCTACAATCGTTTGCCAGCGGCCGTCGAGGTTTATCGTTTGCCGCGAACCGATATTTTGGATGAGAGGCGCGACTTGTGCTGAACCTGAAACTGCAAGTAGTACACATAGTGCGAACATGGAATAACACTGGAATTTGGTCATAAAGGGGCACCAAAAAAACAGACGTCCTGCCCGAACAAAAATCAGGCGCAAGGGTAACGCTTAATTCGCTAACTCTTTATCAGCAATGGTTAGCGCTTCGTCAAATACCGCAACCGCACTGTCAATCTCATCTTTGTTAATGATCAACGGAGGAGCAATCACAAAATGGCTTAACCATGCCTGTACGTAGACGCCATTCCCCATCATGCGGGCGGCAACTTTATCAACGATGAGCGGCTTGCCAGTTACTTTGTCTACCCCGGTGTTGAAGGGTTCTTTCGTTTTCTGATCTTTGACCAACTCAACCGCCCAGAACATTCCCAGGCCACGGACTTCGCCAATCGAAGGATGCTTCGGCTTCAATTCGTTTAGTTTGGTCCCGAGATACGCACCCATCTCCTGGGCGCGGGCCACGAGATTCATGCGTTTCATTTCCTGGATTGAGGCCACAGCTGGCGCCAGCGTCAGAGGATGCGCTTCATAGGTGTGCCCATGAGCAAAAAAATGATCTTCAAAATACGAAGCGATTTTGGTGCTGGTAGCGCACAAACCAAGTGGGATTGCCGCATTCGTAATGCCTTTGGCTGTGGTCAAAATGTCAGGAATCACGTTCCAGTTGTCCATGGCAAACCATTGTCCGGTACGGCACCATCCTGACATTACCTCATCAGCGATGAGCAGCACTCCGTGGTCATCACAAATTTTACGGAGGCGAGGCATGTATTCCTTGGGAGGAACGAGGACACCATTGGTCCCAACGACGGGCTCAACAATGACCGCAGCAACGTCGCTTTCATTTTTAATCATGTGCTCGATGTATTCGGCGCAGGCGATCCCACATCCGGGATAGGTATGCAATATCGGACATTTGTAGCAATTTACTTCCGGGGCAAAAATTACTCCGGGAATTTTCCCGGCGGGTTCCATGGCCCAGCGGCGCGGATCGCCGGTGGCAGCGAGGGCACCCATGGTCGAGCCGTGGTAGGAACGATAGCGGGAAATAATCTTGGTCTTCCCTGTTACCATCCGGGCGATTTTGAAAGCGGCCTCATTCGCTTCAGTGCCGGATGTAGTAAAAAAATATTTCTCCAGCCCCTTGGGCAAAACTTCCAGCAACAGTTTCGATAAAGCCGCGCGCGCTTCAGTGGCAAAACCAGGTCCAATGAAGGCTAACTTCTCGGCCTGATCCTGGATCGCCTTAACCACAGCTGGGTTTTTGTGCCCCAGGGTCACACACATCAGCTGGCCGGAAAAATCGAGATACTTTTTGCCGTCACCGTCCATGAAATAACAACCTTCGGCATCAGCGACATGAATCGGATTCCATCCCTTTTGCAAACGCCAGGTGCCATAGGTGTATTTGCTGGTCATCTCGCGAACCTGCGATGTCGGAATAGCGGAAGCGTCCTGCTTTGTATCCAGGGGCATAATAAGGTCCTTTGTTCCTCAAGCATCTTAGCAAGGTTGCAGGGCGTTGCTTTACAATTTCGTGTTGTACCTACCGAAGGCCTACCTATGAACCCAATCGCTGAAGACACTGCGGAAATAAAATCGGCCAGTTCTAAAACCACTATTGTGCCCAATTATGTCGGCGGCGAATGGCGTGAAATATCCGGGCGCGAGTTACAGGACGTGACCAATCCGGCGACACAAGAGGTTTTAGCGCGAACACCGCTATCGGACGCTGCTGATGTAGACGCGGCCGTACAAGCAGCATCCGCCGTCTACCCCGAGTGGCGGCGAACCCCTGCTGAAGACCGCATTCAACCGCTGTTCAAGCTTAAGCAGTTGATGGAAGACCACATTGACGACTTTGGCCGCATCATTAGCCGAGAAAATGGAAAGACATTTACCGAGGCCAAAGGAGAAATGCGTCGCGCCATCGAGAACGTCGAGGTGGCTTGCGGCATTCCCACCATGATGCAGGGTTATAACCTGGAAGATGTGGCCCGTGGCATTGATGAAATCATGGTCCGCCAGCCGCTGGGGGTAGTTGCCGCAATCACACCCTTCAATTTTCCGGGAATGATCCCCTTCTGGTTTCTGCCTTACGCGATTGCCTGTGGAAATACTTTCATCCTGAAACCTTCCGAGCGTGTGCCATTGACCATGAAGTTTGCTTTTGAACTTCTGGAAAAAACCGGCCTGCCGAAAGGTGTGGTGAACCTGGTCAATGGCGGAAAAACCGCCGTGGATGCCCTGCTCGACCATCCCAAGATTCGCGCTATCAGCTTTGTTGGCTCCACGCCGATTGCAAAGTATGTATATGCGCGGGCGGCCGCGAGTGGAAAACGGGCGCAGTGCCGGGGGGCCAAAAATCATGTCATCATACTGCCGGATGCGGACATGACCATGGCCACTCAAATTATCAGTGATAGCGCGTTTGGCTGCGCTGGTCAGCGTTGCCTGGCGGTTTCAGTTGCCGTGACCATTGGCGAAGCACAAAAGACATTCCGCGATTCGATCGTGGAAGCCGCAGCAAAACTCCGCGTCGGCAATGGATTGGAAGAAGGAGTCCAGATGGGGCCGGTTGTGACGCCACAGAGCCGGTCTCGTATTGAATCACTGATCGGCACAGGGGAGAAGGAAGGCGCCAAAATAGCAGTAGATGGACGCAATGCAAAAATTGCCAAATATGAATCGGGCAATTTCGTGAGGCCAACAGTTCTCGACGGACTTCCGGCCAACAGCGAATTGACCGACACAGAAATCTTTGGGCCGGTTTTAAGCTTGGTGCACGCCAGGGATATGGATCAGGCTCTGGCGTTCCTTGAGCGTAGCGCCTATGGGAACCAGGCATCATTGTTTACGTCAAGTGGAGCTGCGGCAAGGCAATTTCGGTACGAAGCTCCTGCCGGAAATATTGGAATCAACATTGGCGTAGCAGCTCCCATGGCCTACTTCCCCTTCAGCGGCTGGAAGAATAGTTTTTTCGGCGACATGCACGCCCAGGGCAGGGATGGAGTTGAGTTCTACACAGACAAAAAGGTTGTAGTAGAACGTTGGGCTAGAGAGCACTCACGCAAGTTCTGAAGTATTTCGAACGCTAGGTAGTACCAATAACCCATGGTGCGTCCCTGGCTACACAGCATATCGTGACAGGAATGGCATATACCAACGTCAAAAACATCACTGCCAACGATCGGCGTTGGTATTTTGTCACGCTGGTCGCCGGGGCCATCGCTATTAGTTACTTCGACCGGCAAACAATCTCTGTCGCCATCTCGACGATACAACGTACAATCCCGATCTCCCAACAGCAGTTCTCCTATTTATCCACAGCTTTTCTACTGGCCTATGCCGCGATGTACGCCGGCGGAGGCCGACTGCTGGATCGCATTGGAACACGGCATGGCTTTTTGCTGATTATGCTGTGGTGGTCGGCGGCATGCGCTCTGCATGGGCTTGCAGCAGGCTTTGGCTGGCTATTGGCGATGCGATTCCTGCTCGGAATGGGAGAGGGTGGCGCATTCCCTGCTGCAACACGGGTCGTCTCCGAGTGGGTTCCTGCGAAGGAACGTTCGACGGCCATGGGCTTTATCAATGCGGGCACCGCGATCGGCTCTCTTCTCGCTCCCCCGCTGATTGGTTTTGTACTGCTTCACAGTGGGTGGCGGGCTGTCTTTTTCAGTGCGGGTGCAATTGGGTTCCTATGGACTGTGTGGTGGGCGATCTCATATCGAGGCAAGGACGCTTCGCCGTCGACCAACACGGTGGATATCCCGACGCGTGAGTTCTCATTCAGCGAGATTATTCGCCTTCGCCAGGTGCAGATGCTAGTCTTCGCCAAGTTCATGAGTGATTCTGCCTGGTTTTTTCTTCTGTTTTGGCTGCCAAAATACCTGTATGACGCGCGCGGCTTCGATGTGAAGCAGGTAAGCTACTTTGGCTGGATTCCCTACGCTGCCTCCGGCGCTGGCAGCTTTCTGGGTGGATGGATCTCCAGTCAACTGCTGCGCCACGGACGATCGCTCGATTCCTCGCGCAAAATTGTGCTTGGAGTCAACGCGCTGATGATGACCGCTGTCATGCTGGTGACGCATGTTCCAGTAGGTTATGCAATCGCGCTTTTCAGTGTCGCCTTTTTTGCACAGCAGTCGTGGTCGGGAATTATCATGACTATCCCTGCCGACGTTTTCCCTCTGTCCGCAGTGGGCACTGTCGCTGGCTTGGTCGGTTTCGGCGGATCTATCGGAGGCGCGATTTTTGGGCTCATCGTCGGATGGCTTCTCGGCCACGGCGTGTCCTACGGAACATTGTTTATCACGGCCGGCACGTTCCACCTGATTGGATTTATTGTTTTCAGCATGGCTGGCGGCAGGATCAAACCTTTGCAATCAAACAAACTCCTAGAAATGGAAAGTCGGGCATGAAAATCACTGAAGTACGGACTCGCGTCGTGCAGTGGGAAGGCAAAACCGTTCCGCTTCCACCTCACTTTTGCACGAACCCCATGGACCTCGTCGCCTTTCGCCAGGCTTCGATGGGCAACTTCGCTTTTCATGGATGGGTGGTGGTGGAGATTTTCACCGACTCCGGGTTAGTGGGTCTGGGCAACGCGGCGCTTTCGCCGCTGGTCACCAAGACTCTGATCGACACTTATCTCAAGCCGTTGCTGATTGGCGCGGACCCGTGGGATGTGGAGTTCCTCTGGCAGCAGATGTATCGTCGCACGCTGGCATTCGGGCGAAAAGGCGTGGCGATGACGGCGATCTCCGCAGTGGATATTGCCCTTTGGGATTTGCTCGGCAAAGATGCCAAACAGCCCGTATTTCGCCTGCTTGGTGGGCGTACAAAAGACAAGATTCCGGTCTACGCCAGCCGTCTATACGCCATGCCCATCCCTGAACTGCGCGCCGAGGCACAGAAGTATAAGGACGAAGGCTACAAGATGATGAAACTGCGCTTCGGCTGGGGGCCGATCGATGGCGCGGCCGGCATGCAGAAAAATATCGAACTCATCCGCAACGTGCGCGAGGTGATTGGATATGACATTGATCTCATGTGCGACGCATACATGGGCTGGACGCTCGACTATGCCAAGCGCATGCTGCCGTTGCTTGAGCCGTTTCAGCTGCGCTGGCTGGAAGAAGCTGTGATCCCCGACGACACTCGTGGGTACAAAGAACTGAAAAGTTATGGCCGCATTCCCATCGCTGGCGGAGAGCACGAGTTCACCATCTTCGGATTCCGCGAATTGCTGGAGAACAATGCGCTCGATTACATCCAGTTCGATACCAACCGTGTCGGAGGTATCAGCCAGGCGCGCAAAATCTCCGCGCTGGCCGAAAGTCTTCCAGATCCCAGTCGTGCCGCACGCGGGGCAGATGCACAACTATCACGTCGTCATGGCCAGTCTGAACTCACCCATCGCAGAATTCTTCCCCAAGGTAGATGTCGAAGTAGGCAACGAACTTTTCTGGTACATCTTCGACGGCGAGCCCGTGCCCGAAAGATGGCTACATCGATCTCGATGATCAACCGCCGGGACTCGGCCTCACCGTCAACGAGGAATCACTCAAGCGTTTCAAGGTCATCGGATAATGTTTCATCTAGTTCAGATCAGCAATGGCCCGGAGCGGCGTGTCGCTTTGGTAGAAGAACCGCAACTGCACTGCCTCGAAGGCGTCACGTCAGTGTATGAACTCGCCACTGATTGTCTGCGGACAGGCCAACCACTTTCTAAACGAGCGCAAGAATTAGCTACCGGCTCTTCCCTTTCTTATAACGAGGTGTACAGCAAACGCGGCACGTGGCGGCTGATGTCACCGATTGACGTGCCGGGAGCGCCTGAGCGTATGCTTGTCTCGGGCACCGGACTGACACATCTCGGCAGCGCCAAAGATCGCCAGAGCATGCATCTACAAACCGCGCATGATCCAAACAAGCCAGTCACCGATAGCATGCGCATGTTCGAATGGGGAGTTAAAGGCGGCCGTCCGGCGGAGGGAACAATTGGCATCGCTCCGGAGTGGTTTTACAAAGGAAATGGTGGGATGTTGAGAGCGCCCTTTGAGCCTCTCCCCGTTCCCTCCCACGCTGAAGATGGCGGGGAAGAAGCTGAGCTGGCCGGAGTGTATATTGTGTCCGCCGACGGAACACCGGTGCGGCTGGGCATCTGTACCGGAAACGAATTTTCCGATCACAAATTTGAACGCAGGAACTATCTCAATCTGGCCGGTTCAAAGTTGCGTGCATGTAGCATTGGGCCGGAGTTAGTAATCGGAGCAGAGTTCAAATCAGCCGCGGGCGAAGTCAGGATCGAGCGCGATGAAAAGACCGTCTGGTCGAAGGCCATCGAAAGCGGCGAAGAAAATATGGCGCACAGTCTGGCGAACATCGAGCACCATCACTTTAAATTTGAAGGCCATCGTACGCCCGGTCACGTGCACATTCATTTCTATGGCGCGCATTCCCTCAGTTTCGGCGAAGGGATAGAACTCGAAGATGGCGACTGGATGCAGGTAAAATTTGAAGGGTACGGTCGTCCGCTGCGCAATCCGATTGCTCTGCAAAATAAAGGCACCGATCAGCTGGTACGCGTGCGAGCTATCGCTTAACGCAGGACAGAAAAGGGAAACGCTGTGAAGCAAACTGTTGCGATTCTGGGTCTCGGCATCATGGGTATGGGAATGGCGAAGAACCTGCTGAAGGCAGGATTTACCGTCCATGCCTACAACCGGACACGTTCCAAGGCTGAGCCCTTGGCTGCCGATGGAGCACACATTCACGAAACTCCTGCGGATGCTGCCCGGGCCGCTGACATTATTATTGCGATGCTGTCCGATGACAATGCTTCGCGCGCAGCCTGGACGGGTCCGCAAGGCGCTCTTGCCAGCGCAAAGCCAGGCACGATACTGATTGATTCGAGCACCATCACTCCTGGCTGGGTGGAAGAACTGGCTAAACTGGCCAAGGTTCGGGACCTTGAATTTCTGGACGCGCCCGTCACCGGAAGCCGACCGCAAGCGGAAGCCAAGCAGCTGAATTTTCTGGTTGGCGGTGATGCGAAAGTTTTGGGACGTGCACGCGCTGTGCTGGAAGCTATGGGCCAGAGCGTTATCCATTTTGGTCCGATCGGCAGTGGCGCTCGACTTAAGCTCATCAATAATTTTCTCTGCGGAGTTCAGATTGCATCTCTGGCCGAGGCGATGGTGTGGATTGAGAGAAGTGGTTTGAACCGCGAGCAGTCGCTTGAGTTCCTAAAAAAGCTGCTCCTGGAAGTCCGCTACTGGCTGGCATTTCCGCCCGCATGGTTGAGGCCACCTACGGAGTCAATTTCTTTCTGCCGCTCATGCAGAAAGATCTGCACTACGCGCAAGCGGACGCAAAGACGCTTGGAGTAGAGCTACGGACCGCTGCGATCGCTGAGTCACGTTTCGAAGACGCGGTTAGGGCTGGCTTCGGTGAAAAAGATATGTCGGCTGTGGTAGAGCCGCTGCGCGCAAAACGTACATCTTAAGCAACCTGTGGCACAGTCTAAAAACATCCCAGTTATTTGTTTGGCCACAGCCATTCAAGGCATTGGGCAAATTGCACCCAGTTTCAGTGCCATTTCCCAAAAGTCCTTAAGGATACAAGTAGCTTGGCTTATTGGCTTTGGGGAGTGACTCCGAGTTCAGCCGAATTCGGGGCGCTGTTTTGTATTTGATTGAGCTGAGGCCGATAGCCATTGCGGGTTCGTACTTGGTACTTTTTTAGATTGTCACCGATCAGACGTATCTTAATGGTCCGCCATCCCCGGTTAGGATTGGCCTGCGGATAATAGTTGAGAGAATATAAATGTCCTAGATCATCGCGGATTGAAGCAAACGCGCGTTTCTCGTCTCTCCACGTCTTAGCAAAGTAGGCTTTCCCGCCGGTGGCCGCGGTCATACGTTCGAAAACCGCTGTCGAGACAGGCTCTATCCGAGCTTCTTGTGTACTGATCATATAGACCGACACACCGACTGACTGAGCAAGTTCGGCGACATCTTCTGGCGGTACAACGCTGAAGCTGTCTGGGCCGTTGGAAAATACAACCACAACTTTTTTGCCGTTGTATTGGGCTGCATCTTTTAACGTCAACAAAAGGGTGTTATAGAGGGCAGCATCGTCGCCCGCTACGGTCGTTCGGACCGCCCGCAATATCTGCGAACGATCGGAGGTCAGAGGAGCAGCACGATAAAGATTGCGACTGTACGAATAAAAGGCGATCTTGTCTGCGGTCTCCAGTGAACGTACGAAATCCGCAATCGCATCCTGGGCAAAAACAAAACCGCGATACATATAGTTGCTGGTATCAAACAGAATGAATACGTTTGCTCCCGCAACAAGCGAGCCCAGTGTTTGCGCCGAATCCGCAGAGGGAGGGATTGTTGACTGCGTTGCGCCGGATTCCTGAATTACCGGCTTCCCTTCCGGAGTTGGTATCACATGCAGCGGCACTGATTCATGACCCTCAGCGAACACGGCAAGCTTCTCTGGAATACCATCTTCGGTGACTTCAAAGTCCTGGGGGCGAAGTCCGGTGATGTAGTTACCTTTGCTGTCGGTCACAGCGACATTCAACTGCACCATGTTGACCAGCACATGGATGCTGGGTTGGTTCTCCTGTGCCGCAAGTTGGACCCCGGAATAAGCGCATAACCCTAAAAACAAAGTTAGTAAAAAATACTTTTTTGCATTTCTTTGTTGTGCCTGCATTAGGAATTTCTCCGCATAAAAAAACACAATTTAATGTCCAGATGTAGCACTAACCTCTGCCGTAGTGGCCTTGCCCTGACGAAAGTCATCGCCAGCTTCCTGCATAGCACGTAGGATTGCAGGCCAATCTTCAAAATCCGAAGCAAAGATTTTCTCGATCATGCGATTTGCACGTCACGAAACATCTGTAGTCGCTGGAAGAGCTCGGTGTTTATAGCATCCTTGATGCACATTGTGGAGCTCATGCCTCGGCTTGTCCCAGGACAACGACTATCACGATTCGATATACGACCCTCGTAAGGAGAGCTAGTCAACCCTGAATTCATTGTCGGTGTTTGCCTGTTCTGTGCGGGGAGGTTATCAGATTGCATAAAATGCGTCTTCTTGTGGCGGAGGACACTGAACTGTGGCGACAGTTCATCTCTTCCACGCTTCTGAAAGAGCCATCATTCGAAATCATCTGCGAAGTGGCGGACGGGCTGCAGGCCGTCTTGATGGCCGAACAACACCAACCCACGATTGCATTGATGGATATCGGCCTGCCGCGATTGTGTGGCCTTGATGCAGCACGGACCATAAAGCAACGTGCCCCAAATACAGCGATAGTATTCTTGAGTGGATTCCAAGACGTGGACATTGTCCGGACGGCGCTGGCCTTGGGAATGGTTACGTTTTGAAGTCCGACGCTGCAAACGACTTGATAGCTGCGATTCACGCTGTTGCTGCTGGCGAAATGTTCGTTAGCCGTTGACTAGCCGGACTTCGAGTGGTCCGCAAATAGAAAGGGATATAAGCGGGCGGACAATAGGACAGTGCCGCGCTTGGGCCCGAACAACTGTTGCTTCTGCCAGTGCAACATCTCTCGTACAATCCAATACACTGAGAATTCACCTAGTTCTGACGGCGTCTTTGCCACGACGGCGTGCGTGGACCTGATGTTGAGCCGTGAAGAAACAGGATCTAATGGCTGCTCCGTCGATCACGATCTCTGCGCCCGGACGTTCGCGATTCCTGGAGGGCCTGACGGCATCGGATCGGGCCTCGATCTTGGCGGCGGCATCCACGCGG
>CAWBXL010000005.1:0-34573 GCA_963792305.1 uncultured Acidobacteriaceae bacterium | reverse complement strand
AAGGGATTTTCACATTTCCTTCGCGCCCTTTGTGTACTTAAATAGAAGTGTAGTGTGGGTGTTCCTGCCCGCACTGCGGACGCTTGAGACTGAACTCTAGCGTGGTATAGAAGTTAAGATTTTTTGTGCTGGCGAGACGCGGACAAGAGTGTCCGCGCCACAACACCGCATCCTAGTAAATGATTCTCAAGCAAGCAATGCGTAGATATCTGGTATCACTGTTCCTATTGCTGACGTGCGGTGTTGTGCTTTACGCGCAAACGGCCCCTGCGCCGGCTGGCAGTATCCATGGACTAGTGAAGTCCGGAAACATGCCACTTCCGGGAGTGACGGTCACAGCCACTAACACGCTGACCGGACAAAAAGTCACCACCTGGACTGACGTGGACGGGAATTATTTTCTAGACATTCCCTCCAACGGGCGTTACGTAGTCCGTACCCAGATGGCGGCCTTCGCCACAGCCACGCAGGAGCTGCTGATCAACGCAACTAATAAAGATCAAAAAGCTGATCTCGAACTAATTCTGCTATCACGTGTCCCACCGGCGCCAGCCAATGGACAGTCGCAACAAGCACAACAAATCGCTCAAGCGATGGGGCAACGCGGTTTCCAAAATTTACAGGTCACGCAAGGCACAGATTTCACGCCAACCAACGCAACCGACCAGTCTGGTGGATCAACTCCCGGTGGAAATGAAGTTGCCGCGGCGACAGAATCAGTGGCCGTCTCCGGCAACATCAACACCTCCAACTGGGCCAACATGAGCAGCGATGAGTGGCGCAACCGCGTGGAAGAGATGCGCGCCCAAGGCGGGCTGGGCGGACAAGCCGCTCTGAACGGCGTCGCTGGCGGAGGCCCGGGTGGATTTGGGCCAGCCGGTTTCGGAGGCCCAGGCGGTGGCTTTGGCGGTGGTGGTTTCGGTGGTGGAGGGTTTGGCGGAGGTGGATTCGGCGGAGGACGTGGTGGCGCGCGCAATCGTTTCAACATCAACCGTCCGCATGGAACGATCTATTACAACGTCGGTGACGATGCGCTGAATGCTGCACCTTACAACTTAAACGGCGCCGACAATCAGAAGCCAAGCTACATGCAGCATCGCTTCGGCGGAGCCATCGGCGGCCCTTTCAAAATTCCTCACATTTATGACGGCGGCAACAAAACGTTTTTCTTTTTGAATTACAACGGGTCGCGTGGAGAAAACCCGTACGATTACTTCTCAACCGTTCCAACTGCTCTTGAGCGCACGGGAGATTTTTCTCAATCGACGGTTGCTACTCGCGGCCCGAATGGTCTGGTACAAACTCCGGTCCAGCTTTTCTATCCGAACATCAGCAGTTGCCCTTTGGCAGGACAGCCTATTCCGGGAAATAACCTCCAAAATGCAAATGCAGCATGTCCGCAGATCAGTTCCATCGTAACTGGCGCAACCGGCGTCCCTGGTTTGCTTAGTTTCTATCCGTTACCTAATGTTCCGGGCGCATCACCTGACACGCAGAACTTTCACTTCGTTACCTCCACCGACAACAGCTCTGACGATTTCAACTTTCGTTTGAACCGTAGTTTTGGGGCAACTCAGCAACGTCCGCGTGGCAATGCAGGGCGTGGAGGCGGGTTCTTTGGCGGGCGAGGAAACAACTTGAGCGTGGGCATTCATTATCACGGTGCGAATTCAAACTTAACCAACGCATTTCCCGGAATTGGCGGCAACACCAGCACGCGCAGTTGGGATATCCCCATTAGCTACACACGTAGTCTCGGCAAAATCAATAACAGCTTGCGCTTCGATTTCAATCGCAGCCGCGTCAGCACACTCAACTCGTTTGCATTCAAACAGGACGTTACTGGACCCTTGGGAATTACGGGAGTTTCGACCAATCCCTTCGACTTTGGATTGCCGGGAATATCTTTGCGGGACTTTAGTGGGTTGGGAGATACGAATCCGCAGTTAAGCCGTAATCAGACCTACACCATTTCGGATTCAATGGTGCTGAATCGTGGCAAACATACCTGGCGTTGGGGAGGTGACTTCCGCCGTATCCAGATCAACAGCCAAACCGACAACAACGCCAACGGCACGTTCTCTTTCAGTGGATTGAACAGCGGATATGATCTGTCGGATTTTCTGTTAGGGCTACCACAGCAGACCACGCTTCAGTTCGGCGATAACAACTATCACTTCCGCGGGAACTCCTGGGACCTATTTGCGCAGGATGAATGGCGCGTGCGGGGCAATTTGAGCTTTAACCTGGGGGTGCGCTACGAGTACATCTCACCATTTACGGAAATCAACAATCTGCTGGTGAATCTGAATGTGGCGCCGCAGTTTTTGACTGATAAATCGTTCAATGCGCCAGATGCGGTCGTTCCAGTGATTGCCGGACAGAATGGTGCGTCTTCCACCTTGGTGAAGCCAGACCGAAACAATTTTGCTCCACGCATTGGTTTTGCCTGGAAAGCAACTGCAAAAACAGTCGTCCGCGGCGGATACGGCGTCAACTACAACACTGGAGCTTTCCAAACCATCGCCCAGCAACTGGCGTTTCAGCCGCCATTCTCGAACACCGCCACAAATGTTCAGACTGCTCCTGGAGCTCTGACCCTTGCCCAAGGTTTTCCGACCCTCGCATCCGGAGTTATTGCCAATGATTTTGGCGTTGATCCTAACTATCGCATGGGATACGTGCAGATCTATAACATCAATATTCAACGCGAACTGCGGCCGACGTTGATCATGAACGCGGACTTCACCGACACGAAGGGCTCGGGACTCACCATTGTGGAAGCACCAAACCGGACTCCCGACGGGGTTCGCCTGGATAACGTGCAGGCATTTAATTGGGAAACTTCCGCGGGCTCGTCGCACGCCTACGCTGCATCACTCCGCGTACGCAAGCGTCTGCAAGCCGGGTTCTCCGTCGGCGGCACCTACACATTCTCGAAAGCCATTGACGACGCTTCTTCTATCGGCGGCGGAGCCATCGTAGTCGCACAAGACCCATTCAATCTGGCCGCCGAGCGCGGACTTTCCAGTTTCGATCAACGCCACCGTTTCACCGGCGACTATATGGTCGAACTGCCTTTCGGACATGACAAGCGCTGGCTGCGCAACGGAGGAGCAGCACGCACAATCTTAGGGGACTGGCAATGGAGCGGCAGTTGGACGATCGCATCAGGTACGCCTTATACGCCGCGCGCGCTGAACGACATCTCTGACCTGAATCGCGGCACCAATGGAACCATACGGGCTGACGTCGTTTCCGGGCAAAGCATCAGCCTGTCCGATCCATCGATCAAAGAATGGTTCAATACAGCGGCATTTACGGCGCCGGTCCCGCCTCCGCTGGGCGACGGGTTTGGAGACGCCCGCCGCAACAGTATCGAAGGCCCGGGCAGCCTGCTGTTCAACATGTCATTAAACAAAGTGTTTCAGATGAAAGAAGGCGAGTTGCTGGAGTTCCGTCTCACAGCCAGCAATGTATTCAACACTCCGCAATACGGCAACATTGATACCAATGTGAATTCCAGAACTTTTGGCCAGGTGATTTCCATAGGCGCGATGCGTACGGTTCAATTATCGGCAAGGTTCAGGTTCTAAGATGAGTCACGATCTAAAATTCGCAGGGCAGAAATTGCTGGCACTCATACTTTGTGTGACACTGCTCATCGGAATCGTTCCCGCGCAAACCGATTACGTCTTCCGCGCCAAAACTGAAATCGTTCTGGTGAACGTCACCGTCCGCGACAAAGATGGGAATTTCGTCCGTAATCTGAAAGCTGAAGACTTCACCGTCCTCGAAGACAACAAGCCACAAAAGGTTTTGTCCTTCGATCTGGAAAACACCGACGCGGTCGCTACCGCCGACGTAGCCCAGGTAAAAGTTCTGGGAAACGCTGTCGCCACCACGCCGACGCCAGACAAGCCTTCAACCCCTGGGGCTGCCTTCAAAGACCGCCGCATGGTGGTCTTGTTTTTCGACCTCGTCATCCATGGAACCGGAGGAAGTCGAACGCGCGGTCAAATCAGCGCAAAACTATGTTGACAATCAAATGGCGCTGGCTGATCTCGTAGCGGTTGTTTCGCTTGGCAATTCGCTGAACGTGGACCAGGATTTTACCGCCGACAAAGCGCAACTGAAAAAAGTCCTGCAAGGCTTTAACTCCGGGAACGGCCAAGGTTTTGAAGAGGGTTCCACGGGTACAACAGAAGGCACAGCCGATACGGCAGGCTCCTTCACTGCCGACGACACGGAATTCAATATCTTTAACACCGACCGTCGTCTGGAGGCTCTGCGCACGGTTGCCAAACAGCTCGAGCACATCGACCAAAAGAAGTCGCTCATTTATTTCTCTAACGGCATGACCCGCACAGGGATTGAAAACCAATCCGAGCTGCGGGCCGCCACCAACGCCGCCGTCCGCGCCAACATGGCGATCTACACCATGGACATTCGTGGCCTGCAAGCCATCGTCCCCGGCGGAGAAGCGCAAAGCGCCAGCCTGCGCGGCACCAGTGCGTATTCAGGCCAGTCCATGTCCAACGCCTTTAATTCCAACTTCTCCAGCCAGGAAACGCTGGTCACGCTGGCCGGAGATACCGGAGGCCGCGCGTATCTGGACTCGAACGATTTCAGCCGCATATACAAAGGTGTGCAGAACGATACCTCGACGTACTATATGCTCGGCTATCACAGCACCAATCCCGCGCGGGACGGCCGCTACCGCCACATTACGGTAAAACTGAACCAGCCGGGGATGAAACTCGAATACCGCAAAGGCTACTACGCGCCCGCAGACTACAAACATTCGAACGACGAAGATAGAGAGCGCCAACTGGACGAAGAGCTGGCCTCCGATCTACCTAGCACAGACCTGCACGTCTATTTCACGGCGTCGTATTTCAGAGTTGGAGAAGATAAATTTACGATTCCTGTCTCGCTGGTGGTCCCCGGCTCCGAAATCCCCTTCGCGCAAAAAAGCGATCAGGACAAAGCCACCCTGGACATCATCGGCCTGATCACCGACGAAAAGAAACGCCCACTGACTGACATCAGAGACACGGTCAAGCTGGCAGTAAACACCAGCACGCAGGTCCGTCAGAAAAACGTTCAGTACAATACCCGGCTCTTTCTTCCGTCGGGCAAATACCACGCAAAATTCGTCCTCAGAGAAAATGAAACCGGACGCATGGGCAGTTTCGAAACCGATCTGAACATCCCAGACTTCAAGAACATTCCATTGAAGATGAGCTCAGTAGTTCTGGCCAATCAGATCCAGCCGGCCGGAAAAGGTAAGAGTAACGGAGATCCACTGGTTCGTGACGGCTCAGAAGTAATACCTAACGTCACCCACGTGTTCTCCACTGGCCAGCATCTTTATCTTTATTACGAGGTCTACGACCCGGCCAAGCCAGAAAAATCAGCTGACAAGTCGGACGCAAAGTTACTGACCAGCGTGGCGTTCTTCCAGGGCAAAGCCAAGGCCTACGAAACTCCCCTGGTAGAAGCCAAACAAATCAACACCCAAAACCGCCACGCCGCTGTCTTCCAACTCGATGTCCCGCTGACGCAGCTAAAGCCAGGTTTCTACACATGCCAGGTAAACGTGGTGGATGACGCCGCAGGGAAATTCCTATTCCCAAGACTGGCCATGCTGGTACGTCAACCCCCGGTTACGCCCCAACCATGAATACAAAACACGTAAGGCCAGCCGCCCCCGGCGGTCCAGCGGAGCGCTGGCATCACCACAACTCATTCGCGTATATTGACGCCACACCGAGATGTCCGACAAGCCGGCCAAATCGCTAATCATTCGCGACCTGCGCACGATCGAGGATCTCTACCAGGCCATCGCGGTAGAAAAAGAAGTTTGGGGCGCCAACGACGACGACCTGACCTCTCCCACCTTCGCCATAGCCAGCCGCGAAGCAGGGCACCTCTGGCTCGGCGCCTTCGACGGTCCCAAAATGGCCGGATACGCCTTCGCCTTCCACACCATGGAAAATGACAAACCAAGCATCCATTCCCACATGCTGGCGGTCCGTGAACCGTATCGTGAATACGACCTGGGCACAAAACTAAAACTGGCCCAACGCGAAAGGGCCATGGCCCAGCACATCCACGAAATCACCTGGACCTTCGATCCGCTGCAAAGCAAAAATGCGCACCTGAATTTTGCCAAGCTAGGGGTAGTTTCGAATAACTACAAAGCAGATTTCTACGGACTCAACTCCTCCAGTATCCTCCACCAAAACAGCACCGACCGCCTGTGGGTGAAATGGCCGGTCAACAGCCGCCGGGTTGAAAACCGCCTGCGCGGCAAAGGCAACCGCCAAGAAATGTTGGACGCGCTAACCAACATCCAACCGCTGGTAAGGTTCGACGGAGAAGGGAAGCCAGTCCGCTCTAGCCTGGACGCAGCTTTAGCCAGGCAAAGAGTAGCCATAGAAATCCCCAGCAACATCGGAGAAGTAGAGCAAGCCAACCCTTCACTAGCTAAAGACTGGCGTCAGGCCACCCGCTGGGCCTTCACCGAGTCCCTTAAATCCGGTTTCTTTGTAGCCGAGTACTGCCGAACGATCAGAGGCAAACAAGGCCCAGGCGCCTACATTCTGGAAAAGGGAAGCATCGCGGATTACATTCCTGAGCTTAGTTAAGGCGAAAGTCTTTGTGGAGACGAAACTTGCCTCTCAACCGCAAAGCGATAAATGTGCTTGACAATATTTAGCAAAATAGCTAAATTGATATATATGAAGTCAGCTTCTAAAGCCTTTCGGGCCCTGGCCGACCCCACCCGCCGCCAGATCCTTCAGGAACTAAAAAAGAAGGAGCTTTCCGCTGGGGAGATCACTGAATGTTTCACCATCTCCGGCCCGTCGATCTCCCGCCATCTTCTCCATCTTGAAAAATGCGGACTTAATTTCTGAACGCCGAGAAGGGAACCGCATTATCTACCGCCTGGAACCAGAACAGATCGCCCACTCTATTGGAGATTTTCTAAGCGCTGTATGCCCAACACAAATCGTGCAGCGGCGTCGTTTGAAGCACAAGGAGGCCTAATGAAAATCGCAATCACCGGAGGAACAGGTTTTGTGGGCGGCCACCTTGGCCAAAAGGCTTGCTGAAGAAGGCCATGAGGTAGTTATCGTTGCAAGGCATCTAAGACAGACGTCGCTTCCCGCACACATGGCCTTCGCTGCCAGCGACTTGACCAACACAGAAATCTTAACCGCCGCCTTTTTTGGCTGCGATGCGGTGGCCCACTGTGCAGGCATTAACCGGGAAATCGCCGAGCAAACTTATCAGCACGTCCATATTGAGGCCACAAAAAATGTTGTGCAAGCTGCCCGTCAGGCAGGAGTCCGCAAAATTGCTTTGATGAGCTTCTTGCGCGCTCGACCTGATTGCGGCTCTCCCTATCACGAGTCCAAATGGGCGGCTGAAGAAATTATCTGCAACTCCGGTATCGACTACACCATCGTCAAAGCTGGTATGGTCTACGGACGCGGAGACCACATGCTCGATCACCTGAGCCACTCATTTCATACCATGCCTTTGCTGGCGACAGTAGGTTTCAAACAGAAAGCAATTCGTCCGCTGGCAATCGATGATCTGATTGATGTTCTATATGCAGCTCTGGCCGGCGGCCGCTTGCAGAATCAGACAGTCGCGATGACTGGGGCGGAAGAGCTTTACCTTAGCGACGCTGCCCGCCGAGTGGCCCAAGTCCTGAATCGCAAAATCGTAATTTTCCCCGCCCCCATCTGGTTTCACTACCTGCTGGCCCGATTCTGTGAGTGGACAATGAAAGTCCCTCTGGTCGCCAAAGCTCAAGTCAGAATCCTCTCGGAAGGAGTTACAGAACCAGCGCCAGCCTGCGACGTGCTGCCCACAGATTTAATGCCATCACGAAAATTCACCGCGGATCGAATCCGCCAAGGATTGCCCGCGCCCGGACCGTTTGGCTTGGCGGATTTACGCTGCTGCCTATTCCATGCCAGCTGACACCACCAACGCGATCATCCTTTACGACGGAGTCTGCGGATTTTGTAATCGCACCGTGCAATTTATTCTCAAGCGCGATTCCAAAGACCACTTTCGTTTCGCAACCCTGCAAAGCGAATTCGCCGGCAATCTTCTCCGTAAGCACGGATTGAGTGCGGAAAGTCTGGAAAGTGTCTACCTTGTTATAGACGCGGGTAAACCCACAGAACGTGTACAAGTAAGGTCGGATGCCTCGATCAGCATAGGCAGGGAGCTGGGGATTTTCTGGCGAGTTATGGCGAATCTTTTATCGATCGTTCCCCAATCACTCCGCGATTGGGGTTATAGCGAAATTGCCCGCTATCGTTATCGCATCTTTGGAAAATACGACACCTGCCCTTTGCCCAAAGCCAGCGACCGCCACAAATTCCTCGATGTAGCCTGAGCCAAACTAACCTATTTGGACTGCAATATATGGAACTTACGGCGCTAAATCGATGAAGAAACTAATCATTTTCTAATCTCCGCACGTTGGTATCTACCAAAGCAAAGTTTTGTTTGCTCTGAGAGGAAACGATTGCCATAATCCTCTCAAGCCCGCATGGGCTTGGAGTGTGATTATGAGCAATTCCGGCCCACAACCCGCAGGCAATGTTCTGGCCGTCCGATTACAGGCTGCAACTGCGAACCTGAGCGAACTGGAGCAGGCGGTAAAGTCAGGAGATCTTGACCCGCGTGTGCTCGAGGATTTTCGCAATGCGGTGGATTTGATTCGCGGCACGGCGTGGGCTGTCCAACAGTGGATCGGTCTAAAAGAGAAGGCCGGCGATCCCTATTCGCTGATTCCCATCCTGGCCGCACAACGCGTCATGCGCGCCACTCAACTTGCAAGAGATTTGACCGTGGACCTTGAAAGTGTGGAAGTGGGCTACGAGACCCCAGGGATTCAACAGCTTTTTGTGGCAGTGAGCCGTTTGCATGAACGTTTGCAGCCGTTGTGCAAAAGCAATATCTAGCTGCGAACCGGCGACCGGTAACCCAACCACCACAGCAAGTACTCCGCCAGCAAGTTTTGCTTGATAACCTCTGCAAAGTACCGCTCTTGTCTGCGGAATATGCGATCATGTCTGCGCGCTTAAACAGGAGCATACATGCACAAGCCTCTGCTGGTCGTAGTCATTATCTTCATCGTCTCCGCGATTGCATCAGCTCAAAAACCGGTATGGCAACCGGCTCCCGGTCACACCACAATGAATCTCTGGCCAAACGGCGCTCCCGGAGCCCAACCCAATCCTCCAGCCGAGGTTGACCTCAATAATCCAGAAAAAGACAAGCCTATCGCCGGCCGCCCCATCATCCGTTTAGGAAATGTTTCAACGCCGACTCTCACCGTTTATTCTCCCAAAGATCAAAACAGCGGCGCCGCAATGGTAGTTTTTCCCGGAGGCGGATACCACATCCTTGCCATTGATCTCGAAGGCACAGAGGTGTGTGATTGGCTCAATACAATCCATGTTACCTGCGTGCTGGTGAAATATCGCGTACCCGACTCCGGCCCATATCCCAAATCGCCAGCCGCCTTGCAGGATGCCCAGCGCGCAGTGGGCATCGTGCGTTCGCATGCGGCAGAATGGCATATTGATCCTGCTAGGGTTGGCATACTGGGCTTTTCGGCCGGAGGCAATCTTTCTGCCATGTTAAGCACGCATTTCGATAAGCGTATTTACGATGCAATCGACGCGGCTGATCAGCAAAGCTGCCGTCCTGACTTTGCCGTGATTATTTACCCCGGCGGCATAGCTCCGGCAGATCAGAATTTCGCGGTCAGCCCTGAAATTAAAGTCAGCGAAAAGACTCCGTCATCTTTTATTCTTCAGGCGGAAGATGATCCCGTACATGTTGAAAACTCGACTGCATACTTTCTTGCATTAAAAAATGCGAAAGTCCCTGCCGAGATGCATCTCTTTGCTGAAGGTGGACACGGCTACGGCCTGCGCCGCACAGAGCTGCCCGTCACTGGCTGGCCGAAACTTGTAGAGACCTGGTTGCGCACCATTAAAGTGTTGCCGAATTCGGCACAGTGATGTAGCACACACGTGCCGTCTCACTAGTGCATGAGGCATTGACTGTGCCAGATCACTTGTTTATAGTCTCGCCAACTAGGCAGTAGACCGCCCAAGATAAATTCAAATAAAAAGGATGTCTTCATACCATGATCATGAATGGGTGGAAGTGCGTCGTAGTGTGTTCCGTGCTGTTGTGCTCGGTGGCAGCATGGTCGGCAACAAAATACAGCAAGCTGGAAGATGCACAATCATGGAAGTCATGTATCAAATGTGCCGGCGGAAAAAGTAGCAACGCCAGCATTGCAACTTCTGGATTCCACGAGAATCCGTCTCGAGACGGAGCCAGCCGTGACTTCTGGATGAACGGCAGCGCATTTAGTAACGCATTGTGGTGGCATACGATGGGAGCAAACAATGCCGCCAAGAACTTCCTCCTCGATTTCTGGGTGAAGGTGGCTTCCAACACCAGCGCGGCCCAGGCGTTCGAGTTCGATGCCTTTCAATACATCAAAGGACGCCGTTACATGTTCGGCACTGAGTGTAGTTACGGGAGTGGCTTGTGGGACATTTGGAACGCCGGCAGTGGGCATTGGATCCACACTAATATTCCTTGCAAAAGATTTGTTCCCAACGTCTGGTACCACATCCAGATGAGTTTCCATCGCACTAGTGATTTTTATATGCACTACGACAAACTGATCATTGTGCAATACAAGAGCGATGGTAAGACTGTCGCGGCCAACAATACATACTCCTTCAATAAAGCACTGAGTTCGGGCTGGAACCCATCGGGATGGTCCGATACCGTCGGCGTCAATTTCCAGATGGACATTGGCAAGAAAGGCGCTGAAATGCAGGAGTGGGTGGACCAGGTTTCGCTGACTGCCTGGTAAACGATTGACAACAATTTGACAATCTGCGGTGACACGGGTTGCTGCTTCTGCATCGTAACGGTTCGATGAGAAAGCAACCCGTTATCTATTTTGTAGCCGCGCTAATTGTTGGCCTGTGTTCAAGCAACCTTCTCGCCGAGCAAGTTCCAGTGCGTTACACCGAAGGCTTGGTCCATGGTTTTTTGGTTCTGCGGTCACCAGCAGGCGAAACTTTGGCCGACGGAGAAGTTCAGCAGACCGCACGCGGCAATCGGGTCACGACACGGCTGGAGTTCCATTTCAAGGATGGATCGTTTCATCAGGAAACTACGGTTGCTTATCAAGGCAAAACCTTCCAGCTGATTAGTGATCACGTGATGCAAAAAGGCCCGTCATTTCCTCATCCAATTGAGGTTTCAATCACAAAAGCTAACGGTCAAGTGACAATCCACTACACCGATGATGATGGTAAAGAAAAAACAATCAACGACCACGTCACTCTTCCGCCTGATGTAGCCAACGGCATGACTCTCATTCTCTTGACAAATATCCGTCCCGCTACGCCGAAGACCACAGTATCCATGCTGGCCACTACACCGAAACCACGGCTGGTGAAATTGGTAATCACTCCCAATGGAGAAGAATCATTTGTGGTAGGCAGCTTGAAACATACTGCGACTCACTACGTCATCAAAGTTGATCTCGGAGGCGTCGCCGGAAAAGTCGCGCCGGTCGTGGGAAAACAGCCTCCTGATATTCACGTCTGGATTCTGTCTGATGAAGCCCCGGTCTTCGTCAAAATGGAAGGTCCTCTCTATAATGAAGGCCCGATCTGGCGGATTGAACTTGCCAGTCCAATTTGGCCTGGCGAATCCAAATAAAAAACAAGAGCAAAGATCGCTTGGTATATCTGCAAGGCCAGCTTCTTGCACCTGGCTGGTGCAGACCAATAATGCAACTGAAATTAAGGCAAGCGGATGGTTTGCATTCCTTCATGCAGATCCGAGGTTTTGCCTTTCCACTTCAATTCACCTGACACTCCAGAAGGCAGCGTGATCCGCGCTGTCGTTCCAGAATTGTCTACCGTATATTCGGCTTCGATCATTCCTCGAGGATGCGGAACTGCGGCGGACACATGTTTGAGTGTTCCAAGGTGTGGCTCAATCACGATCGCAGCGAACCCAGGATCTTTGGGATGGATCCCAGCCACAGTTGTCAGCAAGTCATAATTTGGATGTGCACTCCACGCGTGAGAATCCGACCGCGTAGGCTCCGGCGGTTCCGCCCAGGTCGTCAATCCGTTAGCCACCATAGTTCGCCACGGCCCCAGCAGGGAGAGATATTGATCTCCCAAGCCGGCGTGGTCCGCAGCCCGCGCCAAGTAGAACCGAAAGTAATAAGTCGCTTTGGTCATCGGCGGAATTGGGCCGCAGCCGTTACAAGAGCCATCGTCGCTCGCTACCATAAGTTTCAAAAGTGCCTTCTTCTGTTCTTCGCGAGGAATAGCGTCCAACCAAATGCCGAGAATATTTGCGTGCTGGCTGAAGTGCTTTTGTGCGGGCGTGTCGGCGAGCAATGCATTCACCGGGTTCCAGCACAACTTGTAAACCGCTTGTGACGCACGCTCCGCGGCTTTACTGTATAGGGCAGATCGTTGCGGATCGCCCAATGCCGATTCCATCTCTGCGGCATAACGCAGTGCTTCCACAAATTGCAAAGTAATCGACCGAGGAGCCACCATCCGCGTCCTGAGGAGGCATGCCAAAAACAAAGTCCGCACCCCAATCCACAAACGGCCACCAGGAAATCTCCCCTAGCAAACCGTCTGTACGCTGCTTCTGCATAAACCAATCCAGGACCGTCCGGGTACCAGAAAGCTGTGCGCGGACAAATCCCGGATCATCCCGATACATCCAGAAGTCATGCACCATCCCCACCCACAGCAAAGAAAACGTAGGGATAATCTGCCGTACAGATGACGGATAGCGGCTGCGCGTAAGCCCCTCAGAGATGCGTGAATCGTTGAAAGCCTGAATCGCCTGCCGCGGCAGCCGGTCATCACCGCCCACTGTGTACGAAATCAGCGCCTGAATCCGCGTGTCTCCTACATACTGCATGCGCTCGTAATAAGGAGTGTCCATGTAGGTGTCATGCGCATCCAGCTGCGCTGTACGCCAGCCAATCTCCCAAATTGGCTTTAACGAATCGTCATCTGATTCAAATCGCCCACGCTGCTCAAAAGGATAAGCAGTAAACCACGTGCGAAGTTGTTCTACTTGCAGCGGCTGATCACCGGTTTGAATGTCCAATTGCAGGTAACGCCAGGTCTTCCAGCCCAGTGGACTAAACACACGATTCGCGCCGCCATCAGAAATAAACTCGTCAAATATTCCTTCGATGTGCTTTCCGGCAATTTCATTCCGGTTGCCCTTAAGACCCTTGTCGTCAAATAGAGCCTCGGCATAAGTGAGGCGGATGGTAGCATCGCGCCCATTGCTCACGGTCAACTCGGGATAAGCAGTGGTGAGGTGTGAGTTATCAATCAGCACTTCTACCTTAGAATGAGCAGGAACGCTGAATGCCTTGTCAGGAAAGGCATTCGGCGGATCAATTCCCGTGACGCGGATCACACGCCCCGCAGGGGCCAAGTCCATTTGCATCGCAGGTAAGGGATCAGGAACCAGTTGCCAGTTGTCATTTTGTAATGAGCCGCCGAGTATAGATGCTGCTTCCAAAACCTCGGGCTTCTTCCAGTTTCCCTCAATGCCGTTTTTCCAACTCCAATTAAGTAAGCTTCCAGTAATTCGTTCCGCAGGCTCGGAAACGTAATACTTCCTTGCCACGGTGGGAGGAGTTGCTAACACTTCAATGCCTTTCTCTTCCTCAACCTCCCATGAGTCATTGGTATCGGCCACACGTTCCGCTTCACTAGCACCATGCAAAACAAATCCAGTGCGATCGCTGATCTGCGCCAAAGGAGTTGCGACGCCAAAATTCCACACCACCGCTGCCAGCACATTTTTCCCCGGTCGAAGCATGGGGGCGATATCGTAGGTTTCATATCGCCAATGGGCTAAATCGCTCTTCGCCGGTCCGGCCCCAACCCATTGCTCGTTTACATACAGAATGAACTGATTGTCCGCGCTGACCTGCACTACAAAATGTTCCGGCTTCTGCGCAAGTTCAACCGCCTTACGAAAATGAAGCACAGTCATGTCCCGCTGTGGTGAATCTGGAGAGGTGATCCAGCGCGCGCTCCAGACATATCGCGCCATTTCGGCAGGCATTTGCGCGACTGCCGCGCTGGTAAATATCCCAATCAATAGAAGTAGACGAAAATGAATTCTCATCGCGCGGAAGTATAACCCGGATGGCTTGGCCATAGCAGACCCTGGTCCACTTAAAAACTTTGTCATCTCGATCGGAGTGGAGAGACCTTGTACTAGTAGTGTCCAAATTAGATTTCTCTGTTATCTCTGCGGAAGTTTCTCTGCATTCTCCGCGGTTAAGCCTTTTGAATTTTCTCAGGCAAAAAACGCTTTTAACCGCAAAGGTCGCAGAGAAATACCGCAGAGATCGCAGAGAAATCAAAGATTAGTGCACTTCGCTTGTGTTCCACCGCTAGATGTCACCAGCCAGTAAGGAGTACACTAGTCATTCTTTTTCGTAAGCGCATTCCGTCGTTAATTTTCATTTCAACAGAGGCCTCATGAGACTTAGGTGGATGTGTGCATCCCTGCTCGTAATCGCGTTGGCACAGATCGTCCAATCCCAGGCAAAACCTGAAACGCATTCTTTATTGGGATACAGTGCGCAAACCGCGCCATCACAAAAAGACTGGGAAAAGAAATTTCAGGATGCCATTATTCCCGGCAATATCCGCGAAAACATGCGCCGCCTGAGCGCGCGTCCGCATCATGTTGGCTCACCCTACGATAAAGACAACGCCGAATGGATACTCGTAAAATTCAAAGAATGGGGATTCGACGCGCACATTGAAACCTTCAACGTCCTGTTTCCCACCCCGAAAGAACGCATTGTTGAACTGACAGGCCCAACCAGGTATCGCGCCAAGCTACAGGAACCGATACTGGCGATAGATCCCACATCCAACCAAACCGCTGAACAACTTCCCACCTACAACGCATATTCAGCCGATGGCGATGTGACCGCCCCTCTCATTTATGTGAACCACGGCATTCGCGAAGACTATGAAGAGTTGGACCGCCTGGGTATTTCCGTAAAAGGAGCGATCGTAATCGCCCGCTATGGCGGAGGCTGGCGCGGCATCAAGCCAAAAGTAGCTGCCGAGCGCGGAGCCATAGGCTGCATAATCTATTCCGATCCGCATGGCGACGGCTATTTCAATGGTGATGATTATCCCAATGGGGGCTGGCGTTCAAAAGATGGCGTGCAGCGCGGTAGCGTAATGGACACCGATTACCCTGGCGACCCACTGACTCCCGGTGTAGGCGCAACCACAGATGCCAAGCGTCTCGATGTAAAGGAAGCAAAGACCATCACCAAAATTCCCGTGCTGCCAATTTCCTACTCGATGCGCTGCCATTACTTTCCGCACTCAAAGGCCCTGTAGCTCCGGAAAATTGGCGCGGCGGATTGGCTATTACCTATCACGTCGGGCCCGGCCCGGCGACAGTCCACCTGAAAGTCGCTTCCAACTGGGACATCAAACCGATCTACGACGTAATTGGTACGTTACATGGTGCGAACGATAATCAATGGGTGATCCGCGGCAACCATCACGATGCCTGGGTCAACGGCGCGGATGATCCCATCTCCGGCATGTCCGTCGTTCTGGAAGAGGCACGCGTATTAGGTGAATTGCACAAGCAAGGCTGGACGCCTAAGCGCACCATCATCTATTGCGCATGGGATGGAGAAGAACCGGGTTTGCTTGGTTCGGTCGAGTGGGTCGAGACCCATCGCGAAGAGTTACAGAAACATGCAGTCGCTTATCTTAACTCTGACAGTAACGAACGCGGATTCCTCTCTCCCGGCGGCACGCAGGATTTGCAAGCATTAATCAGCGAAGTGGCCCACGACATTCAGGACCCGGAAACAAAGATGACGGTCTTCCAGCGTTCTCACCTGTCGAGCATTGCCGATGCGAAAAATGCGGACGAACGCAAGGACCTGCACAAGCGCAACGATCTGGTAGTGGACGCACTAGGGGATGGCTCCGACTACACAGCCTTCCAGGACTTCGCTGGAGTTTCCACCTTGAGCATCGAATTCGGAGGCGAAGACGACGGCTCTCAATATCACTCCATCTACGACGATTTCTACTGGTACACCCACTTCGCAGATATCGATTTCGTATACGGCCGTGCTTTGGCACAAACTGCCGGGACCGCCATGATGCGCCTTGCCAACGCGGACGTGATTCCCGTTGACTATTCTCCTCAAGCTGAAGCGATAGGCAAATACGAAACCGAGCTGGAGAAAATCTTGAAAGATAAGCAGGAAGAATTTACCGAACGAAACCTGCAACTAAAAGAAGGGGTCTTTACCGCAACCAACGATCCACGCCGTCCGCTTCAACCGCCCCCAGCGGAAATAGTCCCACCCTTCATGAATTTTGCCCCCATGAAGAACGCAATCGAATTATTAAAAAAGAGTGCAGACCGTTATTCCAAAGCCCTGGCGGACTGGCGTACGAAGGGATCACCGGCGTTGTCTCAACAAGCGTTAGACACAATCAATGCCGACCTGTTGAAAGTCCCACGTTTGTTCCTGAACGAAAAAGGTCTCCCAGAACGTCCCTGGTTCAAAAATCAAATCTATGCCCCAGGCGCATACACCGGATACGGCGCCAAACCAATTGCTGCAGTCCGCGAATACATGGACGAGAAAAAATGGAGAGAGGCAGAAGCCCAAGTGCCAGGAGTGGCAACGATCATTGAAACGGCAGCGGGGGGAATCAACCAGGCCGCGGATGATTTAGAAAAAGCGGTGGCGCAGGCACATTAGAACTCCAAGGGTGCCTGTCCCGAGCGTCGCTTAGGGTTTTTGGGGTGAGTCTAATTATCTAACTCTTCTTTCCTCTCTGACCCCAATTTTTCTGAATCTTTAGTGGTATTCACGCTTTCAGGGCTTCTCATCCGTGATCCATCCGGATCACGAAACACACTAACGCCTGACTTCGGAGCATCCTCGGCTACATCACTTCTGGTATTCGCCAATTTATCGCGTTTGCTCATAAATCCACCTCACAAACATTCGATGACCAAGGATGGAGGAGGTTGTCTAAGGGTAAGAGGAACTGCTATCGTCGCACTTTATTCCACGTCAAACTCCTGACCGGAGATTCGATATGAAATATGTAAAGCTAAAGTTTTTCTTTATCATCTTCACTTCTATCATTACGTGTTCCGCTCAACAAATCCCCCTAACTAATCTCTCAACTGTGGATGTGAAAAACCCCCAGGCGGAAATCACTACTTATCACGGCGAACAAGCCCTGAAGATGACGGGAAACGGCGATGCGATGGCCATTGTCAAGAATCTGATTTTCCACAACGGCACCATTGACGTAGATGTCTCTGGAACTCCGGTCAAGGGCGCTTCGGAAGGTGCACGAGGTTTTATCGGCATTTCATTCCGTGTACAAGCCGATGGCTTGCATCAGGAACGCTTTTATGTCCGCCCCACCAATGGCCGCGCCGACGACCAGCTTCGCCGCAATCACAGCACGCAATATGTCTCCGAGCCAGAGTGGACGTGGGATAGATTGCGCAAGGAAAACCCGGGCGTGTACGAGTCCTACGCCGATATGCAACCCGGCGAGTGGATGCATCTGCGCATCGTGGTCCAGGGAACAAACGCATCGTTGTACGTCAACAATGTTCCGCAACCTTGTCTGCTGGTTCACGATTTAAAGTTGGGAGATAAAGAAGGCGCCGTAGCTCTGTGGATCGGCCCCGGCACAGAAGGTTATTTCCGTAATCTGAAGATCACGAAATAATCGCGCTTAATCTGCTCTAGTTCCAATCCGATTCACCACCGCTACAAAGCGCGGATTCTGCCGCACCGAGTCAAACGCCGGGTCTACACGCAACCAGTTGGCCTGAATATCTCCGGGAGCGGTTTCCTCGAGCCAATGCAGAGCGCGGTCATTGTCTCCTATTGCCAGATGTGCGGCGGCGAGTGCTGTACCCGATCCTCCCGGCTGTGGGTGTACCTTGTCTTCTTCTACGAGTAGAGCTTTGGCTTTGCTGGTGTCGCCTGACAACGCATACGCCCGCGCCAGCGCTCCCACATAGACAGGTACATTGCCGGAAAGCTTTGCCGCGGTTTGCAGTTCTTCAATCGCCTGCGGATAATTTTTCTGCTCGAGTAATGCCCAGCCCATTACCGCATGTGCGGGAATAGAATTTGCGTTGAGCTGTAACGCGGTGCGTGAGGATTCAATGGCCTGATCATAATTGCGGGCGAAGTACTGCATGTAAGCCAGCCCGGCATGTACAGAAGGCGACAATGGATCCAGCCGCTTCGCATACTGCATCTGGTTCACCGATTCATCCATATGTCCGCGCGCGGCAAGATACAGCGCATACCACTGATGGGCCGGCACGTAATTGTCGTCCAATTCCAGCGCCCGCTGAAATTCTTTTTCTGCCGTCGCCCAGTCTCCCTGAAACATGAATTCGCTGTAAGCCTCGGCCGCATGCGCTGAGGCTAGGGTGCTGTCCAATTGCAGGGCTTTGTCCGCAGCAATCTTGGCCTGGCTTACCAGGTTGAGACTTGGATCCAGACCGTAAAACGTGCTCATGTTGTAAGCATCGGCAAGTCCGGCGTATGCGGCGGCATATTCGGGATCTTTTGCTATAGCTTGCTCGAACGATTCAACGCTCTTCGGCAAAGTGTCGCGCGAACGCTGATCCAGATAATGCCGTCCCTGCGCATAGAATTCATGTGCCTGTGGGTCTACTGGCCGCTGGTTTGCTGCGCGGCTCACGCCTTTCGGCGCCAGCAACTGAAGATGGAGTTGCTGCGCGATGGACTGTGCAGTTTCACTTTGCAATTTCAGGATGTCACTTTTGTCGCTGTCGTAGTCTTGCGCCCAAATGTGAGTTTGATCGCGCACCTGAATCAGCTGAGCCGTAATCCGAATCCGCTCCCCGGAATGACGGACGCTTCCTTCCAGAACGTAATCCACTCCCAGCTCTTGTCCAATTTGACTGACCGGTTTTTTAGTGTCCTTGTAAGCCATCGAGGAAGTGCGCGCGATCACCCCCATGCGGTCGTGTTGAAGCCCACTGGCTTGCGTGATCATTTCCTCGGTGAGGCCGTCGCCGATGAAATCTTGCGTGGGATCACCGGTCAGGTTTTGAAACGGCAGCACTACCAGCATCAGCTTGGCTGGCGACGTTTGCGTGGTAATTTGACTGGAACGCCAACGAAAATATCCAAGCATTGCGATTGTGACTACCGCGAAGAGTCCAATCACTCCGAATACAAACCAGGATGTGCGGTAATCACCAGCTGTATCTTCGTCTGACCCCTGACGATCTGCCGCCGGAGTTTCTGTCAGCCGCTCCCGCTCGTTTTGCCTCCAGGAATCGATCTCCGACTTGTAGGCGAAAACGCTGGCGCCCTTTTGGTGCTGGTGTCTCCGTACCGGCAGCGCCTGGTCTTTTTCCCATCGGCGCACAGTACGCACGTCGCGATTCAGATAGAGGGCGATTTCCTTCCAAGAGTCGAGGCGGTCGTCTGCCGGACGAGGGGATGGGCGGTCTTCTATATCAACGATCTGCTCGTCCAAAGGTTCGGCCTTATGAAGTGACACTTCGCGCCTCAGCGTGGCTACTGAAGTTAGAGGGGGAGTGCTACTGAGTATGACAATTTTACCCGTGCCCGAGGGGGCAAACAAGGATCGTTTACAGGGGACATTGTGGGACATTTGCCATATGTCCGCTCATACCCGTTGCGGGATATAACGTTCCCCGATAGCTTCGCCCTAGCCAGGGGTGGGGATGCGCAAAAGCTTGCAGTTGTTGGTGTTAAGTGTTGTAGCTGGAGCTTTGTTGAGCGGCTGCGGGGGTGGGGGATCCGCGCCGCCGCCCAATGGCGATGGGAATGGAAATCCGCTGCCGAGCGTGAGTTCCATTTCTCCCTCCAGCGGAACTGTGGGCGGCGCTGCCTTCACCCTGACTGTGGCCGGAACGAACTTTGTTACGGGTTCTGTTGTGCAGTGGGCAGGAACGGCGCTGACCACAACGTTTGTCAGCGCGACCAGCTTGACGGCATCAGTACCGGCTTCTGATCTTACGACGACCGGAACCCTCGATGTGATCGTCATCAACCCTACGCCGGGCGGCGGAAATTCTGTCGCCAAGACTTTCAGCATTAACAATCCTGCGCCGGTGGCCAGCTCGCTTTCGCAAACTAGCGCGAACGTCGGCAGCGGAGATTTCACGCTCACCATTTCGGGCTCAGGTTTCGTCTCGACTTCAGTGGTTCAGTGGAATGGAAGCGCGCGCACCACAAACTTCGGGAGCGCCACGCAACTGACCGCGAATATTCCTTCTTCCGATTTGACAATCGCCGGGAGCGCGCACGTATCGGTGTCGAATCCAACTCCCGGCGGCGGCAGTTCCGGCAATCTCACATTCACGATTACCCCGCAGATTGCCAACGGCAACGCGCTTCCCGGAGATCCAAATTCACCGGCAGTGAATGCCACAACCACGGTGCCTCCAATCGGCGTTGATGCCAGTCAAGTGCAGGACGGGGTCATCATGAACAGGCTCGATGTGCGTTTCGCGAAGAGCGCGACAGTCGGCCAGGTCAATAGCGCACTGGCCTCGATCGGTGGCGGGATCGTCTCCATGTCGCAAGGTTTCACTGCGGTGACAATTGGCATTCCGCAGCAGAGTTCTGTGGATGGGTTGAACGCGTTGATTGCGCAACTGGAATCCTCACCGGGAATTCTTTATGCGGGCATCGGCCGGTTGCCGCAAGCGAATAGATTCTTCCCCGGCGTTCCGGGCTCCACCAGCAATCTGGATATTCTTCACCTGCTGCCTGCACGTTTTCCCGCAGCCTGGAACCTTCTCCGCCCGGATATTGTTGGCGACCCCGCGAACGACACGGTGGTGCGGCCTTGTCCCTTTGAGCCCGTGGCCGTAATGATGGAAGATTTCTTTGCGGAAAATGCTCCTGGCGGTTTCAACGTCAGAGTTCCGTCAGCAGACCAACCTGTTCCCCCCGTCTCAGGATTTGGTGTCGAATCTCTCCAGCATGGTTTTGATACGACAGAGGTCCTCAATGGCGCCGGGAACGGAGCGAATCCATTTCCCTACAGCGGATGCATTTCTCTCCACTTGGATCAAAATGCGCAAAACACAACACCGTACGAGCAAATCGACGACTTCGTTGCCAACATGCCCCTGAGTGGGAGATTTATCGTAAGCGAGTCTCTAGGCTTTAGCGGTGGATTATGTAAGGGTCCTTGCAACCCACCCGACGGCAAACTCCTCCACGCTGCTGATCGGGCGCAGCGGGCCGCTTATTGGAAAGAGAAAACTTTCAGTCGCTGGTCTAATTTCCTGATAGTGAATTCAGCCGGTAATGCGCGTGATGACTCGAGTGCCGGAATTTATCCAGGCATGGGAGATTCCCGCTTCAATTCTGAGATATCTATCGCGCAATTGCCAGACACACAATTCAATTTCATTAACGACCAAAGCTTATGGTCGGCCGTGTCACCGTTCGTTGCGTTCCAGTCTCTCAAAGCCACCCCAGCGGAACAAGCCGCAGTCGCACAAGCAATCACCGATGCCGGTCTTGCCGGGAAAGCGATCGCTGACAACATCATCGTTGTGGGTGCTACCACGAATCAGGATAGGGCCACCGGCTTTACCCAGCACGTTCTGCCTGGTCAACTGCAGCAGGCATCATTCTCTGACATCAATCCTGATGTATTCGCTGTTGGTATAGATGTGAACGGCTTGGATGGCACCAGTTTCTCTGCGCCCCAGGTTGCAGGCCTCGCGTCCTATCTTTGGATGTTGTCGCCCGATCTGCACAATTTCGAGCCGATTTCATTCACCAAGCGCGCCATCGTCGCTAACACACGTAGTGGCTTCATTGACGCCTACGCATCCGCGTTGTCACTGGATGGCTCGCTTACGCCGCAGGGCGCACCCATGCGTCTGGCTTTGCTCGACCTCAACGGAAACCAAAAGTTTGATGAGCTGGATATCGACCAATTTCTACGCCACTTTTTCGTGGTGGATAGCACTGGTGATATCACGAATCAGGCGTTGGCTGGCACCACCGCTGACTTCAGCCGCTTTGATCTCAACGGAGATGGTTTCACCACTGCCAAAGGCTCGCTGCGGGAACGTATGGATCTGGACCGGCTTGGCTCCGTGCAATATGGAGCGAGTCAATACGGAAGTATTACCGAGACCATCGAAGGCCAGCAAATCCGCTTCGATGAGAACGCGCTTACCGATTTGGAAATTCTCTGCTACTACGCCTACTCGCCCATGTACACGGGCGATACCGATGCACGCAAAAGCTTATTGGCCGGGCGGTGCGGTTTCACTGTGTCGCCTGCCACCGTCACCCTGGTGCAGGGCCAGACGCAACAGTTCACCGCCAATTCTCCGAACAATGACGCTGTTACCTGGAGCGCGAGTTGCGGCACCATTAGTACTACCGGCCTCTACACTGCTGGCAACGATACTGGCCCGTGCAGCGTTCATGCCGTGGATTCGGTGGATGACAGTCTCACCGGCACGGCGACGGTCACTATCGGTCCGGGCTGCGCTTTTCCGCCACAAACGTTTCACAGCATCGTTGGCTTGCAATTTGCAAATCAGGGCCAGAATCAATCCTTCGAACTGGATAACGCTCCCGGGAGTCTTACGCGGTCCCTTCCCGGGCCGCATGGTACGGCGTCGGGAACGGCCGCGCAGGGACTTTACAGCCTGACGGCCACCGATAGAGATACGACAACGGATGCCGGTGTCGGCGGCGTTGTGTCGCAGGGATTCTTTCGCGACCAGGTCATTGTCAATCCGGCGGACCCCGCTCTCTTCGGACAGCAAGCCACAGCCATAGCCACAGTTGAGGTCGTGGCCCATCCGCAGATTAGCGGACAAAATGCAGCGGTCAATTGGGATTTGAATATTGACACACCCGGCCAAGACAACAACTTTTCCGGCGACAGCTCCATTAAAGATGGGAACACGCAGCCCTCGCACGGAGATCCCAATGGCAAGACCTACGCCATAGAAATACCTCTCGTGTTTGGTACATCGTTTGACATTACCTCCGGTTCGGTTGCTTCCGCCGGTTTCGGCAGCGCGCCTGCGGCTGGAGCCACTCCACCAACAGGATCGGCCGCCATGACCGTAGATGTGCATTGGCAGGGCATCAGCAGCGTGCTCGATCTAAACGGTAATTCAGTGGGTTTCAACGTGTGCTCATTTACCGGAACGAACTGGGCCAGTTCGCAGTAGGAAAATTTTCAAAAAGGAAATTATGCAAAAGAAAGTTTCGATTACGCTGCTGGTTGTATTGATGTCCGCATTGTTCGCAAGCTGCGGAGGCGGTTCCAGCGCTCCTCCCCCCAATGGCAACGGAAATGGCAATCCGCTGCCCAGTGTGACTTCCATTTCTCCGTCCAGCGCACCTGTAGGCGGCGCAGCCTTCACCCTTACGGTGACCGGGACGAGCTTTGTTTCAGGTTCGGTGGTGCAGTGGAATGGAAGCCCGCGGACGACGATGTTCGGCAGCGCGACTCAGCTGACTGCGAGTGTTTCTCCTGCCGATTTGGCGATTGCCGGCAGCGCGCATGTTTTGGTTTCGAACCCAACTCCCGGCGGAGGTAGTTCCGCCAACTTCACCTTCACGATTGCTCCGCAGATCGGCAACGGCTCTGCATTACCGGGAAATCCAGACGATCCCCTTACCAGCGCCACGGCTGACTTTCACGAGAGCAATGTCGATGGCAGCGCGATTGAAAACGGCGTCGTCATGGATCGCCTTAGTATTTTCTTTGCCCACAACGCCACCGTCGCTCAGGTCAACGCCGCGTTGGGATCGATTGACGCTGGCATCGTTTCCCTGACACACGGCTTTACGGCAATGACCGTCGGAATACCACGCCAGCCTTCTATCGCTGCTCTCCAGGGACTGGTTAGCCAGTTGAAGGCCGCTCCCGGCGTACATCACGTGGCGATCGTGAATGTGGCCAGCAACAACGTGGTGTTCACCAACGCCGACATCACCCTGGCGGCGTTGGCGACTAATATTCAACATCTTCTGCCCGGACGCTTTCCGGCGGCGTGGAACCTGGCCGACCCCGCTAAATTCGGCGATCCGAGCACCAGTGCTTCGGTTACGTGTCCTAGCACCCCTTTCCCGACTGAGGTGCTCGATGTGTTTTCTGATGACGCCTTTTCGCAGCTCAGCCCTCTATTTGGAAAATTGGAGCATGCGAGTTCTCCTCCGGCCAGTGACAATACTGACAACTTGCAACACGGTTATGACGTCACCAAAGTCCTTGGCGCACACATCGTCGGTGCAAACCCGTTTTCACTGAACACCACATGCATGGACGTACGTCTGAAGCAGGTTGTGGAGCTGGGCTTTTCGGAAAACGACGAAACCGACGTTTTCGCCGATAGCATGCCGTCGCCAGGGACCACCAAATTCATCGTCAACGAATCGCGGGGTTACGGCGGTTGCCCCAATCGGGATCCCGAGCACGAGAACAACCATCCGTGCCTTCCAGGCGATATCAGCGCTTTGTCGCAACCGCTGGACCGCGCATACAACGCTCTCTATTTCAAAGCACGCACCAAAGACCGCTGGCCCGACTACTTATTCGTACAATCGGCGGGCAATAACCGGAATGATGATGTCGCGGAGATTTATCCGGGAACTGGGGATTCGCGCTTCAACTCGCAACGCACCCTGGCGCAATTGCCAGATCCGAATTTCGCCTTGGTCGGTGACGACGCGCTGTGGACCCCATCCGCGAATGATCAGGCGCGGGGATTCGTATCCATCAAGGCGTCGGCCCCTGAACTCGACATCTTGAAACAGGATGTTGCGGATCTAGGCCTCAATGGCGCAGACTCGGTTGCCGACAACATAATCTCTGTCGGCAGCACCATTAATCAGACTCCCGGCACGGAACTGACCCAGCACATCCGGGGCGACCAGATGGGAGTGTCGTTATTTTCCCAAGCCAATGCAGACGTGCTCACCGTGGGCGAAAATATTCCTGACCTGACTGGCAATTTCCTTTCAAGCGGTACCAGTTTTGCCGCGCCTCAAGTGGCGGGACTGGCTTCGTACTTGTGGATGCTATCGCCCGATCTGCGCGGCCAGCCTGTCGCGATCACGAAAAACATCATCGTCTCCAACACCTACAGCAACAAATTTATTGACGCTTATGCAACGGTGCTCGCGCTCGACGGCACCACGCTGAGTCCGGAAAACGCGCCTATGCGGTTCGCGCTGCTGAATGTGAATCACGACACCAAGTTTGACGAGGCGGACATTGATGAAATCCTGAGCCACCTTTTTGTTTCGACATCAACTGACATCAGCCACCAGCCTGCGCCCGGCACCACCGCCGACTTCAGCCGCTATGACTTGAACGGCGACGGATTCACCACCGCAGGAGCGCGACGGGAACGCTTCGATCTCGACCGGGTTGGCTCGGTGCAATTCGGTGCCAGTCAATACTCGGATATTTCCGAGACTATCGAAGGCCAGGAAATTCGCTTCGATGAAACCGCTTTAACCGACCTGGAAATTCTTTGTTATTACGCCTACTCGCCGATGTACGCAGGCGATCCCGACGTCCGCAAGAGCCTGCTGGCGGGCCGCTGCGGTCTGGCAGTTACGCCGGCCAAAGCAACGCTTGTTCCTGGGCAGACGCAGAAGTTCACGGCCAACACTCCGGCCAACGATCCCGTCACCTGGAGCGCAAGTTGCGGGACTATTGATGCTAGCGGGAACTATACCGCCGGCAATGACGTCGGGCCGTGTACGGTGCGCGCCACTGACGCGAACGATCCCACCATCTCGGGCACGGCAGAGGTCACGCTAATCTCGGGAACGTTTGGTGCGGAAGCCGGCTATACCGCCGATGTTCTCGGAATCGATTTCCTCACCAGCAACGAAGTATTCCCGCAACAAATCCTGAGCGCATCCAACACTTCCTCTACGCTAAAACCCGGGCCTCTGGACGCTTTTACTAGCGGGAGTTATCAGCAGCCCGGAAATTTTCAACCTGTCCAATATTCCGTCAGCGCCCATGCGGAGGGGCCGATTGTGGGGCGCGGTGTCGTCCCCAGCAGCGGCACCTTCACCTCCACCATCAGTTGCACTGCCGACGGCGACAGCAAAAAGAACAGCGACGATACCGTTACTCTTCCGTTCATGCCGGCGTTGACCGTCTCTTCCGGCGGGGCGCTTGAATTTAACGTGCCGCCCGGAGGGTTGACGGTTTCCGTGAGCGGGACGCTGACACGAGGCGCGTCCGTGGGATTGACCGACAGCAGACTGTTTATGACCGGGGACGCCTTTTTTGACACCATTGACGCCGGCGGTCCGGATCAGTCGGTAGAGTTCGATCTCAACGATGGACAACAATCCAGCGGAAATACTGCTCCCATCGTCCCATTCAGCAAAACTATGCACGTATCGCAGCCGGGCGGATTCGATGTCCACTGGCAACTTACTGCGCGGTGTTTTGCCGTTGCTGGGATGGAAACAGGTCTGCACATAGCCCGGAACGCCACCGTCACATTTACGTACACAGCCTCTCAGTAGACAGGACACGATCCAAGGGAAATGGGAAGCAAGATGCTCCCAGAGCGGACCGGACTGGGTCAACGTGCAGTAAGAGCACGCACTTTTTTACAAGGAAATCATGTCAAAGAAAACTTTGATCTCGCTGCTAACTGTGGGGATCTGTATCTTGTTCACGAATTGCGGAGGCGGGTCCAGCACTCCACCGCCGCCTGGTGGCAAGGGGAATGGCAATCCGCTGCCGAGCGTGAGCTCTATTTCGCCTTCGAGTGGAACCGTTGGTGGCGCAGCTTTCACCTTGACCGTGAATGGGACAAACTTTGTTTCTGGGTCGGTCGTGAAATGGGCGGGAGCATCGCTAACGACTAGTTTTCAGAGCAGCACAAAGATTACCGCTGCTGTGCCAGCCTCCAATCTGGCTTCCCAAGGAACAGCCGCCGTCATCGTGAGCAATCCCACGCCGGGAGGTGGCGCGTCGTCCACGTTTATTTTTGCGGTCGAGCCGCAGAACGGGTCGATTCTTACCAATGATCCAACTACTACGCTGGCGAATGCCACCAGCAATGTCCCCGGTGAAGCTGTTGACAGCGGTCTGATCAGTCATGGCGTGATACTCGATCAAATTGATGTGCTGTTTGCGGCGAATGCTACCGTCGCACAAGTGAACGCGGCGCTGGCTTCGGTACAGGGCGGCATTCTCTCCATGTCGAAGGGCACGACGTTTGTGACCGTCGCGGTGCCAGCACAACCGACAGCTGCTGCCATTGCGCAGGTGGCGCAAACTTTGCGGGCATCGGCGGGCGTCATCACAGCTTTTCCCGCTCGGGTTGTGATCAGCCAGGTTCTGCCTACTGATCCGGCATCATTCTCTGATTTACAACTTATCCCCACTCGCTTTCCTGCGGCGTGGAACATGCAGAGGCTGGCAACTAATAATTGCGAATCGCGCAAAGTTCCAATATTGATTCCCGATGATTTTCTCCGCCCGGCGCCGGTCACGCATGATGGATTCAGCCTGGAAGTCCCGAGCACAAATTTCACACTGTTATCGGCTGGAGAAAACGGCACAGAGGCACACGGCTACGATGTGACCACGACTTTGGGAGCGATGTTCAACTCCACTTCGCCTACCGGCGCGAATCCGTTTGTGCAATGTTTGGACATCACGGGTGTGCAAACCGCGAACCTCGGCATGCGCGCGGAGATAGACCGCATTGTTCTTGATTTCCCGGCCGGGAATCCCCCTTTCATCATGAATTTATCGTCGGGCTTCAATGCGGACTGCGACCTTGATCCCAACGCCAATCCGCCACGCTGCACGGCTGATTCCATCACGAACGATATCGCCAGCCCCATGGAGCGCGCAGTGTACGGCCTTTACTGGAAGCAGCAAACACATAGTGAATGGGGAAATTTTCTCGCCGCTGCCAGCGCTGGTAATAGCGCCGACGATCTTATCGCAGAGTTTTATGCGGGGACAGGAGAGGCCCGTTTCAATAGCTTTCTGAATGTCGCTACTAATTCCGATCCGCTGTTTACGTTTGTGGCCGACACTACGAAATGGCAGAGTTCCGCGCAACCTCCGTTGCCGGATTTGACGGCGACTCCGGCTGAGGTGAGCTCGCTCAACGCTTACATCGTTGCCAACGGGCTCGACAAGATCGCCGGCGAAGACAATGTACTGATCACCGGCAGCACAACCCAGGGTGTGAATTTCAATAGCCTGCTCAGTTCAACATTCTCCGACAGCGGCGAGGACATCAACGCCGTGGGAGAGCATGTCAACTCATTTTCCGGTTTGATCGATGGCACCAGTTTCGCTGCGCCACAGGTTGCCGGGCTGACTTCTTATCTTTGGCTGTTATCCGACGATCTCCGCCAGAACCAGCCGGTGCAGACTACCCGGCAGGCGATCCTGATGAACGCCCGCCCGGGGGCCGCAGGCAATGTGGTTGATGCTTATGCGACGGCGCTCTCGCTCGATGCCGCGGCGCTGCCTAATCCTGCCAATGCGCCGGTCCGGCTGGCACTGCTTGACGTCAACAACGACAGCAAGTTCGACGAGAATGACCTGACAGTGTTTCTGAGTAACCTGCAAGATTCGTTTGGCAATGCAGTCGAGCCAAACAACCCCGACTACAGCCGCTTTGATTTGAACGGCGATGGATTCACCGGCGGAGGCAGGACAGAAAAGTTCGACTTGGACCGAGTAGGCTCCGTGCAATATGGAACGACAAATTATTCCGCCGACGTGACCCAGCTGATCGAGGGGAAGACGATTCACTTCAACGAAACGGCGGTGAACGATCTGGAAATCCTCTGCTACTACGCCTACTCCGATTTGTACACAGGCGATGCGGCGCAGCGCACTCGTCTTATGAGTGGATGCGGAGGGGTGCAGGTCAGAGTCAATCCTGGAAGTGTGAACGTGGAGATTGCGGGAGGGCGGCAGGCGTTCAACGCAAGGGTGACTGGCACCAACGATATTTCGGTGACCTGGACCGCCACCGGGGGCAGCCTTATCTTCGACAACGGCCTCCCCATATTCATCGCGGGAAACACCCCTGGAGTTTTCACAATACGCGCCACCAGTGTGGCTGACCCACGAGCATTCGGCGAAGCCACGATCACGGTCGGGACCTGCGCCGGAAAATTGGCCCGGTTCGCGGGCAGCAGTGGTCTGGAAGTGCTGGTTGGCGTGGGTGCGAACTCGAATCCCGACAAAAGCAGCAATACTGCCTCGACATTGACCGACTCCGCATCGAACTCCGATGCCAGCGCGAACGCTACTGCGTCGTATGGGTCACTCCAGGCCAGCGTGCATAGCGATAATGTAGCCAACGATGGGGCTGGTGTCTTACTGCAATCAGGTGACACCTTCGTCATCGTGCCGGACGATACTGCGCTGGTCGGCGCACAGGCAACCGTCACCCAGACCTATCACTTAACGAGTACGGGCAGCGTGAGTGGCGCCAATGCCCAAGTGTCTATGTCGTTTGAACCGAATCAGGAAACAGATGTGCTTTCTACACAACCTCCGCATAACCAGGGCAACGTAAATGCGGACAGGAACATTACAGTTTCGAGCGCTACTCAATTAGGAGAAGTGGTTGGGGCAAACACTCTTCTGATCCTGAATGCGCAGGTTACATGTTCCGTGGGTAATTCCGACTCTTGCGATACTAGCGGCACAGGAACGGCGAATGCCCAGGTGAACCTGGCATTTCAAAGTTTGAAGGTGACCGACCAGAGCGGGAATGCGATTGGATTTTCCACCTGCTCGGTGAGCGGGTTCAATTACCACTGACACTTTGATGGCGGCATCCGGCATGACGATATAATCCATTGTCAATGGCACTGAACCCGGGAACCAGGCTGGGGGCCGGACTGAAAATTCTTGCATCTTAGTGGACATTCCTGGGAGTTTTTAGTTTCCACAAATCCTTGTTTGGCCTGATGTTCAGCGCTACAATCTTGTCCAAGATATTGTGGTAGGAAGGAAAGTAGCTATGAAGAATCGTTTCACCTGGACCCTGTTTTTGTGCGCCATCCTGACTGTCTCAGCATTCGCGCAGCAACCCAGTTCAAGCACCAGCACCGCGCAGGCAACGCCGCGCGAGACCGCAACCGGCAAAGACCCATTACCCGTCAACAATAAACCTGAAAATTGGTGGGACGGGGACGACCCGGGCCTAGCCTGGCTGGTCTTGCATCCCTTTGCCAGCAAGAAATATGTGCGCCGGAATACGGATGCCATCCGCGACCGGGTGAACGAACTCGATCAGTTGACTGCATCCAACAGCGCCGCAATTAAAGACGTGGACAGCCGCGCCCAGCAGGGAATCCAGATGGCTTCCACCAAGACCAAACTCGCTGATGATCACGCTACGGATGCCACCAGCAAAGCGCAGATGGCATTTCAATCGGCCTCGGCGCTGAACACCAAATTGTCTGCGTCAGAGACATCCGTGGGAAATATTGATCAGTTCAAAGCCGCCAACCAAACGGAAATCCGTTTCCGTCCTGGTCAGACCGTATTGAGCAAGCAGGCCAAAGACGCATTAGATCAAATGGCTGCCCAATTGAAAGGCCAGCACGGATACATCATCGAAGTGCAAGGTTTCTCTTCCGGCAAAGGCCAAGGCGCAATCACCAACTCCCGCAAACTGGCAGACTCGGTTGTCCGTTATTTGATGTTGAACTACGACGTTCCTTCCTATCGCATCTTTGTATTGGGGATGGGAAACACGCCGGTAGAAAATCGGGCGGGCACAACGCGCGTAGAAGTCAGCTTGTTGAAGAATGATGTAGAAGTTGCCAGGCAGTAAGAACCCAAAATCATCATCCCAGAGGCAAGACCATTTATTGAAAGAATGGTCTTGCCAAGGAAACACCCGCCGCAAGTGATATCACCCTAAATACAAAAACTTCATTGTCATCCCGAGCGGAGTCGAGGGACCTTGTGTTTGCTTACTGCGTCCTTGGTCATTCCGCAATCCTCCTGTACATTTAAACGCGCAATTTAGCTAACGTCGAAACCCGGAGCGCAAATGACCCAACCCGAAGCAGCCGTAACCACCAACCGCTGGTGGCGAGTAGTCGGAGGCCTCTCCATGAACATGGCGCTGGGCACGCTCTACGGCTGGAGCGTTTTTGTCGCCCCTCTGGAAAAAGACTTCCACTGGACGCGTTCCCAAACCTCGGCCACATTCACGATAGCGGTATCGGTCTTCGCGCTAAGTTTTATTCTGGCCGGACGTCTGCAAGACAAACTCGGCCCGTTCTGGATCTCAATCACAGGAGGCATTTTAGTCAGTCTCGGCTTCTTCCTCTGCGCGCACACGCAATCCTTGACCTGGCTTTACGTCTGCTTCGGAGTGATCGGCGGTCTGGGCAACGGCTTCGGTTATGCCACCCCAATCCCAGTCATGGCAAAATGGTTTCCCGACAAGCGCGGATTAGCCGTAGGCCTGGCGGTCGGCGGATACGGCGCAGGCTCCGCCATCTTCGGGCCACTCTCCAGCAAAGTATTAATTCCTATGTACGGCTGGCGCGGGACCTTCATGATTCTCGGCGCAATATTTTTTGTGATGACGATGGTAGGTTCGTTCTTACTCAAAAATCCGCCGGCCGGGTACAGGCCAGCAGGGTGGACTCCTCCAGTCGCTACAACAAACTCCGTTACGCAAGATTTCACTCCGGGGGAAGTACTGCGTACCTCAAGTTTTTATTTTCTCTGGCTGGCCTATGCGCTTGGAACTTCTGCAGGGCTAATGGTCATCAGCCAGTTAGTCCCGTTTGCTCGCAGCCAGGGAATTTCCAGTGATCTGCTGGCCACCATGACATTAGTAGTTGCAGCCTGCGGCAATGCTGGAGGTCGCATTCTCTCCGGCTGGTTCTCTGACAGCATGGGCCGTCTCAACGTCCTTCGTCTGATGATTGGAATTTCCATAGTGGCCATGCCCGCGCTCTACAAAGTAGGGGCCTCCATCGCCATGCTGTATGTGATGGTGTTCATCGTCTACTGGTGCTACGGCACTCAATTGTCAGTCAACGCCAGCACCACCTCAGATTTTTGGGGCACAAAAAACGCAGGCATCAATTACGGAATGCTTTTTACCGCATGGGGAGTGGCAGGAATAATAGGCCCGTACATTGGCGGGCAGCTATTCGACAAATTTAGAAACTATGAAGCAGCTTTCAACACAGGAGCAATCCTTTCAGCCGTTGCGTTGGGGTTCGCATTACTAGCCAAGCGCCCGTCAGAAAAAGTGCAAACTACCAATCAATAAACGCCCAAAAATCTAAAAGCTATGTGATCTAAGCAGCTTGAGTGAAGAAAATGAACACAAAACTTCTGATGAGTTTGAGTGCAATATTCATGGCGGTGCTTGGCATCACCGCTTCGTTTGCACCGCAGGAAATTGTCCGTCATTATGGATTTAACCGTGATGGTCTTACCGTATTACCCATACAAGTGGCAGGCGCGCTCTATCTAGGATTTGCCATCCTGAACTGGATGGCCCGGGCTAACCTCATGGGCGGAATTTATAGCCGCCCGGTTGCGCTCGGCAATTTGGTTCACTTTGCAGTTGTGGCGATAGCTTTGCTGAAGATCATGACAGGCGGTTTATCAAGAAGCGGTGAAATTATAACGGGCTCTATCGTTTATTTAACTTTTTCTATTTGGTTTGGACTGGTTGTTTGCACCCACCCTCGGTCAAAAGTCATAAAGTAATAATAACTAGGTGAACATAAGCTATCCCCCGAGACGTTCTGCAAACCATGTTACGGGTGTTTTTGTCACTGTACTTTTTCCCAAGCCTTGCGGTAATCATCCGCAGTAGTGCGATAGCAGGGCAACTTATCTTTATTAGACTCAGCCGGAGCCTGGCCGCGCCCTTCTCCCTCAGGCCATGTCATGCTAATCAGACTCTCGTCGCAACTAGGATCACGCGTCACGCGCAGATTAAAAGTCTTCGAAGGTTTCACGCCAAACTCTGTCAACCGCCGCTGATAAGGAAGAAAAATATAGACCAATTTGATGAGCTGAGTGGTATCACGGTTCACCGACCGTTCAGCGATGAAAGCTTCGTAGTTGGAAAAATAAGAAGTCATCGGCAACGCCAATGCCAGTTGGATCACTCGCAGAGGCACCACTTGTGTCTTCCCAGCTGGCAAATCAGCGGCCTGTGTACGCGAAGGAATGGTTGAACTGATAATTGGGTTGGCCCCCGATCCGCCGCCTCCAGCATTACCCGCAATCGGAGATGCCCCCAGCCGGGCCACAGTTTCGGTACCGCCGCCCGCTGATGATGATCCTGGGCCTACGCCACCAGATCCCACGCCCTGTCCCGAACCGGCAGAACCCGTACCAGACAAGGCATTCCCACCGCCACCATTTCCACTTCCTGCCCCTCCCCTCCCCGTACCCGATGGGGGTAGCACTTGCGAACCCAAACCCGCAGCCAACGAATTTCCTCCGCTGCCCCGGCCGGTTCCACCACTTCCCAGTCCCGAGCCAGCAATGGACGGAGCAGGGCGACCACTTGCTCCCCAGCACCAGTCAATGAGCCCATGCCGCCACTACCGGCTCCTCCGCGACCAGTGAGTCGCCCAACCGAAGGAGTCGGCGGCACCGCGGACCCACCAACATTACCGAATGACCTTATTCCGCCAGTGCCAAAACCGCGAACGCCAGAACCACCGATCGAAGGAGGCGGAGGAACTACGCCCAACCCATCACCACCCAAAGAATTTCCTACACCGCCAGCACTCACCAATGCATTTCCCAACGAAGGAGACGGTGGAACCACTGATGCACCCACCCCACCAATCGAGTTCCCACCATTACCTGCGAGATATTCGCGCCCGCGCAAAGAGGGCACTGGCGGCACCACTTGTGCTCTGCGCCGGCGAGAGAATTTCCTCGTCCTCCGGCCGAACTAATGCATGCCCCATGGAAGGAGACGGTGGAACCACGAACGTTCCTGCACCACTAACTAAATTGCCGCTGCCTCCGGCACGAAAAGCGCGCCCATGAACCGCGGGGGCCGGAGGCACAACCGCAGCGCCTGAAGCGGAAAGAGTTTTATTCCCGCGTCCTCGTCCGGCTCGTTGCTCAGACAGCGGCAACTGCGGCGAAGGCGGAACCGCAGAGAAGCACCAAGGCCATCACTTCCCATCTTCTGCATGCGTATAGAGTTACATCACAGGCGCGGGGGCGACAACGGTAACTGGCAAACTGCTTCCTCCCCGCTTTTCGCACACCAGCTATCTGCGGTGCAGGCGCAACCACCGATGCGGCAGGAGAAGCAACCGTTCGCATCGAGAGCTGATTGGCATCAGGCG
>CAWBXL010000004.1:0-14109 GCA_963792305.1 uncultured Acidobacteriaceae bacterium | reverse complement strand
TGTTTTTGTTTTCTTCATTTCAAGTACGTACTGCTCAGCTTAGACGCATGGATGAGCAATTTGTGAGCTTTACTGCCAAAACGGGGCTGTCCTGAGATGCGCTCGTTTAGCATTACCAAGGTTATCTTTCAATCATTTACCGAGGTGCGCGACAATCCTGCGTAGGGGCCTTAGACGTGAGGAATACGGAGTATTGTTTTGAAGTATTCGTGGTCCGAACTTAAGCTTCAGCTCGAAAGAAAGAAAGTTTTTTTCGCCATTATTTCGCTGTCCCTGCTGTTTTGTCTGGCGCCGTCTTTTTTATCTGCTCAAACCGCCTACGACGAACGCCCAATTCCTATTCTTACGGGAAATGCCGGATACTTCACCACGGTAGACCGAGGGAATTCTGAACTCGCGCCGGAAATTAATCCGGTGCTCCTGCTGCCTTTGGGAAATCGCTGGTTGGTCGAAGCCCGCGCGGGATTTGAAGGGGATTTCGAACGTCAAGACCCTAACGGTCCTTACAAAGGAGTCGTTAGCAAGGACATTGATTATCTTCAGGCAGACTACATTGCGAACCGCTATGTGACGGTCACGGCCGGTAGATTCCTAACTCCATTTGGCATCTACAACGAACGTTTGTATCCCATTTGGATACGCGATCTGCATGAGGTGCCGCTGATTTTTGGCCTGAATCCTGAATCCAGTGACGGTGTCATGTTGCGAGGTGGATTTGCTGTGAGCTCCAAGGCAAATTTGAACTACGCCACATATTTTTCTACAAATAGTTCGGTCAATAAGTTCGAATCGGACCGTGTGGCAGGTGGCCGTGTTGGGTTCTTTTTTCCCGGACCGCGGGTGGAAGTAGGCGCGTCATTCCGGAAAGAACTACAGGAAGACCGCACAAACGCCTTTGGATTTCATTTTGCATGGCAGCCCATGCGAGTGCCGCTGAATGTCCGTTTCCTAATACACCCGTTCACATAACGGTAGCGGCTACTGGGTGGAAGGAGCATATCGCTTCAACCAGGTCAGTTTCTGGCGATCCGCGATGCGCCGGACAGAATTCGTGGCCCGTATGCAGCAGTTCTTCAGTGGTGAAGAAACCGATCCGGCGGAGCTTAACGAATACGAGTTGCCTCACGGCAATGTACGCCAACCAGACTTTGGATTGAACTTCTACCTGCATGATGGCTTAAAGGCCTCGGCCAGCTACGGCCGCTGGCTCGGTATCCACAACTGGAATGTCTGGACGATGGGCATCGCCTATCGCTTTGCCCTGCCGCTTGGGCCGACAGGAGCACGATGAAATCAAAAATCATGTTGTTCGCAAGAATTCTGGCATTAGCCGCAGCTGTCTTTGCCGCTGATCCACCAAAAAACGCAAATGCAAACGCGGATCCAGCCGCGGTCACAACCAACAGTGCTTCCGCTGAGCGCGACGGCGGACCGACAACATCCGTGCGGAAGGCGAGAAGAGGTTTCGCGCCAATTGCAGCCGTTGCCACGCTGCGCCGCATAAATTTCCACCTCGCATGATGGCCACGATTGTCCGCCATATGCGGGTGCGCGCCACCATTACGGATGCAGATATGCGCTACATCCTGGCCTACATGACGCAGTAACCAGCGAACGATCTAAGGTGATCAAGCGATGAGTGCGTATTTGCGCGGGACCGTATTGGCAGTTGGTGTGCTTCTGGGAGCGGTTTTAGCCCAAGCGCAGATTCATGTGGTTGAAATAACGGCGGACAAAGACAGCCGCTTCAAAATTGCCGGGCAGTCCAAGCCGGAAATTACTTTAAAGGCCGGTGAGGCGGTGTTGTTGCGAGTCACCGCGAACAAAGGCAAAACCTGGAACCGTGATGGTTCCATTCATGGATTCACACTAATGCATGCCGGTAGTCGCATGAAAGTGCCGGGATGGAACCTGGCGCTGATGCCCGGGACGCATGAGTTTCACCTGACTGCACCATCCGAACCCGGCGACTATGTGGTGGTGTGTAGCGTGATTTGCAGTGAAGATCACGAGACATGAATATGAAATTGGTAGTGGTGCCCTGAACTGATATTCAAGGAGCGCAAGATGAGCAAGAAAACTGTTTTCGCGGGGATGCTGGTGCTGGCGTCCATTTTATTGGCCGGTGCTGAAGATAAAGCGCATACAACATTCACCGGAGAAATTGCCGATAGTCAGTGCGCTTTAAATGTGCATTCGCTGACCCGCTCCCACACAGAAATGTATGAAGAACAAAAATATGGGAGGCACTCCGACCAATTGCACCAATTACTGCATCAAGTATCTGGGCGGTGATTACGTTTTGGCCGTGGGAGATCTGGTCTACCGCCTGGATGACCAGGAGAAGCCAGCCTCATTTGCCGGTTTGAAAGTCAAAGTTACGGGAACGCTCAACGCAAAATCTAAAACCATCCACGTGGTGGACATCAAAGCCGCAGATTGATTAGGCTGATCGGGTCGCGCCGATTCGCTGTTCCGGTGTGGCCTTTTCCTCGCTACCCATAATGCCGAACACAATCAGCATTCCCATCTCTGGTTCGATGGGATGGCGGTAGCGTGGATGAGGAAAGACTACGTAGTACACCGCTGGATAAACGAGGATCAACCAGAAGAAAAGCCATACCGCAGGTTTGCGATTTTTCCAGGCAATGACCAATCCCCAGAAAGTCAGTAATGAAGATGCGCAATATAAGGAATTTCTGAGTATGGTCTGCCCGAAAGTCTGTGTGGGGCGCAGTACCCCTGCCCAGTAGTAGGCGAACCGCTTTGCGCAAAGAATCAGGAATCTTCCATAGTCCTCGCGAATAAAAGAAAAAGCTTCCTGCTTACGCGCGGCGATATAAGCGGTCTCGCCCAGATTGCGATAGCGATTCATCTCATGCCCCATTTTGTGTGGGGTGCAGCTGTTGCATCCATGTGCCATTAGCTCCCGGCCCATTCCCCAACCTAAGCTCGGCGCCGAAGTTGTCACGAATCAAAAGTAATTTTCCGAATGTATGGTAGTTGCGCACCGTCCAGGGAGCGATACAGAGAAGAAAAATTGCCGAGGCGAGCACTGCACCACCTAGAGAACGCTTGCCCAGTTTTCGGCGCCGCCAGCAAATCCATAACCCCGAAACCGGAAGAAACGAGAGCAGCGAAGTATTAACCAGCGCGGCGATGCCCCAGAGCAAACCGAACAATGTCCAGGGGAAAAGCCCTCGGTACCCCTGGTTTGTCGGCGACTCCTGTACGGACTCCGAAGGGCTGAAAGATAATTCGCCATCCTCCATCACCAGCGTGAGCCAAAAAAGCCAAGTCAGCAGAAATGCCGCCAGGCTGGTTTCCCAAACCCACCGCGTTGCCCATGTCATTATCGGGGGAAGTAACGCCCACATCCAGCAAGTCCACAAGGCAACTCTTTCCCCAAAACATCGGCTAGCAATCCAAAAAATTGGAATGCAAGTAAGCGCTGAGAAAACGCTGTTAATCGCGAGCAAAAACTGACCGCCGACGCCAGGGAATAAATCCCAAAAACTTTGAACACACCAGCAATCAAATATGGATAGAGCGGAGGTTCCCATGCGGTCGGCCCTGTGGGTGCACCAAACGGACTGCTAAAGCCTTCACCCGCAGCCAGAGAGCGGCCAATGCTACCCATCTCCCATCCGAAGCTGAAGTTGTGATTGTGATCGTAAAACTTGTAAGTGTGGCCGAAAAAGATCAAGACCACCCGCAGCACCAGGGCGATCACAAAAATGCAGAAATACGGTTCGCGGGGAGTGGGCTTGCTTTCAGCCATGGGCTCCAGTCATTTGCAAGGCATTTTGGAAGATTTGATAGTCGGCATCACCGAAAAGCACAAACCGCACCAGCTTCACACTGCTTGCGGCATGTTCGCGCCCATACTGCTGCACCGCGCTGATCATTACATCCGCACATTCATTCACGGGGAACGCTGCGACGCCAGTTGCCAGGGCGGGGAACCGAACTCTCCAGTTTCAGTTCATCTGCACGCACTAAGCTATTTCGGGTAGCCTCCGAGATAATCGCCGCGCTCGATAACGACCCTTCTCGTTTAGGAACGCTTACATCCTCCGGACGATACCCCATGGCCGCGGCATGGATCACATATTTGTTCGGCAGGCGCCCAGCGCTGGTGACTGCGGCCTCTCCCATCTTGATGGGGGCTTTGGCCTGACCTTCGCGGTCAATTTCGGCCCCTCCGCGACGGTAAATGGCGCCAGCCACGCCGGAGCCGAGAACAACTGAGTGTTCGCGGCGTTGACGATGGCGTCCAACCCCGGCTGGTCGTGATGTCTCCTTTAACGACCTCGATCCGGATTGACACCTTTCGCGCTCCCACCTAGACTTATGCGTTCCGCTGCTGTCCAATAGAAGCGGCTATTGTAAACGGAGTACCCGAGGACACACATGGCTTGGCTCCAGAACAAGTTTGAAAAGAACTTTCTGATCACCACCGTGGATTACGTCTTCAACTGGGCTCGCAAGTCGGCGGTCTGGCCCATGACGTTTGGATTGGCCTGCTGCGCCATCGAAATGATCGCTTCGTCTACGGCGCGTTTCGATATCGCCCGCTTCGGCTCCGAAGTGTTTCGTCCCAGCCCGAGGCAGAGTGATCTGATGATCGTCGCAGGGACGGTGACGTTGAAGATGGCCCCGGTAGTGAAGCGAATCTACGAGCAGATGCCCGATCCCAAGTGGGTAATCTCGATGGGCGCGTGTTCGTCGGTCGGCGGCCCGTTTAATACGTACGCAGTTTTGCAAGGCGTGGACAAGATCGTTCCTACCGACGTCTACGTAACCGGCTGCCCCCCACGTCCAGAAAATTTGTTTTATTCGCTGCTGAAGTTGCAAGACAAAATTGATCAGATGACGCTGGCTAAGAAGCCGACAGAAGTAAGGCTAGATCCCAACATGGTGGAGAGCTTCAAACGTCAGGTGATGATCGCGCAAACACTTCAACCAAAGTAAATGGACCATGTGGAGACGGGGCTTGCCCCGTCTTTTCTTAGAGCCATGCCCTTCACCAAACTCACCACGCAATCCGAACTCCCCGGCAACGACGAAGCTAAAGAATTCCTCTGCGGTGAAAAAACAATCTGCGTTGCAAATGCCAACGGCACCATCACTGCCATGAACAACGTCTGCCTCCACCGCGGTGGCCCACTGGGGCAGGGAGTGATCGAGGGCAGTAAAATCATCTGTCCCTGGCACGGCTGGGCATTTGATACGAAGACTGGAGAAGCGGCGCACAATGCTGCTGCAAAAGTCATTGTTTATCCTCTCAAGATTGAAAATGGCGATGTCACGATTGAAATTTAAGACGATTTGTATTTGCATATGGACGCAGTCGGTATAACTATTGGCGTCACGGAATTGGCAGCGATAAGTGCAGCCTTAGGTGGCTGGTGGTTCTGGCTGAAAAGACGAGCAAAAAAAACAAATGCGTGGCCGATCACCGAAGCGACGATAGAGTCTGGTGGACTTGAAACTGTGAGCGCAACTCGCTACGGAAAGATCGTACTACCGGTGTTTGCATTCTCTTATCAAGTCAATGGTGAATACTATTCCGGCCGCTTTGCTCTGGAACCCTATATCACTGCTCCTGATGCGAGCATAGTTCAACGGATGATTGGGCGAAAATTAAACGTGCACTATGATCCCAAACGATTGGAAATTTGGTTTATGCCGGATGAATTTATTGAAGGTTGCAGGATTCAGCAGAAGCTTAGTCCACACATTTCCAACTATTCCTTAAGTTAGCCTATGCCAGGTAGTGCAAAAACTTGGATAAACCTGCGTCGAAGCCCGGAAATACCTGTGCCAAATCTCGGTTGCCCAAATAGCTAAACACAGTCTCACTCAGCACATTGCGGAAATCCGTCGTCACTGCCAAGTCCCGCCCCTCATAAAGCTGTGACTGCTCCAGCCCTGGCCAGCGTCCATAAATTTTGCCACCCTTGACTGGACCTCCCATTACGAACATGACGTTAGCGTGCCCGTGATCAGTTCCGCGATTGCCATTCTCCCGTGCAGTACGCCCGAATTCGGACATGGTGACGACCACTGTGTCTTCACGCAAGTCCCCGAGGTCAGTCCAGAACGCCGAGAGTGATTGCGAAAAATCTCCCAGCACATTGGCTAACTGACCTTGCGTGTTGCCCTCGTTGACGTGGTGGTCCCATCCGCCAATGTCCGCAAACGCAACTTGCACGCCGAGATTGGCTTTGATCAGTTGTGCTAACTGGCGCAGGCTGTCGCCAAAACGTCCACGAGGATAATTCGCTCCGGGCGCAGCTGTGTATTTCGTTGGATCAGCGGCCTTCAGCATTTTCACTGCTTCGAAAGTTTCCTGGCCGGTGCCATGAAGAACTGAATCCACCGAGCCTGCGTACATCGCCTCAAACGTATTGGCCGCCGGAGAATTGCCGTTGCGCCCGCCTACCCCGAAGTCGTTGATGTTGTTAATCGCCACCGCGGGCTCGCTGCCGGAAAGAATCCGCGGCAGCGACGGCCCCATGGCGATTGCACGGAATGCAGATTTTTCCGCGGGAACAGGGAGGGAATGCAGGCTGCGGTTCAGCCATCCATCTTCGGTCGCCTTTACACCGGGCGTACCGGACTCCATGAAGTCCTGCGCATCGAAGTGCGAACGCGTTGTATCAGGAGAACCCGCCGCATGCACGATAGCCAAGTGCTCCTGGTCCCAGATCGGCTTGAACGACGACATGGACGGATGCAATCCGAAGAATCCGTCGAGGTCAATTACATCTTTGCGCGGGATATTGATCGAGGGCCGCATCGAATAGTACGCCCGCTCACCATGCGGGACCACGATATTGAGCCCATCTGCCGCGCCGCGCTGAAAGATCACCACCAGCCGCTTGTTGCTTGCGCTGCCTTCAGTCGCACCAAAAGCAGCTCTACTAAGAAAGCTTGGTATGGCCGCCGTACCGACCACGGCAAGTGCGCTATTGCGAAGAAAAACGCGGCGTGTGATGGACATAATAAGCTCCTGGCTACTTGCTCCTAGCCTCTAGCCCTTCTTTTTTAGCTAGGAGCTTCTTCCAGCTATCTTCTCTGAAACTCCGGCGATCCCAGCAACAACCCTTCGATCATAGCCGTATTCGCGCCGTGTGCCGCATCATCAAGCTTGCGTTGTGCGATCTTCGGATCCTGCAAGCGGGCTGAAATCGTGTCATGCGTCTGCTTGGAGATGTCGCCCGCAAGCAGGGTGGCTTCCAAATCATTGAGCACTTCCGGCGGATCGGCCGTAGCGTCATTCGCTGGCAACAAATGTTGCGGATCAACTTGCACACCTCTCAATTTTCCTGAGGCCAAGGCCAAAGAAAAATTCATGCGTCCCAGCAATGCGGAGGAATTTACCCATGTCTCCGCCTTCATCGAATATCCAGTCGGAGGCTGCATTCCATACAGCGGCATGCCCATGGTCTGCAACTGGCGCGCCAGCGGAGTGGCGTCGGTTATGTCCGCCCCTGTCGCTCGCACTGCCGAAGCCACAAACTCCAGCGGAGTTTTTACCTTGGCGCGATATGCCTCAGGGGCCCAGAACTCAGGCGATTCCAGCATTGTTCTGAGTACTTCGCGAATATCACCATTTTTCTTCAAGAAAGTTTGCGCCATGCGATCAACCAACGCTGGGGGTGGATTATCCGATACGAACCTCATAGCCAACTTCGTACTGATGAACTTAGCCGTCGAAGGATGATGCGCCAGGAAATGCAGCAGCTCAGTTCCTTCTTTTTCGCCGTTGGATTTGATGCGATGGCCCATCACAACTTTGTCGCCGGGCTCATGCATCCGCTCTTCGAACTGGAAATCTCCGCCCTTTCGCGGTTCTTTCAGAGTCCAGCCAGTTAAGACCCGTGCAGCTTCGGTCACATCTTTCTGTGTGTAGCCGCCGTTGACGCCTAAAGTGTGCAACTCCATCAGCTCGCGGCCATAATTTTCGTTCAACCCGCTGCGCTTGCCTTTGGCTTGCTGCGCGGGCCGTTGCGGACGCGGAAAACGTTGCCGTCTGCGGCCCCAGGCTGGTTCTCTGCGGATCCCGTTAGCGGCGTCGGAATCCGGGCCAACGCTCAGCCAATTATCGAGGTAAAACAACATCGCCGGACTCTTGGCAGTTGCCATCAGCAAATCTTCAAACTTACCCATGGCATGCGGACGAATCACATCGCGTTCGTAGCTGGTGATCAAATAGCGATCAGCGCCCTTGCCGTTGAACACATTGAAGTGGTTGAACCAGAAGTCGGTCATCACTTCTTCCAGTTGCCGATCACTGTAAACCGCGCGCAGCAGCTTGCCTTGGGCCAGTTCATCCGATACCACTTGCTGCGGATTATTAAGCGCCATCAGGGTCTCGCGCTGCTTGGGGTTCATACCCTCCATTACTTCATCGCGGCGGTCTTTCATGCCATTGGCCAACATGCGCTGCTCTTCCGGAGAAAGCTTGGCGATTTCCTTGATCCGCTCATCGGGAGGTAAGTCCAAAAGCGCTTCCACCTTTTGCTCAACTTGCATGCGATCCTGGCGACGCCGGTCACGTTCTTCATCGGTCATCTCAGGTTTCGTGCCGTCAGTAGTCGCAGTTGCTGTGGCGTCGCCAGCCTGCTCTTTCTTTTCCTTCCTGGCTTCGTAGCGTGCTAACTGCGCTTCATAGACTGCTTTACGCGCCGGATCGGATGGCATCTTCTGCTTGCCGTCGGCCACTGCTTTAATCATCTGTGGCGGAGGGAAGTTTTCCACGATCTCATGCGTGTCCATCTTCAGGGTGCGCAACGGAGCCAGCCGTGCTTCCACCGCAGCATCATCAATTTTTTCCGGATGCAGTTGCTGGTCAATCCATTTATCCACTCCCATGGCCGCGACGCGGTCAATGTCCCCAGGTTTGGGGCCAAAGGTAAGCCGGTTGAGCGCATGCAGAGCGCGCTTGTGCTCATCCATTTGCGAAGCTGCTGCCTTGGTATCTTTTTTCTTACCGAGAGCAATTTGCGTGGACACTGCCGCACAGGTAACCGCAACGACAGCGACGGCAATCCGCAGGCGTAAACGCATGGTTCTGAATGGACGGAATCGTCCTTGAGATTATGAACCCGGTGGCAAGAGAAAAGTTGTTACGGAAGGTACATACGGTTCTGGCTCATCTTATGTTGTAGAGCCGCCGCGAGTTGGTCTACGTCGGCGGGGGCAATCTGGGTGGCGGCTTGGTTGTCCATAAAGGGCATGCGATTGCTGCCCACGGCGTCGCGCCGGATTTGCAACAGCAGCCCCTGCACCACGTTAGGATCGAACTTGGTGGGGCTCATGCGCACAATTTCGTTCAGCGTCCCGCCCAGCGACATGGGGTCACGATAAGGCCGCTCGCTGGTCATGGCGTCAAAAGTGTCGGCGAGTCCAACGATGCGCACCGGCAGGCTGACTTCGCTCGCTCCCAGGCCGTCGGGATATCCTGATCCATCGCTGCGCTCATGGTGCCAGCGCACGATCTCCGGGATGCTGGCCCAGGGGAATTCAATTCCCGTCACGATCTGATGGCCTACGACGGTATGGTCCGCCATCTCGCGGAACTCTTCCGGATCAAGTGCAGTCGGTTTGCCGAACAGTCGCTTGTCCACCGCAACTTTGCCGATGTCATGCAAATAGCCGGCAGAGCGCAGTCCCGCAACTTCGGTTGGACCCATGCCCATGGCTTCGCCGATGGCGGCGGCGTAACGTCCCACGCGCAGTGAATGTCCATGAATGTTGACGTGCTTTCACATCAATCGCAGCAGCAAAGGCTTCGAGAGTGTGATCGTAAAAACCATGCAGGGAAGCCATCAGCCGCAGATTTTCTGAAACCCGCTGTGACAAAGTCTGTGACAGCGTATGGTTTTGCACCGCCAGAGCCACGTAGTTGCATAATAAGTCCAACGCACCCAATTCATCTTCGTCATACAGCGCATCGCCCTCGCGGCGTCCCAGCGCCACCAACCCCACTAATTTCGACCCAACCTTTAAAGCCGAGAAGCATTTGAATAACTCCGGTGCAACATTCCCATTGGAGCTCAAGTAATTTTCATACGAACTCGAAGTAAGCACGACCGAGCCGCGGGTCGTCAGCAGCGCGTGCACATGTTTGGGAAGCAGAGGAATTACAGCCGGCTCTGGCATCAGCGCGAAGCCTTCAGAAGCGATGGAAGTCAGCAGGGAAGGCTTGTCGCTAAAAGTGAAAAGCACTCCTTCACGAGCGCCCGCAGCTTGCAACAGGGCGGACACCATAGACCGCGCCCGTTGCGGGAAGTCGAGCTCCGCCGTCATCTCGGGGCCGAGATCAGACAGCGCCTCTACAGTTCGCAAGAGGCGTCGTAAATTGTCTTTCTGCACTGCCAACGAAGCGTGCGCAGAAATCCAGAGCATCTTGAGAGTACCATGCCGGAAAGTATTGTGATCAAAGGGGTTGTTAGTTAGTTTGGTGCAGTATCGGACAGTTTAGGACACTCAGAAATGGTCTTTGAGTCCTGCAAAAGCCTCGACCACCATCAGCTTGCGGGGCGGGATGGCTTGCGCCACTTCTTCATGTTCGAGCACCCAAGTGTTGTCATGCGGAACGAACACAGCGTTCAATCCCGCGGCCAGCGCGGGATTGATGTCCGACTTGGGGCTGTTGCCGACCATCCAGGTGATGTCCTCAGTGAGGTTGTGTTTGCTGACGACTGAGCGATATGTCGGCGGATCCTTCTCGGCGACAATCTCGATTTTGGAAAAGTACTTCTTCAGACCTGACCGCTCAACCTTTCCCGATTGTTCAACCGGCGCCCCCTTGGTCATCAGAATCAGGTGATGGCGCCCGGCAAGATAGTCCAGAGTTTCGGGGACACCTTCGCGGATTTCTATTGGGTGCTCCGCGATGGTGCGCGTGATGGCGGTGATGGAGTCATGCAGCGACGGGGTGATTGGTTCCACCGACAGCCGCTCGAATGTTTTGGCTAGGGCATGAGCAAAGCTATGAAGACCATAACCGTGGCTGACAATGCAGTCGCGCTCCACATCATTAATCACCTCGCGAACCTGGATGGGCGAATATTCCTTGTGATTGAGGAATGAAATGAAGTTCGCGATGGCACGTTCGAAGTAAATATTGTTTTCCCAGAGTGTGTCGTCGGCGTCGATGAGGAGGGTCTGGGACATGTCTCCATAATACTTGGTTCTCCTCCGTGGCATTTCCTCTGTGAGACTCTGTACCCTCTGTGGTTAAGGCTTTTGATCTCCCGGCTAGGAAAACAAATCTTGAACCACAGAGAACACAGAGGAAATACCACAGAGGAGTTCGCTTGAACTGCTAGAATTTATTTGATGAACAGGCGAAGCAAGACATTCCTTCTCTCACTGACTTTTTTAACGGCAGCTTTTTCCATGGCACAAAATAAGACGACTAAACCTGATTCCCCGAAGAATTCTACAGCGGCAAAGATGCACATTACTTCTGACCTCGACCAGCGGCTGGCCAAGTTCCACCAGATTCAAATGCCATACCGCTCCGCGAAGTTGACAGCCAGCGAAAAAAAGATGGTTGAGAAACTGGTGGACGCCTCCCGCTACTTGGGAGACATTTTCTGGCGCCAGAGCGATCCCGAAGGTCTTGACCTTTACCAATCGCTGGCAGGCAGCGAAACTTTAAAAGACAAAAAGCTCCGCCACTTCCTATGGATTAATGCTTCCCGTTTCGACCTGATTGACGAGAACAAGCCCTTTGTAGGCACAGAGCCGGTGCCGCCGGGGAGAGGTTTTTATCCCAAGGGGCTGACGCGCGAAAAGATCGAACAATATGTCAAAGATCATCCGGAGAAGAAGGCTGAAATTTACAGTCCGTACACGGTAGTGCGCTGGCACGGAGATGAACTTCGCGGAGTGCCCTATCACGTGGCCTACCGTTCGTTTCTTGAGCCTGCGGCGCAAGACCTGCGGGAAGCGGCCAAGCTAAGCACCGATCCAGCTTTTGCCAACTTTCTTCGCTTGCGCGCGGATGCGCTGTTGAATGACGACTACTACAAAAGCGACCTAGCGTGGATGGATCTAAAAGATCCCAAGTTCGATGTGATTTTTGCTCCGTACGAAACGTACCTCGACGATCTATTGGGAGTTAAGACCTCTTACGGCGGCGCGGTTCTCATCCGTAACGATGAGGAAAGCAAAAAGCTGGCGCTGTTCCAGAAATATGTCGCCGACATTCAGGAGGCATTGCCGCTCTCCAAAGAAGACTTGCCATCCAAGCGCGGCCTGCAAACCCCAATGGAGGTCATGGACGCTCCATTTCGTTCGGCGGATTTACGCCACGGTTATCAGGCGGTCGCGGACAATTTGCCAAACGATCCTCGCATCCACGAAGAAAAGGGCAGTAAAAAAATATTCTTCAAGAATTTCATGGATGCGCGCGTGGACTACATCATCCTACCGCTAGCCAAGAAGGTCATGCGCGCCGATCAGGCGGAGAAAGTTAGCGGCGAAGGATATCTTTATGGCACCATCATGCACGAAATTTGCCACGGCCTGGGTCCGGCATTTGCCCGGGTGAACGGCGCTAAAGTTGATATCCGGGAAGCAATCGGTCCGCAGTACGGCGGTTTGGAGGAAGCGAAGGCAGACGTAACCGGAATGTTTGGCCTGAAGTGGCTGGTCGATCATGGTGCATTGCCCAAAGAAAAATTGGAAGAGTACTACGCGTCTTACGTCGCAGGGAATTTCCGCACTCTACGCTTTGGAACAGGCGAAGCCCATGGCCAGGCGGAGATGATGGAGTTCAATTATCTGGTCGAGCATGGAGCGGTGAAGAGAATGGCGTCGGGGAAATATGAAGTCATCTACGACAAAATGCCTGATGCCCTCGCAGACCTGGCAAAAGAATTATTAGAAATCGAAGCCACAGGCGACCGTGAGCGTGCTGAGAACTGGTTCAAGAAGTATGATGTCATACCTGCCGAGCTGAAAGCCACTTTGAAGATGGGTGCGGCCATACCGGTAGATGTGGATCCGGTGTTTGGATTTAAGGAGAAATTGGAGTAGTGGTCCGGGTGGCCTTACGCGCTAGATGAACAAGACGAAGATTGCGCCCACCTCAGCTATGGAGTAAATCGTGTTACTGGATGGATGAGTCCCAGGGCGAAAAGACCCAACGCCACACCTGCAAGACTACTGGTAATTTAATACGCTCAAATATTCCGCTATTCCGCCTGCTATCTTCGCTGCCACAAAGATGGCGAACAACTGTAAGAGAAGCTGTTGGGACTCGTGGGCCAAGCTTAGGGGAGAATAGGGCAAGGTAAAGATAGCTGCAGGGAGAGGATCAGTGGACGGCAAGTTCGCTTCACATTTTTGCGAGGCAGTCTGTGTTTTTATTTTTTAAGCAGAGTCTCATACCTGCGTCAACGCCCTCGCAAACAGCATCTTCATGTCGCTTGAGGTATGGTTAATGTGAACGCTCCCGCCGAGTTGAGGCACGGAGGACCGCTGATGTATTGGAACGTGGCGAAATTCGTGTCGAATGCTATCTCACTGTAGCTAACCGTGCCAGCATCTTGACGATGCGCGCAAACACTGAATGGGCCTGCGCCAATGCCGTGCGACGAATGCAGCGCGCGCAACCACGGAAGAGATCCAGCGTCTTGTTCAAGCCATGCAATTCTGCATGCTTGTCCGCGGATATGCTCCGCCATCTCATCCGAGGCGCCCGAGGAAAACCAGTGGTGCGGTTTCCATGGGAAAGATAAAGCGGACAGAGATATGGCATCCCAACGCCACTCACAGATTTGCTGATGGTTCTCAAATATTCCTATCAGTCGAAATGGAAGCAAACTATCGAGGGTCAACTCGCCTAGTGTTTCAGCGACTTCATCGAGAGTAGATTTGCCGATGAGTTGCGGGATCAGCGTGCCGCGCGAACGTTGTTTGGTAAGTGTTTTAGAAGCCGCAAGATTCCAGTTCAGTAGTGCAAGTGTGACGCCATGCTGGTTGCAGGCGATCCATGTCCCGCCGCTCTTCTCGAAAGGATAAATTGCTAATAGGCCGCCAGTCTGAAAGTTTGACGGAGGTAGAGCCGGGCTTCGAGAAAGC
>CAWBXL010000003.1:0-16494 GCA_963792305.1 uncultured Acidobacteriaceae bacterium | reverse complement strand
AGCCGTTCATCGCGGTTCATGGCTGCGTAGTATCCATCCTTTGGTGGAAACAAAGCTAAAAGTACACATAGCAGCTACATTTAATCAGCCAAAGGATAATACGATGCCTGAGCACGAAAGTCCTGCCAGTCGCACCAAAAACTCCAAAAGCGATGCAGGTTTGAATCCGCGTTCACGGTTCTCCGCGCCAATGGAATAAACCAGTTTCCACTGCCGGTAGAGTGTTTTGTAAGCAGACGATAACGAATTGCGCTCGTCATAGATATCAGTTGCTTCGGAAGCGGCGCCGTTCAGTTCGATGATGTGAAAGCCTTTGCCCTGGCGCAATTCGTCCGGGTTCTCATAGCGCACATCGAACCGCCCGATGAAAAACTCCGGCAGCTTTCGCACGATAGTGTCAAAAGTTTGCCGTAATTCTTCGCTGTCGAGATATGAACCATCGCTGAAGATACAGCCTTGGCAGTGATTGCCTGCCTCAACCAGCCTCACCCGCTCTCCGTAAGCAACAATTTCATGCGCCCTCTCACTGAAACGCGCCAGATACGTTGAAGCAATGATTACTGCGCGGTCGTCTTGCTGAATCAACTCACTCAATGTACTGCGTCCATCGCCTATGACGATAGGGAAAGTCTTGTGCGTGATAGAGAAGATGTGCCCATGTTCTTCGCCCGGGAATCGGTAGTAAAAAACGCCAGCTTCATTCGGGCCTGATACATACCGCTGCAGCACGATTGGAGTTTGTACCTGGGCGAGATAGGCTCCAGCCTCTTGCCACGATCCGATCTTCTTGAACCCGGCTCCGCGTTGTGCAGTATCAGGCTTCAAAACAAAGGGAAAAGAAATCTTATGTAACTGGCAAAGAGATTCCAAATCTTGCATGCGCAGGATCATTGGGCCAGGCTCGAGCAAATAGGCATCGGCGGTAAATTCCGGAGAAGTGCGCATCAGTTCATCCAGGATTGCAATTTTGGACTCGCCAACCATTCCACCGTTACGTTGCGAAGGATTAGCCACAGTAGGTAAAGATAATCCGCGAAAGCGAATCGCCAGCCAACCACACATCAGCGCCACAGGCGGGTAGAAAACCCACGCCGGCCAAAACTCCCAGCGCTGCCATTTCTTAAGAATGATCGCGATGCGTCCACGCAGTTTCGCACCCCAAACGCGCCATGCCGCCAGGACTCCGGATGTGCCCGCTCCAATAAATCCAGCGGCCACCAACGCTTTACCGGTTCCCATCGCTCGTAAAGGGAAGAAGTGAAAAAAAGAAAATATCAGCGCGGTCCACAACGCTGCTGAAAACGCAGTAATTGCGCCAAAGGTTGTGACAGGCATGCGCAGCAAGCCGGCCGAAACATAGGCAGGAAGGCGTGTTCCCGGTACCAGGCGACTAAATGCCAAAGCCAGTTGACCGCGATGCTGGGCATAGTTGTCGCTGGATTTAAACAACCTGGCTTCCAGCCACTGCGCGCTTTTCGAATCCGGCGAGAGTTTCTCGCGCACCAGCCTGACTGCGCCGTACACGCCGAAATCGCTGATCCAAAGGCCTAAGAATGCACTCAGCGCAGCCGAAGGCAAGTTAAGCACCATGGAGGAAGCCAAGGCAGCGGCACCGAAAATGGCTCCATCTTCGGAGACAAATGCGCTCAGCACAATGCCGATGACTACGGTCGCGGCGCTACTGGAATCAAGGGGCGTCATCGAAATTCTAGCCCGCCATCTGTTCAGCGCGATGTTTTAGAGTGGAAGGGGCGACTCCGAATTCGGGAACCACTTCAACTCCGACCGAATCGCAAAGCAGGCGGACAATCGCATAGTGATGCACAGCATGTCCAATGCAGAAAGCTAATTCGCGCGCGACGACCGAAGGCAGATGTACAGGTGCAGCATTGCCATACACCACGCTGTATTTCACAACGCAGTGCCGGTTCAACAGTTCCGAGTCGTACTGCGTTAAAACTCGGATTAATCTGTTTGTGGTTGCGCGAGCAAACTCAAGATCATTTTCCAACTGCGGATTCCGCTCGCGATTGTCATAGTCAATTTCACCCGCAGCCAGTCCGGACTCAAGACAAAGAAAGTGATCGAGCACATGACGATAATGCTGGCCTATGGAGGCGTTGTAAGGCTCAGGAGCCAGGGCCGCGAAACTTTCCCCATTTAATTCAGTGAGCAGATCCAGCCCCTGCCGTAGAACATCTTCAGTCGCTCGTGCCAGCGCAACCATGGTCAGCCAAGTATTTCCCCGATAAACGGAATACTGGTTCGTACGACGAAGAGGTTGAGCGCACTCGTTATGAGAACTATCCATGCAAGTGCGAAGAGCAGTCCATGGTCTCCCTGAACCTCAATCCCAAGGATGGTCAGGTGAAAAAGAATTGCTCCGGCAACTGTTCCCATGGCGAGCAAGGACCCCAACCAACTGAAAGCCGGCCACAGTATGAGAAGGGAGGCCACCAATTCCACAACCCCGGAGCCGATACGTCCCCAGGGCTCAAAGAAATTAAGGCCAATCCCCGAACCGACTTTCGTGAAGATGTAGACCGACTCCGCTGCTCCGGTGAATTTGAAGAACAACGTCTGTAACAAAATCACAGCCGCTATCACCCGGACCAACCAGACGAAGATGGTGAACACATTCGAGTGTCCCTGCTTTGCGCTTGCCATGGTTATGCTTTCCATAAAGAGAAGTCCTATTTGCCGTTTTTCTCAACGATTCCGGGCCAGTTGACGTCGGCTTTCTTGAGTCTGCCTTGCGGATCCTTGTTGAACATTTCGCGGACGTCTTTGTCGTACTGCATAAGCAAACGGCCGTTGAGGACCTCGAATGCATCCGGCTCAATCTTGGCGGTGTGTCCTTCGGAGGCCGCGTAGGCACAGAAGCCCCCAAACTGTGGTTCATATTTGGAAGGATTGGCGTCGAATGCGCTCTTGTCGGCAGCGGAAGCGAATTGATATCGGACGCCGTTATAGGTGCTTACGAATTGCGGATTACCCATCACAGGCCGATTTTCTGTGAAATATGCAACCGGGTCGTAGCCCTTGAGACCAAGGCCAGTCTTATCAACGTTGACCAGCATCTTGCTGGCCGCGAAAGCGAAGTTAGAGCAAACAGCGAACAGTGGGATTAACAACAGCCTTTTCATTTACGAACACTCCAGATAGGTATGGGTTCTTACAAGGAATGGGACTGGGTTGCGAACAAAAAGTTTCATTCTGAAAACTTCATTTTGAGGATGTAACTTTTTGAGTGTTGGGGAATCTCAGAGTGTTGCCGTTAAGCTGAGACTGCAGACGGCTGCTGCACTTCTTGCGGTAACAGTTCCTCGCACATGACCTGCAGGATCTGCCCCACACTCCACGCCTGGGCAAAACATCCCCGCTCAAACTGCGGTACGCTACCGTCGTAGATTTCTGAAATCTGTCCCAGACACCCTTCGCTGAAGTGCTCCTCCAAGGGTTTCAACAAGTCTCGCGCGTGTTGCCGTGTCTCCGGAGTGTTCCCATGGACCTTGAAATAAGAAGAAATGAACGGTCCAATGAGCCACGGCCAGACGGTGCCTTGGTGATAGGCGGAATCGCGTTGGTATGGATTGCCCTCATAACGTCCTTTGTAGTTCGGATCGCTTTCACTGAGTGTGCGCAATCCGTATGGGGTCATAAGTTCGCGCTCGACGACGTCAAGAACTTTTGCTGCTCGATCGCGAGGGAGCATCGAGTAGGGCAGGCTCACGGCGAGAAGCTGATTGGGCCTTACCGATCCGTCCGGGTTGCCGCCATTGACTACGTCGTACAAGCAGCCTCGTTCTTCATTCCAAAATATCCGGTTGAACGTCCATTGAATAAGCGCGGAACTGGTACGGAAGCGCTTCACAGCTTCGTTATCGTTAAAGCGGGTCCCCAGATCCTCCATGATTTTGAGTGCGTTAAACCAAAGTGCCTGGATCTCGACTGGTTTTCCCGAGCGTGGCGTAACTACCCAGTCGCCAATGCGGGCATCCATCCATGTCAGTTGGACACCTTTTTCGCCGGCATTCAGTAAACCATTTTCCAGCATTCGAATGTTGTAACGTGTGCCGCGAACGTGCCAATCAATGATGTCTTTCAGCACGGGGTAAAGTTCTTCGCGAACGAACTTCTCGTCGTGTGTGTGCTCCAGGTATGCGCGTAGAGCTTCGAAGAACCACAGTGTCGCATCGACTGTGTTGAACTCGGGAGCTTCATTTCCATCGGGGAAACGGTTGGGCAGCATGCCTTGATCCACGTGCTTTGCAAATTCACGCAGAATGCCTTTGGCGATCTCGATTCGACCAGTAGGAAGTGTTAGGCCCGGCAACGCGATCATGGTGTCACGGCCCCAGTCGGTAAACCAGGGATAGCCGGCCATCACCGTGTAGCCATCTTCTCGTTTGGCGATGAACTGGTCCGCGGCCAGCGCCAGCTGCTGTGCCAGAGGATCATCAGTAGGAACAGCCGCAACGATCTGTTCGCGACGTGAGACTTCGGCCTTCCGCATCCGGCTGGCGTTGCCCGCTCTCTGAGGTTCGGTGGACACAATGACTGTTGCCTGCTGGCTCTTGCTGATATCGAAGGAAAAGATCGCGGGATTGAAAAGGTCTTCCGTGGTGTCCAAGCCACGCTCGGCCTCAACGCGGTAGAAGAACTGGCGATACCAATCGCGATTCGGATCCACTTTCGACGCATTATGGGCCACGTAGAGCCGCGGAACTCCATCATAGGGCCGCATGCTGATCATCCCCGGTTCCTGCTGCAAGGTCGGATCAAGCGCGCCATTCTCATGCGTCAGGCTGTGGTAATCGCGAAAGGCGATCAAGGGCCGCATCTCCAGACAGACACTCTGCCTCCGAGGCATGTTTATGATTCGATACTCGACCACCACCGTATTGCTGCCTTGGGGCATGAACACGGACTTTTCTAGTACAACACCTTGGACTTCGAAGGTGAAAATGGGAAATGGATCAAGGCGAAAGCCAGTGAGAAACTCGAATCCCCGGGGATGAATGGCGTCTTGATATTGATTTGTTCCTAGGTCGAAACGAGAGTCCTCAATAATGAGAGTTTCTTCCAACTTGGACAGAAGAACCATGCGGCCGACCGGAGGTTTGGTCGCCGCCGTGAGCAAGCCATGGTAGCGCCGGGTGTTGGCACCGGTGATGGAAGAGCATGAGAAGCCCCCAATCCCATTGGTTTCCAGCCATTCGCGGCCCAGCGCAGCATCTAGATTGCTACAGGTTTCTCTGTCGATCTGAATCATCGGCCGCTCCTCTCGCACGTAAGCTGAATCCCAAAAGTGAGATACGCGCGACCCGAAAAGGTGACAGTTAAAACTCCGTCACCTGGCAATAAACCTTGATGGCCCCGTTCGGCGTAGTGAGTTTACGGAACAGTTCCTGATAATTCTCCAACCCTTTGACTGGGTCGGTCAACAATCTGCCTAACCACCCCGGGTACTCAAGTTCCGCTTGTGACATATCTCGCACGCCCAACTCAAAATATTCGCGATTGGCATTAACGCTGCCGACCATCACTTTATTTCCCAGTACGAAATCTAAATTGATCCTGTCCGCGGGGACCTCGATTTTCCTGTCTCCACCGGTGACACTGGTCAAGACCAGGACGCCATTTTTTCCCAGGGCCTGCATGGCATCGAATACCACACTCGAGTTGCCGGTCGCTTCAAGAATCAAATCGAACGGCCCGAATTGCTTGGCCGCGTCTTCCACCGAGATATCCTTGGTAGACACATAACGGGCGCCGAGGTCATCAATCAGGCTGGCATTCAGATAAGGTTTGGCCGTTCGTCCAAACGTGGTTACATCCAGACCACGCAGGCGCAGAATGAGAGTTGCCAGCAGCCCGATCGTCCCTGCTCCCATGACAGCTGCTTTGCGCGGCTTCCAGACTTTGAGACGTCGCTGGATTTCGTAAGCTTGAAAAATACCCTTCTCGACAACCGTAGTCGGTTCAAGCAGAACGCCGACGTGCTTGAGGCCTTGGGGAATTTTCACGATGAACTCAGCATCGTCCACGTAATACTCGGTCAGATAACCGTGGCGTAGATTGATTCCACGCTCGTAGTAGGTGGAGTCGGTCGTCATATCGTTGGTGCCGATGACGTCGTAGATGCTATGCCCGGGACGGCGCACAGTCGCCACGACATAGTCCCCGGGCTTGAGCTCGGTAACATTGGGGCCGACAGCTTCGACCTGGCCAAATCCCTCGTGGCCAATAATCAAATACTCGAATCCCGCAGGTGCCGCGCCGTACTCGGCAGCATTGATCTCTTTGTCGGTTCCATCGACACCTACTCGCAGGACCTTGACGAGTACTCCGCGTCCGTTGGGGACTTGTTCGAGCGTTGGTTTTGGCGCATCGGCAAGATGAACGCTGCCCGGTTTGCCCGGAAAAACACTGATGGCTTTCATAACTTTCTCCTTTGATTCGAAACTTTATGATTCCTGCAACTGGAGCGCCGGGTTGTGTGTGGGTTTCTGTTCCCGGCGATTTCCGCTGCCGATCTGCTGCATCAACTTTGTGACCAATCCTGTCCATCCGGTCTGGTGGCTCGCGCCTACACCTGCGCCGCTGTCACCGTGGAAGTACTCGTGAAACAGGATCAAATCATTCCAGTGGGGATCCGATTGAAACTTGTTCAACTCCCCATACACAGGGCGGCGTCCATCTGTATTCTGCAAGAAGATGCTTGTCAGCCGGCGCGAAAGTTCGCCAGCAACTTCTGCGAGAGTCATCATATTGCCCGACCCGGTCGGGCATTCAACCTTGAATGACTCACCGTAATAGTGGTGAAACTTCTGTAGCGATTCGACCAGCAGAAAATTTACCGGAAACCAAATTGGCCCTCGCCAGTTGGAATTGCCGCCGAACAGTCCTGTGGAAGATTCCCCGGGTTCGTAGTCAACCCGGTGGTTCATCCCTTCGACCTCAAGTACGTACGGATGATCATGGTGATAACGAGAGACCGCGCGAATTCCATGAGGTGAGAAAAACTCGCTTTCATCGAGCATGTATTTCAGCACCGATCGCAGTTGGTCAGCGTTCACGATCGAAAGCAATCGTCTTTCCCGCATTCCGCACAAAGCCATGCTCGCGACATTGCTGGTAAGGTCTGGCCGGTTATCGATGAACCAATCCATGCGGCGTTTGAAGTCAGGGAGACCGTCAAGGATGTCCTGTTCCAGAGTCTCCACCGCAAAGAGCGGAATCAGTCCTACCATCGACCGGATTTTCATCGGGAAATGCGTACCATCGGTTTTCTTGAGCACGTCATAGAAAAAACCGTCCGCATCGTTCCAGAGCCCCATACCATCATGACCGCGGTGGCACATCGCATCTGCAATATGGACGAAGTGCTCCCAGAACTTGCTCGCGACGTCTTGGTAAGACGGATCTTCTTTGGCGAGTTCCATGGCAATCGCTAAGAGATTCAAGGTGTACATAGCCATCCAACTGGTTCCGTCCGATTGCTCGAGATAACCACCTGTTGGCAGAGGCGCACTGCGGTCGAACACGCCGATGTTGTCGAGACCAAGAAAGCCTCCCTGAAAGACGTTCATACCATCGGCATCTTTCCGGTTTACCCACCATGTGAAGTTCAACAAGAGCTTGTGGAATACACGCACCAGAAACTGCCGGTCGCCTTTGCCATTGTTGCGTTTCTTGTCGATCTTGTAGACACGCCAGCATGCCCAGGCGTGAACTGGAGGATTGACGTCGCCGAACGCCCACTCGTACGCGGGAATCTGTCCGTTGGGATGCATGTACCACTCACGCAGCATCAGGACCAGTTGCTCCTTGGCAAAATCAGGATCAACGAGAGCAAGGGGGACGCAATGAAAAGCCAAATCCCACGCGGCGTACCAGGGATATTCCCATTTGTCCGGCATAGAGATCACATCGGCGTTATAGAGGTGCGCCCACTCGTGATTGCGTCCCCTATTGCGTTCTGAGGGCGGTGGGATTTGATTAGCATCACCATCCAGCCATTGCTTGATGACGTAGTGATAGAACTGTTTGGACCACAGCATCCCTGCGAAACCCTGTCGCATGACATTTTTAGAATCAGCCGAGAGGTCTTCGGGAATGACGGTTGCATAAAACTCGTCGGCCTCTTGTTTGCGGGACTGAAACAAGCGTTCAAACGGTGCGAAAACTGGTTTTCCGTTGAGTTCCGAATTCGTAAGGCGTAGCCGCAAGACTGCAGACTTCCCCGCTTCAACCGTCAAGTTGTAGTGGGCAGCCGCCTTCGTTCCCAACTGCTGTGGATTCACAGTTTGCTTGGTACCCTGCACGATGTAATCGTTGATTCCGTCCTTGACGTAAGGAGTTGGATTGTCCGCTCCCCATAGTCGGTGGGAATTTGTTTCATTTTCGGTGAATAACAATTCTGGTGATCCTTCGCAGTGCAACCAGCAGCTGCCAGAGCTCGGATGGTTCAACTCGATTGCCGGAGCTTCTAAGCCCTCGTATTGATGGAGGCTGGGCCGCGGCTCCTTGCCGCCCCACGACCAGGTATTGCGGAACCAGATGGTGGGAAGAACTCGCAAGTTTGCCGACTCGGGCCCGCGGTTGACGACCGTGATCTTGACCAAAATATCTTCGACATCAGCTTTTGCATACTCGACGAAGACATCAAAGTAGCGGTTGTCGTCAAAGACGCCGGAGTCAAGAAGTTCGAATTCTGGTTGGTCCTTGCCGCGACGCCGGTTTTCCTCGACCAAGCGTCCGTATGGAAATGCGGACTGAGGGTACTTGTATAAATATTTCATGTACGAATGCGTCGGAGTGCTGTCCAGGTAGAAGTAGTATTCCTTCACGTCTTCGCCGTGATTACCCTCATTCCCAGTTAGCCCAAAGATCCGTTCTTTCAGGATCGGATCATGTTCATTCCATAACGCAAGCGCGAAACAGATGTTCTGATGACGGTCGCTGATGCCCGCGATGCCGTCTTCATTCCAGCGATACACGCGCGACCGAGCATGATCGTGCGGGAAAAATTCCCAGGCGTTCCCATACTGGCTGTAGTCTTCGCGGACCGTACCCCATGCGCGTTCACTCAGGTATGGCCCCCAGCGCTTCCAGTGTTTGATGCGCTCGCGCGACTCACTCAGTCTCTTTTCTTCCTGTGTCATAAAGTTTCCTTGAGCTACTTTTGTTCTATTTCAATGGCGTGTCCGTCAGGATCACGCACGACGAAGGCCTTGCTAGGCCCTGTTTGCACCATGGGATTCGTAATCACGCCGGAGGAGACAAAATTGCTTCTGGCGCTAATAAGTTCCCGCGCTACAATTTCGGCATCAGGGGTGACCAAAATAGTTTGCCGATGGACAAGGTCGTTCGCTTGTTCGTCAGAAGGGAAGGGCTTGCCGTTACGCGGCGATAGGTATTCAAGCAATTCAATTCCCGGTCCGGAGGTTGCACGGAGCGCCGTAATTCGCAGCCGAGCGCCGAACACGTTGTTTAAATGTTCCTGTTCTGTTCCATAGTTCTCGCTCTCACCGGCCACACGCATTCCGAGAATGTCTCGATAGAATTTCAGGCTGGCGTCGGTGTCCCAAACAACGATTGCAGTGTGGTCGACGCCCAAAAACAATTTGTCCAATGGACGATGCCATTTTTCCGCACCCTTGCCGGCGGGGAATTTCAGAATCTCAAGTGGATGCCCATCGGGATCTTTGAAATAAAAGGCCCAAATACCGCCCGCATTCTTGTTCCAGTCGGGCAATCGCTGTGGACCGGACGAGGCATGCTCCACTTTGTTTTGTCGGAGCACGTGGTAAGCACGGTCCATATCGCTGACGATGATGGCAACATGCTGGAACCAGCGGTCGTTACTGCGCGAGTCTGCCGGAATTGGCTTGCCTTTGGGCGCCAGGTATTCGTGCAGCTCGATGAACTCTTCTCCCAATCGCATGCGTACGATTCGAACCCGTAGGCCGAAGACGCCCTCAAGTTGTTCGTTTTGCTGGTTCGCTATTTCGGTGTCTGATATCTTTTCGAAAGTCAGAACTCTGGAATAGAAATCAACCGCCCGGTCCATGTCGGAAACAGTCATGCTGACCGCATCCACACTGCTCACCAAAGTCTGTGCGGAAATGGAGGGAAGCAAGCTTGCGACGAAAAGCAAACCGACGAAAGCTCGAACCAGTGACCGAATTTGGAATGATCGCTTCACAAAATTTTCCTCAGTATTTAATTAGTCTTTGGCTGAAGCCATGACCGGCTCGACTGCGGAAACGCCCATGCGATCGAGCAAGTGATCTCCTACTCGCAGCGCATTGGCAATGATGGTGAGCGCAGGATTCACAGCAGCGCTAGAAGGAAAGAAGCTGCCATCCACAACGTACAGATTGTCGAGATCGTGGGCCTTGCAGTTCACATCGAGGGATGATGTTTTGGGATCGTGTCCGAAGCGGATCGTGCCGTTTTGGTGGGCGACTCCTGCCAGTGGAATTCTTTGTCCGACATAAAGATTCCGGCCAAAGAGTCCCTGATGGCATTCGTGCCCATGAATGGCGCAGTTCGTCTGCTTCATGGCTTCCTTAAGTTTTGCCTGAAGCCGTTCATGTGCCTCCAGATTGTTCGGTGTATAGCTGAGAACGATTTTGCCGTTCTGATCCACAGTCACTCGATTGCTCGGGTCAGGCAGGTCTTCGGACGTAAGCCAGAAATCAAGAGAATGTTTCGCCATCAATTCCAGTGTGAAATTGGGTGCAATCACCGGCGCGCCAGCTCGCAAGGTTACTGCGTCGAGTTTACCTACGAACGAAATGTGGCCCATCGGGTACTGCCAGTCTTTAGAGCCAAAATAAAAATCATTCACGCCCAACGTTTTCTGGAAAATCGTTGGATTGGGACACTTGGAGATCGCCATCAACACTGAATTGGTATGACCCATATAGTGGCGTCCCACAACGTCGGAACTGTTTGCCAGCCCACGCGGATGTTTGTCATTTGCCGAACGCAGAAGGAGGGCTGCCGAGTTGATGGCGCCCGCGGACACTACAATCACATCTCCGGAGTACCGTTCAATTGTTCCTGATTGTTCGACGACGACGCTCTTTGCGACCTGTCCCGACGCGTCTGTCTCGATTGTCTTGACCAAGGCATTTGTCAGGAGTGTAACGTTGGAATGTTTTACCGCTTCATCGACGCAAAGCACCTGGGCATCGGCTTTGGCATAAACCAGACAGGGAAAGCCGTCGCACGTACCACAGCGAATGCATTTGCTCTTTTGTGGATTGGTTTCATCGAGCATTACTCCGACAGGTACATGAAACGGTTTGAGGCCTGAGCGCGAAAAATCGTCGGAGAGTTGTTGAATCCGTGGTTCGTGGCTCACCGCTGGCCAAGGGTACGGGCTGCTAGAGAAAGGTTCGGTTGGGTCCTCGCCACGATTGCCGTGAACGTGGTATAGATTTTCGGCCTGAGTGTAATAAGGCTCGAGGTCGTCGTAACTGATCGGCCACGCCGGGGAGATTCCGCCGTGGTGCTTCAGTTCGCCGAAGTCTTCCTTGCGCAGTCGAAACAATGCCGCGCCATAAAATTTTGTGTTCCCGCCAACGTTGTAGTTGGTGTGGGGGTGCAGGTCCTTGCCGTCCTTATCGAGCCAGCCTTCTTTTGTGTTGTAGTGCCCGTCCACATTGACGACCTTCGGGTCCCAGTTGCCTTTTTCCCGCGGTACATATCCGCCGCGTTCCAGAATCAAAATCCGTTTGCCTGAAGGGGCGAGATGATAGGCAAGTGTTCCGCCGCCTGCCCCGGTTCCAATGATGATGACGTCATAGTGATTATTCATACGGCGAACCCTCCGTTCGCACCGCAAAAGATGCAACGTTTATCGTTGTTGTGATGGAGCTTGCAGCACTTCACGGCAAGTTTGCCGGAACGCCACAAATAAACTTCAGCCGCTGCGAGCATGGCCAGCGGCGGAGCTGTCAGATAGACCCACAAGCCTTCCCAAACTTCCGCAGGCACAGCCGATCCCAAGGTGCGCGCCGGATTCATGCTCATGCCGGAAAAAGGAGCTTCGAAGGTGATGTAAGTGGCAACCAGAAGTCCCGCGAAAATCCCCGTGAAACGCTCAAATTTATGGTGGTTGGTAGCGTGTAGGACCACTGACATCAGGATGAAAGCGATTAGGAACTCTGACAGAAGGGCGATCCAAACACCATGCTCTCCGGGCACAGTGACAACATAGCGTACTGCTGGGTCAGACACTTCACGCCCGAGAAAGTATGCGACTGCCAAAACGCCGGTGATGGCGCCAATGAATTGCGATGCCATATAGAAGAGTGCATCCCAAAATTTGACTTTTCCCAGACGGAAAAAAGTCACGGTAACCGAGGGATTGATATGTGCTCCAGACTGTTTTCCCCAGGGGGAGTAAATAATTGCGACCGCGGTCATCCCCATCGAAATGCCCATCAGCAGACGCCGCAAGAGTGAAGAATGAATTGCCTGGTGAACTGGAGATTGGGGAAATTCATATAGCGCACCGAAGATGCAAGCCGAGACCATGAACGCACCGAGCAATGCGGCTTCCATCAGGTACTCAGGCCAGTGGGCCCGCAAAGATCCCACAGCGCCCAATTTTTCTACGGGGAAGGGCTGTATTAATAAGGACGCGGGTTCCGTTGCCAGGTTCGGCATTTCGGAGATCGTGTTTTGCTCGATGCTGTTCATGGAATCTGCGCATGGGATGCAATATCCTTTCTGAAGTGACAACAAATCGAATTACTAAAGTCGCGCTTGTGAAAAGTGTGATTCCTATCTACTTAATACCGGTTTAGCGGCTCCACAGAGTTTGAAACCTTCGCGCTGAATCCGAATCCCACGCCACGTGAGAACGAAATCGGCAGCCGACGAGCTCAACGCCAATCGGCAAATGCTCCTCGAATCGTTAACGATTCACCGCTGCGATCGCACTCACAACCAAATCTCAAGTATGAGGAAAAGAAAATGAATTTGAAGAATCTAACTCTCTCGTTGTTCCTGATGATTGCGACACTGTTCTCGGTGTCCGCGTTTGCAGCCGACAGCCATACATCCAGCCAGTTTCAGGGTCCCAAAGCCAACAAAGGGACTGTCACCCACAGCACGAAGGATGGCAAGAGTGTCCTGACTCTCTCCGACGACTTCGTAGTGCCGGACACACCGGACCCGCACTGGCAGGTCGTGGACTCTGACGGCAACGTCTACTTGCTCGACAAACTTAAGACCAAGGCGTTTCTCGGCGACAACTTCAAAAAGGAAATCGTCGTTCCCAAATACGTAAAGAACGTTTCGAAGGTCGTGATCTGGTGCGCCTTCGCGGAAGTGAATCTGGGTGAAGCCAGCTTCAGCTCTCCGGTGAAGTAAGCAGGCAATGAGGGCGCAGCTCGCAGTTGGAGAGGCGTCCTCGCCAATTTCTCTGAAAGCAGACAAAAGTATGAAAAAACAATGGATCGGACTACTGATGTTTTTGGCGACAGCTCCGGCAATCTTGACTGGACAAACCGCCGAGAAGAAAACCTTAACCCTCGATGGCGCAGAGCGCGTGATCGCCGCGGCAAAAGCCGAAGCCAGGAAAGTGCAGGCTCCGGGTGGAGTGATCGCGGTTGTAGATGATGGCGGCAACCTTATGGCATTGGAGCGCCTGGACAGCACCTTCGCTGCCGGCGCGAATATCTCCATTGGCAAGGCCCGGACTTCGGTTCTGTTCAAGCGCCCCACTCGAGTTTTTGAAGAACTGGTGAACTCCAACGGCAAAGGCCGTACGGTGATGACCGCACTAAACGATTTCACTCCATTGATTGGCGGAATTCCTATCATCGTGGATGGCCAGATTGTTGGCGGAGTCGGAGTGAGCGGTGCAGCGAGTGCAGATCAGGACGAGCAGCTTGCAATTGCTGGATCCAAAGCGTTCGAGACGCCTTCTCCTTCGGTGTCCTATTTCGACAAGAGCAAGGTTGATGATGCTTTTGCCAAAGGAGCTGTGCTGTTTGACGGCTCTGACGGGCGCAACTACATGGTCCACGCAAGCCGTCGTGAAAAATCTGGGCAGGCCGAATTCCACGAGAAAGACGCCGATGTGATCTACGTCTTAGAAGGCACAGCCACACTCGTGACGGGTGGTGAAGTTGTGGATGGCAAAACCATCGCACCCGATGAGATTCGTGGATCAAGCATCAAGGGCGGAGAAACGCGCAAGCTTTCCAAGGGCGATGTGATCATCGTGCCGCATAGCACACCACATCAGTTCACCGAAGTTACCAATCCATTTCTGTATTACGTCGTAAAGGTTCGCTAAAAACCTTCGACGAATGGTTCGTGTCAGGGCACGGCTTCAAGCCGTGCCGATACGAACACGTATCAGATCGGCTTTAAGCCGCTGCTGTTATCAGCGCCTAACGGCGGATTGACCATCGGCATAACGGTATGGCTAAAGCCATACCCTGACACGAATCTTTGAAAGAAATGACCACAATATGAAACGTATAAACCAAATACACAAACTCTTTGCAATTCTGGTTTTGGGGTTAAGCGCAGCGAATGCCCAAGTCGTGCAAGACCCCCCTTTTGGCCGTCCCCATGCGATCGTTGATCTCGCCACGCGTGAAGGCGCGTCGCTTGTTGATGGTCAGTGGCGCTATCACGACGTAAAGATCGTTGATGCCGAATCGAAGTCCATCGGTCCCGATCTGAGGCCGACTGGCCGCGAGACGATCAAGACCTATGACTACACCCCGCACGCAGGCACAGCAAATTTTGATGACTCCAGGTGGGAAGCCATCGATGCCAACACGCTGGACCAGCGGCGCTCCACCAGCAAGGTTTGTTTCAATTGGTATCGCATCAACATCACGATCCCAGAGAAGATTGCGCACTTCTCGACAGCGGGTTCGACCGTCGCATTCGAGATCGTGATTGATGACTACGCAGAAGTTTGGGTGGATGGGAAGCTGCCACGTGTTCTCGGACAAACAGGCGGACCGGTAGCAAAGGGATTCAATGCTCCGAACCGTGTAATCCTCACGCGGAATGCCCAGCCGGGACAAAAAATCCAATTGGCAGTTTTCGGCGCTAACGGCCCGATTTCATTCAGCCCCTTGAATTTCATCTGGATAAGATCTGCAACCCTGGATTTTTATAAATCCCCGAAAGTCGCCATGAGCGAAACCGCAGCGCAGATCATTCGCAAGGACCCAGCGCTCGACGAGATTGTTCCAGCGGAGGCAAAAATCGAAAAGTTGGCCGGCGGATTTCAGTTCACTGAAGGCCCGATATGGGTTCCCAAGTCGGAAGAAAATGACGGCTATCTTTTATTCAGCGATCCGAACAACAACACAATCTATCGCTGGACACAGGACGGTCAACTCTCGATCTACATGACCAAGAGTGGCTACTCAGGTTTTGATATCGGCGAGTATGGGCAACCGGGGTCGAACGGCCTCACTCTCGATAAGGAAGCAAGGCTCACGATCAACCAGCATGGGAATCGCCGCGTGGTTCGGCAGGAAAAGAACGGACAACTCACTGTTCGCGCCGATCGTTATGAAGGCAAACGCCTAAACAGCCCGAATGACCTCGTCTACAAATCCGATGGCGCCCTGTACTTTACCGACCCGCCATTTGGGTTGCCAAAGTTCTATGACGACCCGCGCAAAGAGTTGCCTTACAGCGGAGTGTTCCGTGTTTCCGCCGATGGAAAGCAGATCAAGCTGCTGACTACAGACCTAAAAGGACCGAATGGTCTGGCATTTTCTCCCGACGAGAAATACTTCTATGTGGACAACTGGGACACAGAAAAGAAGGTCATCATGCGCTACGAAGTCCAGGCCGACGGCACTCTGGCCAACGGAAAAGTGTTCTTCGACATGACTTCCGCCCCAGGCGAAGATGCACTCGACGGAATGAAGGTGGATGTCCAAGGAAATCTATATGTCTCAGGGCCGGGAGGTTTGTGGATTATTTCCCCTGAAGGCAAACACCTCGGAATGATCATCGGGCCCGAACACCCGCACAACTTCGCGTGGGGTGACGATGACGGCAAGACTTTATATCTATGCGCCAGTCGGGACTCTATCGGATCCGGCTAAAGATCGCTGGAACCTCGTTAGGGAGACCATGACTTCATTCATATACGTTTTTTTGGCATGCGGCTATCCCAGGGAAAACGCTCCCGGCCTGCAGGAACATAGCAAGGGCTAGTACCAACACGTTGATTGACATCAAGTTTTCGGCGCACAGACTTCTGTCGGGAACCACGAACCATGAGGGCGCAATGCCAACAACTCCCGCGCCCGCTAAGAGATTGACGATGGGAGTGAACAGTCCAAGGAAGCTTGTTAAAGGAAACTTGTTAATGGAATTCAAATCTGTTTTGTTAGCCTGCATTTTGGGAAATATTATTGGACACCCGTTCTACCCTGCACAAGCAAAAGAAAAAACATTGCCTTACTCCTTTTGCACTAC
>CAWBXL010000002.1:0-14062 GCA_963792305.1 uncultured Acidobacteriaceae bacterium | reverse complement strand
GACATTCATTTTGATGGAGATGAAGCGTACTTCCGCTAATTCCACGGTCCGAGCGAAGGGACCTGATGGTGGCAAGGGCGATCTGCGTCTGGTGACGTCGCTGATGGGGACCTCACCAGCGATTCTGTTATTGATTTTGTTTGCAGGCACAGCGATTTTCTTCGTCCTGCCGCGCTTGTCCACCGGCTACTTGAGTGCGTTTTCTCCTAGCGGCGCGCTCTCCACCGGGTTCAGCGATCATGTGGATCTGGGCAGCATCGGAGAGATCCAGCAATCCAACACAGTCGTCATGCATGTGGAAATCACTGGAGACCAGCGTGGCACATATACGCAGAAGTGGCGGGGAATCGCGCTCAGCCTGTTTGATGGTACCAGCTGGTCGAACCCTTATCGCCCATTTCCGTTGCGCCCCGGATTGAACCAGCAATTTGATTTACGTCCACGCGAAGTCAGATATAAATCACCGCTGGCGGTCGGACTTTCTTCTCAGATCCATTACCACATTTTGATGGAGCCGGTGGGTATCAACATCTTCTTCCTGGCATCGCAGCCCCAGGCATTGCAAGGACGATACCGCGTCATAGCGACCGACCGCGGCGGGACCGTGTTCAATTTGGATTCCGATCATCCGGTCGGTATCTACGACGGCTGGTCTTTGCTGGACCCACAATCATCACTACAAGAGCGGGTATATAACGTCGAGGAACTCTCCGATTATTTGCAGTTGCCCAAACTGGATGCCCGGGTCCCTCAATTGGCGGCAAAGGTTTCAAATACCTCAACTAGTGATTACGACAAGGCTGTCGCCGTCGAACACTATTTGAAGACTGCATTCACTTATACGCTCCAGCTCCCGTCAACCCGCCATGCCGATCCTTTGGCTTATTTTCTCTTTGAACGAAAACAAGGCCACTGTGAATACTTCGCCTCAGCGATGGCGATTATGCTGCGTACCCTGAGAATTCCGTCTCGAGTGGTGACGGGTTTCAAGACCAGCGAATTTAACGACATCACTTCCCAGTATGTAATTCGCGGCAGCGATGCCCACGCCTGGGTTGAAGCTTATTTTCCTGAACACGGTTGGGTGTCCTTCGATCCCACGCCTGGCTCTGGCACCGGTGCCCACGCAGGCTGGGGCAGGATTTCCATGTACAGCGACGCTATGGCTTCCTTCTGGCGCGAATGGATTGTGAACTACGATGTGGCCCATCAATACAATTTGAGCCAACAAACCGCTCAAACTGGGCGGCATCTGCTTCGGCAAACCAGCAAGTGGTTCCGGATTCACTATCAAAAGCTTCTTGTCCGCGCACGCTATGCTGCCGGCAAAGTTTCGCTTTCCCCAGTGCGCTGGGCCGTTCGTTTCCTACTGGTCTTGGTTCTTCTCCTTTTGCTGTTAAATCTGCGGCGGCTCTGGCGAACGGCGCAAAAATTTATGCTCACAGTACGTCCGGACAGATCACCACGAATCGCGGCCAGCCTCTGGTATGAAAAAATGATCAGGAAAGTCGAACACAAGGGTTGGCAAAAGACCGGAGCACAAACGCCGGCTGAGTTTGCTAATTCAATCCAGGATGAACGGTTGCGGCGGCGGGTATTGGAATTCACTTCCCGCTATGAAGGTGCACGCTTTGGGGATTCAGCGGAAGATGCCCTGCAACTCCCGGAACTTTACGAAGAAGTTGTTAGTTCGAAACGCTGAAGTTTATGCAGGGCCAGGACTGGCCCTGCTCCACCCTGTTAGAAGCTAAATACCAGACCACCACCAACGAAGATGTTGTGCTGACGACTTTTCCCGGTGTTGGCGTTCAATTCCGGCACCCCGGAGTAGAAATCGCGGACTTCACCACGAAGCTTAAGCACGGGAATGATTTTGACATCGAGTCCAAGTCCTGTTTGAAATACTCCTGTGGTCGTGCCCTTGTTCCCCGGATTCGTCCCGCCAAATTCCAGATCTGAACTCTCACCGAAGCGGCCAAAGCCTCCACCCACACTGACCCAGGGTGAAAAAGCGGTCGTGGGAAACAAATTCACGCGCGCAGCCGGAGTGACGAAATAGGAACGGAAACTCTTGGGGACAATGTTCTGCCCGAAGTTGAGCTTAACCGTCGGCGTGAATACAAACGGAACTTCCACCTTCACATCCAGTATTCCCAGATTAATAAAGCGGTGGGCGAAGTTCGCCTCGTAGGTCAGGCCGTTACCGAAGTGAATATTAGGATTGGAAGGGTTGGCACCCAGCACTCCCTGGTCGCTGATGAACACACGACCAATCGACCCTGCAATTTCGTTTGACTGGGCTGCGGCGTTTACCGCCAGCAAAGCCATAACGATTAGTACTGCAATCCCAAAACGTTGACGCGCCATCTTTCCTCCAGTGCGAAGCGGCCTTTTTTACTTGGATGCTGTTAGGTTAGCACGCCTAATACAAGGCGGCTCATGTAGGTGGTGCATGATTTGATGCGCCCACCATATCCTTAGTAACTTCGCTCGGCCAAGGTCGCAGAGCCTGCTAAGAATGTTAAGATTGAAGATTGTATGTCTCGCAAAGCCCCAGCCGTTCTGTCAGACGATGAAATAGAAGTGCGCCCCCAAGCCTCCCAAAATCCTCCAAAAGTGGGTTTCGTGAGCCTGGGATGCCCCAAAAACCTCGTGGATAGCGAGGTCATGATGGGCCTGCTGGCGCACGCCGGCGCGGAACTGAGTCCGCCGCGCCGAAGATGCCGACGTCATCGTGGTCAACACCTGCTCCTTTATCGATAGCGCCAAGCAGGAATCGGTGGACACGATTCTGGAAATGGCGCGGCACAAGACCGATGGCCGGGCGCGCAAGCTGATCGTGGCGGGCTGCCTGGTCGAGCGCTATCGCGACGAAATTCGCAAGAATATTCCGGAAGTGGACGCGGTCGTAGGCACGGGCGAATTGGAGAGCATTCTGGCGGCCGCCGGAATCGCGCCAGCTCAGCCTTCGGAGCACTCGCCCTTTCAGCATCCTGACATCGCGTCCGGAAGGCGACGCGCGCGCAGCACAAGGCCGGTTCTCGCGCGAGATCCTGGGACGGCGCGATCGCCGATCTGCCCAACTATCTCTACGACGAAACACACGCCGCGCGTTCTGGCGACGCCGGGCTACACCGCTTACATCAAGATTGCCGAAGGCTGCGATCATCCCTGCAGCTTCTGCATCATTCCGCAACTGCGCGGCAAGTTTCGCTCGCGGCGCTTCGAGTCGGTCGTTGCCGAGGCCGAGCGGCTCGCGCTCGCGGAGTGCGCGAGATCACGCTGATTGGCCAGGACACCACCTGTTATGGCGAAGATTTTGGCCTGAAAGACGGCCTGGCGCTGTTGCTGGAGAAGCTCGCGGCAATCGAGGGACTGCGCTGGGTACGCTTCCTCTACGCCTATCCCAACAAGATCACCGGCCGCCTGCTGGAAACCATCGCCGCCCACGAGAAAATCTGCTCCTACATTGACGTTCCGCTGCAGCACGCATCGGCCTCGTTCTGAAGCGCATGAAGCGCGGCGGCGGCGCGGACCTTTTCCTACGCTCGATCGAGAAAATGCGCGCGCACGATTCCGGAGGTCACCCTGCGCACGTCGTTCATTGTCGGCTTTCCCGGCGAGACGGAGCAGGAATTCGAAGAGCTGTGCGATTTCGTGCGCGAGGCCAAGTTCGACTGGATGGGCGTCTTCGGCTACTCCGACGAGGAGGGCGCGGGCGCGTTTGACCTGGAGAAGAAGTCCCAGCCCGCGAGATCGAGCGGCGGCGCAAGCACCTGATGCCGATCCAGCGGCAGATCAGCAGGAAGAATAAGAAGTGGCTGGTAGGGCAGCGAATTTGATCTGCTGCTGGAAGGCCCATCGGAGGAAAGCGATCTGCTGCTCGAAGGCCGCACCGCCATGCATGCTCCGGAAATTGATGGCAAAGTATTTGTGAATGATTTCCCGAAGACCGTGAGCCGAAGGCCGGCGAGTTTTATCGCTGCGAAATCACCGAAACACATGACTACGATCTGGTAGCCAGGATCATCTGAGAGTCTCCATGCCACGCAATCGCGCTCTCAAACTCAAGTGTCCTATATGCAAAAAATCAGTGGACAAAAATAACCCTGACTTTCCGTTTTGCAGCGATCGCTGCCGTCTGATTGATCTGGGAAAATGGGCAAGCGGGGCTTATGTAATTTCGTCGCCGGTGACGGACATCGAAGAGGAAGTAGATTTAAGAAAGTCCGTCGACTCGGACAAAAAAATATGACGGGCGCGGAAGCCGGCCGTAAAGCTCCGCTCTGGGCGTCTCTCACCGCTACATTCTTTGGTATCGGCCGCATACGCCCCGGCCCGGGCACCTGGGGATCAGCTGCAACAGTTCTGTGCTGGTGGACGCTAACCCATTGGATCACACCAGGCGTACAGCTCTGGGCGTCAATCGCGATCGTCGTCCTCGTGATATTGATTGGCATCCCGGCATCTACTCAGGTTTCTCGAGCCTTCGCCGCAAAAGATCCTCAATTCGTAGTCATCGACGAAGTCGCAGGACAACTTATCGCCCTGATTGCCGTTCCGGTCACGTGGAAATCTCTGCTGGCGGGATTTATACTTTTTAGAGGGTTTGACATCGTCAAGCCGCCGCCGGTCCGTCAATTAGAACGCCTGCCCGAGGGCTCCGGTATCGTGCTCGACGATGTTGCTGCTGGTCTTTACGCTGGCCATCATGCAATTGTTATTGCATTTCGGTCTTCTACCACGATAACGGGAATTGAGTGCATGGGAATTTCTGACCGTCTCCCCGGTAAAAAGAATGTGAATGGAGATCCACGCATCGAGGCTTTGCATCCATCCGCAGCCCTGCCTGGCGGTGAGATTCGCATTACCGGACAGGCCTTGCGGCCTGCGGAACTGCGCCGCCCCAGCGTGAAGTTTGGGGAAATTGAAGGGGCCGTGGTCATTAGCTCTGACGATTTTCTGGTTGCACGTGTTCCAGCCGGAGCAGCGTCCGGCCCGGTCGTGGTTTCAACCAACGGTCACTCCAGTAATTCTCAGCAAATTCAGGTTGCCGGGCTCATCACTGACAATCTGCATCCTGTTACCAACCCAGCTTTGGATGCCGAAGGCAACATCTTCGCGACCTTCTCGGGATCGCGCGGGCAAAAGGTTCCGGTGTCAATTTTCAAGATTGACACGAATTACAACACCCAGCCATTCATGGCTGAGATCATGAACCCGACTGCCATCGCATTCGACCGCGTCGGGCAAATGTACGTTTCCTCCCGCCATGATGAAAAAGTTTATAAAGTGGCACGGAATGGAACGATGTCTACCCATGCTGAGGGCATGGGAGTCGCTACCGGAATTGCATTCGACAAGGCGGAGAATTTATATGTTGGGGACCGTAATGGAACTATTTTTAAGGTTGCTCCCGACCGGCAGATTTTTGTGTTTGCCATGTTAGAGCCCAGCGTTTCTGCTTATCACATGGCTTTTGGGCCGAGCGGTGATCTCTTTGTGACCGGACCGACTACTTCTAGTTTTGACGCAGTTTACAAAATTGATGGCCACGGCACAGTCACCACTTTTTACCGTGGATTAGGGCGTCCCCAAGGACTGGCGTTCGATGTCGATGGAAATCTGTTCGTCGCCGCATCCCTTTCGGGTAAGCGAGGTGTTGTGAAGATCACCCCAGACGCCAAAGCGTCGCTCGAAGTCGCGGGAACCGGACTAGTCGGGCTCGCTTTCGCACCCGGCCGCTCGGTAGTTCTGGCCACAACCAGCGCAATTCACCGCTTGTCCTGGAACATTCAAGGGTTGCCTTTGTTGCCCGAGTAGCGGGCGTCTATTTTCCCCCATCATTTACACTTTTATCGTGAACGTTGAAATCATCGCTATTGGGTCGGAACTCCTTACCCCATTTCGCCAGGACACCAATTCTCTTTACCTGACCGGCAAGTTGAACGAGTTGGGGGCCGAGGTCATTTTCAAAACGATCGTCGGCGACAGCCGGGCACACTTAGTGCAAGCTGCGACCATCGCCCTCTCGCGTGCGGACATTGTGATTTTTATGGGAGGGCTTGGCCCGACCGAAGATGACCTTACCCGCGAAGCCGTAGCGGAAACTTTAAAGGCGGAGTTGCGGCGCGACCCGGATGCGCTCAAGACCCTGGAAGGGCGCTTTGCTTCCCGTGGCTGGAAGATCACTCCCAATAATTACAAGCAAGCGGACGTAATTGCTGGCGCAACTCTGTTGCCCAATCCTAACGGCAGCGCTCCCGGACAGTGGATGGTTCCCAAATATGAAGGCGCTGAAAAAATTGTGGTGTTGCTGCCCGGCCCTCCTCACGAGTTGATGGCGATGTTTGAAGACCAGTGCATCCATCGCCTGCGCGAGAAGTTGCCGCAACAATTCATCGCGACACGCGTTTTGAAAATCGCCATGATGGGAGAATCCAGTTGCGATGCGCGCGTTGCACCCATCTACACTCGTTACACCGACGTGCAAACCACAATCCTTGCCGGCGCTGGAGAAATCCAGTTGCACTTGAAAACTTCAGCGAGCACTCTACCCGCAGCACAAGAGCGTGTTGACCATTTAATGGCGGACATTGAAGAAGAATTGGGAGACTTTGTCTTCTCTGATAACGGCGATTCTTTGGAACAAATCGTCGGATATTACCTGCAAATGCGGAACGCCACACTGGCAGCCGCAGAGTCCTGCACCGGAGGATTGCTGGCGGAGCGGATCACTTCGGTCAGCGGAAGTTCGCGCTACTTTCTTGGAGGAGCGGTGGTCTACTCCAATGAGCTAAAAACTGGCTTTGCCGACGTAGCTGCCTCGTTGATCAAGAAACATGGCGCAGTCAGTCGTGAAGTGGCAGCTTCGCTCGCAGAAGGCATACGGAAGCGTACAGGCGCAACTTTAGGCGTGGGAATCACCGGGGTGGCCGGACCGGGTGGTGGAAGCCTGGAAAAACCCGTCGGGTTGGTTTATCACGCGCTGGCGACGGAATCAGAAACCGAAGTGAGCGAAAAGAATTTCACTGGAGACCGCAAACGAATTCGCTGGTACGCCACCCAGCAAGCCATGGACATGGTACGGCGAAGGCTGATGTGATCCATGCGCCTGTTCGTGGCCCTCGACATCGACGAAAGCGTCCGCGAAAAAATTGTGCGGTTCATGCGAAGTCTGACTGAATTCGCTCCGCATGTTCGCTGGGTTCGGCCCGAATCGTTACACGTAACTCTAAAATTTATCGGTGAAAAGCCTGATGCGGAAGCAATCAAGCAGGCGCTTTCACAAATTCACGCTACGCCCTTCGAAGTAAAATTTCAGGGCTACGGATTTTTCCCCGCTCCGAAATCTGCTCGTGTGTTCTGGGTGGGAATGGAATCCGGAAAGCTTCTGTCGGACTTGGCGAAATCTGTCGACGAAACCCTGGCCCAACTTGGCATAGCCAAAGAAACTCAGCCTTTTAGCCCGCATCTGACGTTAGCACGACGCGGATCGGGCAGACCCACACGAGGGAAAGAAGATCGCACCAACGCCAGTTTCCAGCAATTACAAGAAAAACTTGCGGCACTTCCATCGCCCGAGTTTGGTACCATGACCGCCCGTGAGTTTTTTCTTTATCAAAGTCAGCTCAGTCCGAAAGGCTCACGCTATACCAAGATTGCAAGCTTTACTTTGCGATAGCATTCGCTGAATCAGCGGCTCATGCGCCCTTTCCTGACTATCGCGGCATTCGCTTATCTGCTGGGGTCTATTCCTTTTGGCTACATTCTGATGCGTGTTTTCCGCGGCCAGGATGTGCGGGAGAGTGGCAGCGGCAATATTGGGGCGACCAACGTCGCGCGATCTTCACCGATGCTGGGAATACTCACTCTGTTACTTGATGCTGGAAAAGGATCAGCCGCAGTACTGGTCAGTCAGCTTTGGCATCCTGCGCACGAGCCGGACACAGCCCTATGTGCAGCACTTGCGGGATTCCTGGCGGTGCTGGGCCACATGTTTCCGATTTGGCTGAAGTTTAAGGGTGGCAAGGGGGTCGCAACAGGGCTGGGCACATTTGCCCTGATTGCTCCGAAGGCTACTTTAGTAGCCATAGGAGTTTTTGCCATCACCTTGCTGGCTTTTCATTTCGTATCGTTCAGTTCAATCTTTACCGTAGCGCTGTTTCCATTGCCGGTCTGGTTCTTGCGCGAATATCACGGCCAACCATTTGTACTGGCGCTGATCTCAGCGTGTTCAATCATGATCGTGCTCAAACATCATGCCAACATCCGCCGGCTCGTACTCGGCACTGAACCACGTTTTCAACTGAGGCGGGGATGAGCAGAATCGCCATCATCGGGGCAGGGGCTTGGGGCACAGGGCTTTCTATCGTTCTTGGACGGAACGGGGTTCACAACGTCCGTCTGTGGGCACGGGAAGCAGAGGTGCGCGAGTCAATTTCTGCCAAACGCATCAATGAGCAATTCCTCGCAGGACAGGTTGTTTCCGAAAATTTGTTCGTTACCGGAGATATATTCGAGGCCCTGCGAGACGCGGAGATTGTTGTGAGCGTCATGCCGTCCCAGCATTGCCGCAGTCTGTTCCAGCAAATGGCTCTGTATTTGAAACCTGAAATGTTGATTATCAGCGCGACCAAAGGCCTGGAAGAAACGACTCTGTTGCGCATGACAGAGGTTATTTCACAAGCAATAGGACCAACCGGATTCAAAGCCCGGCTGGGCGCGCTCAGTGGACCTTCGTTCGCGGCTGAAGTAGCGCGCGGTGATCCAACCGCAGTGGCCATCGCTTCCAGCGATAACGAACTGGCAGAACGAATTCAGCGAGACTTCAGCGATCCACGGTTTCGTGTTTATCGCAATGAAGATGTCATCGGGGTGGAGTTGGGAGGGGCGCTGAAAAATGTCATTGCCATAGCTGCGGGAGTTTGCCACGGCTTGAATTTTGGCCACAACTCCATCGCAGCCTTAATCACACGCGGATTAGCAGAGATGACCAGGCTGGTGGTCGCTTGCGGTGGCCGCCAGGAAACCATGTCCGGACTGGCTGGATTAGGGGACCTGGTACTAACCTGTACAGGAGATTTGTCCCGCAATCGCAGTGTTGGCGTCGAACTTGGCCGCGGACGAAAACTGGCAGAAATTGTCTCTGGGATGCACGGGTCGGTAGCAGAGGGTATCTTTACCACAAATGCTGCGATCGGACTAGCGCGTGCTCGCTCTGTTGAGATGCCAATCACAGAACAGATGTACGCCATCCTACATAATGACAAATCACCTCGTGATGCCATTCATGAACTAATGACACGCAGGGCGACACGCGAAAGTTAAACCAAGGATGAATTAGAGGAAAGCAGGAGAAAATATTGGTTCTCGGTTCTCAGTTGCTAGTTCTTAGTTTTCTTGGCGTTCAGATATTACAAATTTTCCCATCTCGCGTTCTTCCTCGGTCAGCGCTTCACATTTCTCATCAATCGCCTTATATTCAGCTGCATGTTGTACCTTGAACGTTTCGTAGTGCGCCCGCGACTCCCAAAAGTCTAAGGTCAGGTAACGCCGAGGTTCATCAAAGTCTCGACTTAACTTGGTCCCGCAATATCCATGCCCTTGGCGAAAAAGCTGCACCCAATCGCCTTCAGGCCCATAGATCTGCTCAAACATTTGTTCTTTGCCCGGCTGAACAATAAACCCCCAAATTACCAAAAATTGCGGCGTATCTTGTTGATTAAAAGTCACTTAATTTCCTCTTAATTAACAAACCGGGTACGGTGATTAACACCTTCGTAACGCGGCTGGTTGTTCATCTCCACGTAAAATTCTAAGGAAGCAATATCCGCGCTGCCGGTTTCGGGAGCGCCACGGCCACTTTGTCATTGAAATCAGCTGCTCCAACCCGGCGCATACGGATTCTCTATCTGATCCTCAGCGTGCTTTTGCTGATCAGTGTAGTGCCCATTTATTTCTACTCGTCCAAGGTAGAAGTCATCAACCGTGAACGGCTGATCACGAACGAAAGACTCTTACAGAATACGGTCGCGCGTTCGCTCGCGGATGACATTGCTCAGCATCAGAATTCATCACGCATGATGATGGACAATTTATCGTCGGCCCTTCAGGTAGCGAGTAGCGGAGATATCGCAGGAGAACGTGTCGAAGCGCCGGAATTGCGTGCCCTGCTGGAAAATTATGTTTCATCCTCCAATGACGTTGCCTATGCGACTTTACTGAACTCCGAAGCCAAGGGGATCTCAGCCGGGCGAATCGCTCCGGATGCATTTCTACAACGCGAGTTGGAACGTGCTTACGCGGCTTCCCGGGAAGGACGAGGTTACACCGGTGAAGCTCTTGTCGTTGGCAGCGGTAAAGATGCGCATACCGTAATCGTGGTCAGTGTGCCAGTAACGTCTTCCGGCAATTTCATGGGGATGCTCGGCTCGGTGGTAGATCTGCAATTCCTCATCCGCCGTTTGCAGGAAGTCAGCCGCGGCGGACTCACTCCTTACGTGGTGGATTCCGTGGGTCGGTTCGTTGCTGGCGCAACTCCTGACTATGCCACCGGCCAGGACATGACCAACCTGGACATCGTCCGCAACTTCGTCGATCAGGGAAGCAAAGCCCAGTTTGTTGCGGCCACCAATGAATTCAATGTCGGCCAAGGGAAAAACGCGATTAAAATGTTGGGCACCTATAGTCCGGTGCTCAACCTTGAGTGGGCCGTAGTTGTACAGAAACCACGGGAAGAAGCTTATCGCGCGGTTTACGAGATGCAAAGCACGGCCCGTATCTGGGCATTTTTGGCTGCATTGCTCAGTGTGGGAATCAGCATTATTACTGCGCGCACGATCACCAATCCGCTACAGGTCTTAACCGACTCCAGCCGGGCCATCGCGCAGGGAGATTTTTCCCAGCGCGTGCGGTTGAAGAGCCGTACCGAGTTCGGAGAACTGGCTGAAACCTTCAATACTATGTCCGAAGAATTGGAACAATTCGTCTACGATCTCAAGCGTGCTGCCAACGAAAACCGCGATTTGTTCCTGGCCTCCATTCAAATGCTTGCTGGAGCGGTCGATGAAAAGGACCCGTATACTCGCGGTCACTCTGACCGGGTTACGCGTTACTCCATGATGATCGCCAAGGAAATGGGGTTGAACGAGAACGAACTTGAAGTAGTGCGCATCTCCGCCCAGCTGCACGATGTGGGCAAGATCGGTATTGAAGACCGCATCCTGAAAAAACCCGGCGCCTTAGACCGAAGAAGAATTTGAAATCATGAAGACCCACACCACCAAGGGTGCCAACATTCTGCGGCCCGTGGCCCAGTTGAAAGAAATGCTGCCGGGAATTGAGTTGCACCATGAATCGCTGGATGGACGCGGATATCCAAAAGGGCTGAAGGGTGACCAGATTCCCCAGTTGGCGCGCATCATTGCCGTGGCAGATACGTTCGATGCACTCACCACTAATCGCCCTTATCAACAAGCACGCGATGCCGCAGCTGCATTGAAAGTAATTCAATCACTCTCAGGTAAACGGCTGGATCCAACCGCCGTGGCCGCTCTTGAGGCAATTCACCAGAGAGGCGAGATCAAGATTCCTCGGCAGCCGGTCAAACTACCGCTGGTCGCAGTACCGCCTCAACCAATCGCACAACCCCACCGGCAGCCACTGTGCAAGCACCGGTTGGTGAAGCACCTGTTCCGGTTGAAGTCGCGACCACACAAGCCTAAAACCGCTTCATTCCCGCTTCCGGCGTCACAGCGCTTACGCCGTTATAATTACTGTGTACCTGTATTTCCCCCATGATCCAGACCCTGTTCGGTAGCACTGAAGAAAAGCCCGGTTTTTTTGACCGCATGAAAGAAGCGGTCACCCGCACGCGTGAAAATCTCGCTGCGCGAATTGAAGATGTGGTTTCCATTGGCAAGGGGATTGATAGGGGAACCCTTGATGATCTGGAAGCCATTCTGATCAGTGCGGACTTGGGCACGGCCACGACCCAGCAAGTCCTGGGGAGTCTGCGGGAAAAAGCCGACCGGAAGCAAATTAAAGACATTGCAGAGTTGAAGCGGCTGCTCAAAGAAGAGTTGCTGGCAATTCTGAACACCACGGATAAGCGTCCCGTGGCGAAAGTAAATGGCACGCCGGAAGTCATTCTAGTAGTCGGAGTGAATGGAGCCGGCAAGACTACAACCATCGGCAAGCTGGCGCAGAATTTTCGCTCCGAGGGTAAAACTGTTCTACTATGCGCGGCTGATACATTTCGCGCCGCCGCTATTGAACAGCTGGAAATTTGGGGGCAGCGCACAGGCACAGAAGTAATTCGCACCAGCCCGGGCGGCGACCCTTCGGCGGTGCTCTTTGATGCATTGCAAGCGGCCAATGCGCGCAGGACGGATTATGTGATCGTTGACACCGCCGGCCGGCTTCATACTAAAACCAGCCTGATGGCAGAATTGGAGAAAATGCGGCGGACGGCGCAGCGCGTTATTCCCGGCTCCCCTCATGAAACGTTGTTGGTGATGGACGGAACCACCGGCCAGAATGGATTGCAACAGGCGCGCTTGTTTACCCAATCCGCGGGTGTTACCGGCATTGTGCTTACCAAACTAGATGGCACTGCCAAAGGCGGTGTGGTTGTGGCAATCTCGCGTGAGTTGGGGCTTCCGGTACGGTTTGTGGGTGTCGGGGAAAAAGCCGGCGACCTGATACCGTTCAACCCTAAAGATTTTGTAGATTCTTTATTTGCGTAGTTCGTCCAGCCATCCATGTCAGACCGTCGTACAGACGAGAAATTTCTTCGCCGCGCCCTTGAATTGGCAGGCAAAGGAATTGGTATGGCCTCACCAAATCCGTGTGTAGGTGCCGTCATCGTGGATGATCACGGCAATGTATGCGGTGAAGGGTTTCATACTTACGAGGCGGTGAAGCACGCCGAAGTTCTCGCGCTTGAGAACGCCGGGGAGAAAGCGCGCGGCTCGACACTTTTTATCAATCTGGAGCCATGTTCCCACCAGGGACGCACCGGCCCATGCGCTGAAGCTGTTATCGCTGCGGGAGTGCGGCGGGTTGTAGCGTGCATGCAAGATCCGAATCCCGCGGTGAGTGGCCAGGGCTTTGCCAAGTTGCGGGCGGCAGGTATAGCGGTGGCATCAGGAATCCTTGAGGAAGAAGCGAAACCACTGAATGAAGCTTTCGCAAAATATATTCGCCATCACGAGCCCCTGATCACACTCAAAGCTGCCATGACCTTGGATGGAAAGATTGCACCTCCTCCCGCGGATAAAGCCGCATCCGGCGAAAGCGGTCCCACTGGCGGCTGGATCACCAGCAACGAAGCCCGCAATCATGTGCATGAACTTCGTCATCAGCACGATGCCATCATGGTCGGCGTCGGGACCATCATTGCGGATGATCCATTGCTGACCGACCGCAGTGGCCACCCTCGCCGCCGCCCGCTGCTGCGGGTGATCGTGGACTCACGGCTCAGGTTGCCACTCAATTCTCGTGCAGTAAAAACCGCACAAAGTGATGTTGTAGTTCTCTGTTCGTTCGCAGAAGAAAAGAAGAAACAGCAGTTGCTGGACTGCGGCATCCGCGTGGAACAGATTGAAGAAATGACAGCCGATGGCCGCCCCGACATGGCGCGTATTTCCCGCTTTTTGGGGAAACTTGAAATTACCAGCCTGCTTATTGAAGGCGGGGCGCTGATCAATTGGGCGGCGTTGGTATCAGGCATTGTGGACAAAGTTTTTCTCTACTACGCCCCCAAAATTTTGGCAGGCACAGGCTCGGTGCCGTTTGCCGCGGGATACGGCTTCCGCCACATGAACGACGCGGCTTATCTGAAATCCATCAAACTGCACCGTTTCGGAGAAGACTTTGCCGTGGAAGGCTACTTGAAGAACCCTTATAGTGAGTGAATCTAAGGACACCATGTTCACCGGAATCATTGAAGAAGTGGGCAAGATCGCACAGATCGAACAACGCGGGGAAAATCGCCGCATCACGATCCATGCAGAAAGCACTCCGAAAGAACTGAAGACTGGGGACAGTGTCTCCGTCA
>CAWBXL010000001.1:0-11829 GCA_963792305.1 uncultured Acidobacteriaceae bacterium | reverse complement strand
AAAGAAGTCACCGGTCTCACAAATCGGCCCGACCACGTCGGCAATTTCCGTACTGTTGATCGTGGCATTCACCGGGACAATCTCATGGTAAGCCTGATAGAGCGACGGGCGAATGAGATCGTTCATGGCCGCGTCCACAATCAAAAACTTCTTCCCATTGTTGCTTTTTCTATAAAGCACGCGAGTTAGAAGTGCCCCTGCTGGCGCCACAATAGATCGCCCCGGTTCAAGTAAAAGATGAAGGTTTAACCCCTTCAGCGGTGTTGTAAGCGCTTCCGCATAAGCCGCCGTTTGCTCGCCTAACCCGGGCAGATTCTCATCGCGATAGGCGATACCCAAACCGCCGCCGGCGTCCACATACTGGATTTGATGACCGTCCGAACGCAATCCGCGGATTAGTTCCGCCACCCGCTCCATGGCGGCAGCAAAAGGAGAGACATCGGTAATCTGAGAGCCAATGTGCACGCTGACGCCAGCGGTCTGCAAATATTTTTTCTGGGCCGCGACTGTGTATAAAGCCTGTGCCTGCTGAATGGGCACACCAAACTTATGCTTGTGCAGGCCAGTGGAAATGTAAGGATGAGTTTCCGCCGAAACGTCTGGGTTCACCCGCAAAGCGATACGCGCGGTTTTCTTCAGTCGGGCAGCGGATTCAGCCAGCAATGCAAGTTCGGATTCACTCTCGACATTGAACAGCAGAATGTCGGCTTTGAGCGCGGCCCGCATCTCATCAGCAGTTTTGCCTACGCCGGAGAAAACTACTCTTTTAACCGCGCGCCGGTCGGCGTGCAGAACTCGTTCCAACTCCCCGCCAGAGACAACATCAAAACCACAACCCAGCTTTGCCAGCAGGCGCAGAATACTCAAGTTGGAATTAGCTTTTACTGAATAACAGACGGTGTGCGGGACGGCGCGAAAAGCCCGGTCAAAAGTTTTCAGCCGCTGCCGAATTGTGTTGGCTGAATACACGTACAAGGGCGTGCCCAGCTTCCTCGCCGGCTGGGTTAATGGAACGCCCTCACAATGAAGCTCTAAAGTTTTTTGTCCCTTGCCCTTGCGATACACAAAGGCCGGCGGACGGCCTGTCACTAATTTTGGATTCACTTGCGTTTTCCGGATTGGCCTTTCACTCGGATAGCAACGATGGTCTGATCGTCAAACGTCTCGACCCCAGCCGAATGCTGCTCCACTGCATTAAATAGTGTGTCCACAACATCCTGTGCCGAGAGCTTGCAGCCACGCTTTACCACTTCTTCTGTTCTGCGACGGCCAAATAAATCTCCGTTGAGATTGCTGGCGTCAAGAATCCCATCACTAAAGAAGACGAACATATCTCCTGTATTTGCCTGGTAGCTGAACTCCTCGTATTCAGCATCGTCGAACAATCCGAGGGGGAGCCCTGTGGCCTCAATGATTTCAACTTCTCCATCGTGGCAGTAAATCGGCCGTGGCAATCCGGAATTTGCGATCTGTAGCGTGCGATGTAAATCGTCCCACACGGCATAAATAAGAGAAACGAACTGGCCGTCCATACGGCGCTCACCCAGTGAGAAATTGACAGCGGAAAGCATTTCCGCCGGAGAAGGCTCAATCGGTGAATGAGACGCAAAATCCCGCTCACCAGCGCGGCATAAATGGCTGCTGGCGCGCCTTTACCACTCACGTCTCCGACGACAATCGCGGCGCGGTCAAGCGAGTAGTTCACAATGTCATACAGGTCGCCACCGATAGCTCGAGCAGGAGAAAATTTAGCTGCGATTTCCAGGTTCCTTAGTTGCGGTAAAGAAGGCGGCAGCAGCCGGAACTGTAACTCGCGCGCCAAGGCAAGGTCGCGTTCCAACCGTTTTTCCTGGCGGGCAATTTCCTCGTACAACCGGGCGTTTTCCAGAGCGATGGCAATTTGCGCAGCCAAAGTGGTGATTGTTTTCTTGTGATCTTCGGTAAAAAAGCCGCGCTTGGTGTGTTCGAGATCCAACACTCCAATCACATTGTCCTTATAGATTAGCGGCACGGCCAACTCGGAGCGGGTTTCCTGGTTCACCTTGATGTAGCGAGCATCTTTGCTGACATCGGGGACCAATACCGCGATTTTATGTTGCACTGCGTAACCGACGATTCCATCACCAATGGAAATATCGTGTTTCAGATGAATATTTTCCTGAAAACGCAGAGAAAAATGATGTTGCAGTTTCTGTCCACTCGAATCGAGCAGCAGGATGCTGAACATCTGATAATCAATCAGCCGGCTTAGCAATTCGCCAATATGCTTGAGCAGCTCATCCACATTCAGAATGGAGGTCAGCTCTCGCGAAATTTCATTCAGTAACTGCAAAGTGCGCGCCTGACGGGTGGTCCGCGTGTGGAGCCTGGCATTTTCAATGCCCACGGCCATGCGTGACGCAATCAATGTCAGCAGACGCTTGTGTTCTTCCTGGAAAAAATCGCGTTCTTCTGCGTCAATATTGATCACGCCGATGACCTTATTTTTTACGATCAGCGGCACTGCCAACTCTGAGCAAACGTTAGGAACTTTGTCGATGTATCGCGAATCGAGGGAAACATCATTGACCATCACCGCTTCGCGGGTCTGCGCAGCGATCCCAGTAATTCCTTCGCCTACCTTAATGCGCGTGCGGTCGGCGACCTCCTTGGGATAGCCAACCTGAAAACGAATGTAAAGTTCCTGTGCCTTGTCATTCAGCAGGAGAATGGCAAATATCTTGTAATCAATGACTTTGCGCACCAACTCGGCGACGCGCCGCAAGGTGGTATCAAGGTCGAGTGTGGAATTGACCACATCGGCCACTTCCAGCAGGAGCGGTTCGACCTTTGAACTGATATCGCTTTGTGTCGCCGTGGTCATGACAAACTTCTATGATAACAGTCGCTTGTGAAGGTCATTCACGGGGAATTACACAGATATCTGCAAGGTTACGGTGCATCTCGGCGTAGTCAAGGCCGTAGCCCACAACAAATTCGTCGGGGATGGTGAAGCCAATGTAGTCGCCGTCAATCTCTAATTTTCTTCTTGAGGGTTTATCCAATAATGCGGCAACACGGAAGGCTTTGGGTCCACGTGGGACGAGCAGTTTCTTCAGAAATGCGAGCGTAAGACCAGTGTCAATGATGTCTTCGACCAAAACCACATTTTTTCCCGCAATTGACTGGTCCAAATCTTTTGAGAGCTTAATTTCACCGGTTGAGTCCCATCCTAATTTCAACTCTTGATCGGGGCTCGGACGCGCGCCATAGCTGGAGACTGCGATGAAGTCGAAGGTAGCGTCAAGTTGCACCTGCCGCACCAGGTCCGCCAGAAAAATCGCGGCGCCCTTCAGCACGGCCACAAAAACAATAGGTTCATCGCGGAAGTCGCGAGTGATGGAGGCAGCCAACTCGGCAACGCGTTGGGCAATCTGCTGCCGCGATATCAGGACCTTCAACTCGTTCACGGCGCTTCATATTAAACTAGGAGTAGACAATTGGCATCTGAGATTGAGGGTTTAATTTTCTATGAAGCTCGACGGCATAAAACTTACCTGGCTGGGCCACGCAACCTTCCGCATTGAAACTCCGGGAGGCAAGACCATATTGATTGATCCCTGGGTCATGGGTAACCCAGCCTGTCCGCCCCAGGAAAAGGACGTAAAGAAGGTTGATGTGATGCTGTGCACTCACGGGCACTTCGACCATATTGGTGACGCGGTAGAAATAGCCAAAAAACATAATCCGACGGTTGTATGTATAGCCGACATGGCAAAGTGGCTGGAGAAAAAAGGTGTTAAAAATATCTCCGGCATGAACAAAGGTGGAACGCAGACCATTGGCGATATCAAAGTCACCATGGTCCATGCCGACCATTCCTGCGGAATCACCGACGGCGATCAGATTATTTATGGCGGGGAAGCCGTGGGTTTTGTGATCCACTTCTCCAATGGGCTGAAGATTTATCACGCAGGCGATACAAACGTATTCGGCGACATGGCTATTATCCGCGATCTCTACATGCCGGATATCGTCATGCTGCCCATTGGCGATCATTACACCATGTCTCCGCGTGAAGCCGCCTATGCGGTCAATCTGCTGAAGCCAAAAACCGTGGTCCCCATGCACTTCGGAACGTTTCCGGCACTGACGGGCAAGCCCAGCGAATTACACAAACTGGTGCCAAGCGTAGAGATTGTAGAAATGAAACCTGGCGTCGTTGTTTCCTGAAATCCTTAATCAACTCATGTGGCGACAGCGGCTTTTGGCTGTCCCACCAAGCAAAGCGAGGCAAGACCAATGACGACCCAATCACTTCCTACATGGCGCGAAGACGGACTCACTCCTACCGCCGTAGATAACTATCTCTACAACATGCTTCCACCTCGTGACGCCGTTTTGGCCGAAATGGAAGACCAGGCTGCCAAACGAAATATTCCCATCGTTGGTCCAGCAGTCGGCAGCATCCTTCATCAGTTAGCTCTGATGATCAATGCCAAAACAGTTTTCGAACTCGGATCGGCAATCGGCTATTCGACAATCTGGTGGGCGCGCGCTGTCGGCGAAGGAGGAAGGGTCGTCTACACTGACGGCGATCGCAAAAATGCCGAGGAAGCTCGCCGGTACTTTGATCGTGCTGGAGTGAACAAACAAATCAGCATCAAAACTGGAGATGCGCTGGAACTACTCTCCGAAGAAAAACAACAGTATGACATCATCTTTAACGACGTAGACAAGGAAGCTTATCCACGTGTCTTCAAATTGGCGCTCCCACGCCTGCGCAAAGGCGGTTTGTTGGTGACTGACAATGTGCTGTGGAAGGGGAAGGTGGTTGAGGAAAACTCATCGGATAAGAGGACTGCCGCAATCCAGGAATTCAATCGCCTTCTTTACGCTTCGCCTGAATTATTTACGACGATTCTTCCCATTCGAGATGGGGTGGCGATCGCAGTTAAAAAATAGCAATCAAGCCCACTGCGGAGCGCTTTTCTGGTGCACAAATTCGCGCAGCAATCTCCAATCACCATCCTGCTTTTTCCAAAGCAGGTTGTAGAACATTGGCTCCCAGCCGTTGCCCAAATCCTTGACCCGCGTCATCAATATCAATCCTGTGTCGCCGACCAACTCCGCGTGATGGATGGTTGTCTCCCGAGTTTGGACTGCCGCGTGACCTGTTCCACCCGGCCGAGCTGTTGCATCACGTACTGCCTGTTCAAGGAACGCCAACATCTGTTCCCGGCTTAAGCGAACGAATCCTCCATCATCAGCGACTCGGATGCAGGTAAAACTCCGATCGTAAATTTCAGCAAGAGATGCAGTGTCTGCCGAGTCGGCCGCAGCCAGAAACCGGCCCATGGTGTTTCGTAACTCAGGATTAGCGACAACGTCCATGTTCGTCGCGCCGATATTTCGCGCTGATGAACCAGATTGTCTGCCGGATCCAGCTTTGCGCGCTGTCTTGAGCCGGAGCCAAACGAATACCAGAGCAATCATAGAAAATGCGAGGACATCTATAGCCATATGGCGGTATGCGGTGCCGTCGGATGACAAACTGCCGGCAAATGCTGGGTTGAGTTTGGTCTCCAGCCATGCGCTCAGCAGTACGGCTGGAACCGCCCAAAACAGCTTTGAGAATTTGCGTTGGAATATGGCCGCTACTGCAACTGCTGCCAACAGCACGCCTGCCGCATTGCACGTGGAGTTGGCTATCTGAAGAACTTGGGAATCAACGTTCACCATGGCGATAGAAAGTACGTGAGATAGTAAGGCAATGTTCCGCTGATGGACCTCAGTATCTAAATGGATTTGACCGGCAGCGCTGTCAGATCTTCCACCAATCCAACTTCTTTTTGCAGGAACGGCTCGGCGTAAGTCACTCCTCCCAACATCCCGTAGAAGCGCGCCATGGCTTCGATCCGCGAGCGAATTTCGGCTTGGGCAGGGAAGATGTCTCGTCCGGCTTCCTGATCGCTGAATTGTGACTTGTAGGCCATCAGCGATTGAAACCGTGCTTCAAATTGCTCGGTGATGTCTACGACGAATGTCGGACGCACATCGTAGTAGAGCGTAGCGTAAACAATCTTGAAAGGACGGTGTGGCCCGGGCTCAGCGGCTTCCAGCGCGGCTTGTAAGTGGGTAGGACGGTCAATTTTGGCAGCTTGCCCGCTTAAATCCAACTTGGACAATCCCGCCAGGAAACACGCTTCATATCCCAAAGTAGACGCAGTGTAGTGATCAGGATGCCGCCCGAGCCAGTAGGGAAGTATCACCACTCGCGGGCGCTGCTCGCGGATCACGCGCGCCACTTTCAGCCGGTTCTCCCAAGTATTCTCTACGCGGCCGTCGGGAATATCGAGGGCATCGCGCCAGGAGACTTGCAGAATCTCTCCTGCTCTAATGGCTTCCTGTTCACGGTCATCGGCGGTGCCGCGGGTTCCCATCTCTCCACGGGTTAAATCCAAAATGCCTGTGCGATGGCCCTGTTGCGCCATCTTCAGCATGGTTCCACCACAGGTTTGTTCGACATCATCGCGATGCGCCGCTACGGCCAGGATCTCAACGGACATGGTCGTAGTAGTTTACAGGCTTAGGTGGTTAGTAGTTTTCTAAATATCTTCCAATGCTGCTAATCCCGTAAAGTCCAGCGTCTTTGTTGTCGGTATAGACCCAGTTCCCAGGAGACCTTAATGGCCGTCCAAGCTGCTTCCCTAAACCTTAGCTGTGGTGGTTTGTTTGGGAGTTGTAGTAGGGATCGTGGTGCGAAGTTTCGTTTAATTAAAACGCGTCATCCAGAGTCTTAGCAGATTCGAGTTTCTTAAAACTTGTGTACCTCAAATTATAAAGTGGGCGTACTTTGCCACCTTTCAGCAATTTGATTGGGCCGATCTTTCTGGGGGCTCGTGGACAAAGTTAAGCACAACCTTGCCAGAATCTTGCCAAGGTTCGATTGTAGAAACAGGAGCAACATATGTGATAGCTGCCACTGGCATGGTTTGGTAACAACAGCCTACAAATTCGATTCTGCTTCTCGGATTCCTTATGTGTGGATTCGAACTGCATACCAACGTTTTTCTCCCAAATAGACCTTATCAAACCCGTCCTTTCTTGCAGGCACAACGACAGTATCGACCTCGCTTAAATCCATTTGTTTGCCGAGTTCTTTACCCTCTTGCAACAGTTACTCCTCGCTTTGTAAACCTGCCAAGAACGGCTTGAATTTGATACATTCGTTCTCCATTTTTATTTTCATAGCGACTCTAACTCTCAAAACCTCGACTTTAAATCCAAAGCCTTTGTTTAGAATTGTTTCTAAATTGTTCCGACTGTTCGTCGATAATGGCACCAAAGCTGCGAACTCGCCCTCGAATACGAGTTTATGAATAAGGTCTTCGATGCTATGTAAACCCAAGCTAGCGATGTAACTTTCACAGAGCTGTTCGACTGCTCGGTCAGAATTAAGCCTATTAACCAAAATATTTCTTATGCCATTACGGTCTTCAATAAACGAAGACATGAACTCCACCAACTGGATCGCGATGTGTTTTGTGGGGTGATGACCGGAAATTTCATTCTCTACAACGTAAAGGCGAGGAACCGAAGAACTGAGGTCGAGCAAATATCCATCGGGGATATTTTGCTTGGATTTTCCGATCTTCTTCTTGAGATCCAGGTAAATGCGGCCTGGTCCAAACAAATCTTTGGTAAGAGCAATAATTGTTTCTTCTAAATCTGCTTCATTATCGAATTCAACACGAGTGTAGCTGCCATTAGGCGTCCAAATGACATTCATAATCGATCTCGCGTCTTATGCTACGGTTGGTTTCTACGTATATCTAGAGCTATTCCAAATTCCCTTGTTCTAAAGTAACGTTCTCTCGAACGATGAGGCGATGGGCCGCCATTTCCTTGATCTTCGGCAGAACCCGGCCCACATGCTCATCGGTGTCCACAAAAATCAAAACAATCGGCAGCTTTCCTCCCGCATCGACCAGATGGGAAGTCTTCACTCGCTGCCGCCCAAAAAATCCTGCGACAGCATGAAACACCGTTGCCGAATAAACATTTTCTTCCCGCAGATAATTGAGAATTTCCAGATGCATCGGACGGTTCTTCCACTTGTCGGACTCACTCGAGATATATCGTGACCTGCACTGCCATAGTGTCCGCCGGTTTTTATAAGATGCGAGCCAGCGCCATCCCGGCCAAAGCTCCCATAAGACACAGCACATTGTTAGCAAAAATGTTGGCTAGCATAAGCGTCCACTGTCCCTGCTCAAAGTACGCCATGGATTCAAACGCGTAACTGGAGAAAGTTGTGTAAGCGCCGCAGAAACCAATCACCACGAAGAGCCGCCAGCGGGGATCAAGCAGTACCCTCTCGGTGGCCCAGATCATGAAAAAGCCCACAATCATGCTGCCGGTGATATTGATGAACAACGTGCCGTAAGGAAAAGCCGGCCCCAATATTTTGGCGGCATAGCGGCTAAGGATGTAACGGGCATTGGCGCCGAAGATTGCGCCGATAGATACGACCACGAAGTCTCGCACGATGGAGTTCTCCCGCTGAGAGTTTCGTAGGAGTTATCAGCCCGCGAACGGGCGGTTATGGCGAACTCCATCGCCGTTTGTCTGTTTTAACACACCTGCGAGCAACCTACCAGGTTCCGTACCGCCGCCGCTGCGCCCGTTCGGAAAATACTTTAATCAAGATAAGCCCGGCGACAAACCCACCAATGTGGGCCCAGACCGCAACCGGATTGCTTTCCGTCCGGGAGATCGGGGCTGCCGTGCCGGCAAAAAACTCCATCGCAAACCAATACCCCAGTGTGACCCACGCCGGCAGATGAAATAGGAAGATCGGAGGAAACCAGGTCAGCACCCGCGCCCGCGGATACAGAAGAAAATAAGCTCCCATGACTCCTGCAATTGCTCCGCTGGCGCCAACCGTAGGCACACGCGATCCAAAGTTGACCAATACATGTGTGACCGACGCCACCACTCCACACAGCAGATAAAACACCAGGTATTTAAAGTGGCCGAGATAGTCTTCGATGTTGTCTCCGAAAATCCATAAGAACAACATATTTCCCAAGAGGTGGAACCAGCCCCCATGCAGGAACATGGAAGTAAACATGGGGAGGATTGCAATCACTGGGCCCCCAGATTGCGGACCAGTCAAGCCGCGAAAAACGTCATGAGGGATCAACCCAAACTCAAAAATGAAGCCGTTGAACGCGCGCGGGCTTTGCAGCTCAATGGAAAATTCAAAGAGAAAAATGGCAATATTCAGCGCGATAATAAAGTAGTTAATGTAGGGCGTGCTGAAGCGGGGCTGGTCGTCGCGGATGGGGATCATGCAGGGTCTGGTAAGTTAATAGAATCAGTTTGAACCGCCCACTACTAAATATCTCATGAACGGCATTCTGGTAATTGATAAACCGGCTGGGTTTACCTCCCACGATGTCGTAAATCGTCTGCGCCGAATGCTGCAAGAACGCTCCGTGGGACATTTGGGGACTCTGGATCCTTCCGCAACCGGTGTATTGCCCATGGTCACAGGAAATCTGACTCGGCTGGCCCAGTTTTATACAAAAGTGGACAAAGCCTACGAAGGAGTCATCCGGTTCGGTTTTTCCACGGACACCTATGACGCGGAAGGAGAAGCCGTAAGTCCGGCCAGAAACAGTTACGTTGTCGCTGAACCAGGTGAAAAGTCTTGCGCAGGGATTCCTCGGTTCAATCGAACAAATACCACCGCCATTTTCAGCAAAGAAGATTAAAGGTGTCCCTGCCTACAAGCTGGCCCGCAAAAAACAGGATGTCACACTCAATCCGGTCCAAGTTGAAGTCAAAGAATTTGAGATCTTAAATGTGGAGGGTGATCGCGCTGCTTTTCGTATTCAGGTCACTTCTGGAACCTATGTTCGTTCCCTGGCGCATGACATGGAGCAAAGCTGGGTTGCGGCGCGCACCTTGAATCATTGCGGCGGACTGCTGCCGGCGAGTTCACTCTTGAAGACGCACACACTCTTGAGGAAATTGACGCCGCATCTCAGTCCGGGACAACGGAAAGCATCTTCATTCATCCACGCAAGCTATTACCGGAACTCCCTTCTGTCACTGTGAATGAAGAAGCCGCGGCCCACATTTGCAGTGGTCGGACAGTCAACTTGCCCGAATTTTCAACCTCACGGCAGGTTAAAGTTTTTCTCGGGCAGCGGATCTGATCGCCATCGCCACCCGTATCGCAGGGACTTTGTTTCATCCCAAAATCGTGCTGTCATCCGCGCCAAGCCTGCAAACCAGCCAACGTCCCTAAGGCAATGCTTCTTGATGCAATGCCTAGACTGATAGAAAATTGAAAAGCGACTGAGTCAGCTTCTGCTCTCGTAATGAAATTACCTACTGGAGCATAGGCGAACAGCAAGGTGTTTGCACTGGTTTCGGTTCCATCAGCTCCACCCGCGTCAAGTCCGGACCATAGAGATTGAGCTGCCATTTGCCGTCGCGTCCGATCTTCGGTTTCTCAGGATTCAAGCCACGCTTCACCACCGTGTCATATCCTTCGCACGCTGGGAACACCCAGTGCCATATGGTTCATGATTCCTGAAATCTTCACATCAGAATCGTCGTAATTCATCATGTATTCAAGCCAGTCTTTGCCATCCGGCACGCGCATATCAATCCAGGAAACTTTGTCGTCAGTCATACCGCCATGCCAGGTCTCGGTGAAGCCGAGAATATCCTTGAACAAATGGTCGGCTGCCTCACGGTCATGCACGATGAAGCCCGTGTGAATCATGTGGGTAGAAACGCGAGTGTCAGTAGTCGTATCTTTGGATTTCATTTTCCCGGTGAACTGTACAAATTTCACCACGTGGTTTTCCGCATCCGTAATGGCGAACCCCTTGGTTCCCATTCCCAGTGTCAGCGATCTTGTCCGGGACTTTTACATCCTTGCTGGCGAGATAGGCGCGCAGCTGTTCAGCATTGGTAGTTTCGAAAGCAATATCAATCAGCCGGTTTTGCTTGGGATCTTTTAATTCAGGCAAGACCTGGACAAACTGATGCTCATCCACCTTGAATACCACGCGGGTCAGCCCGCTATATTCTGCGTCTTTGACTCCAGCCTGTTCCGGCATGCCGAGAAAACCAGTATAGAACTTGCGGGTGGCATCCATGTCAGCAGTTCGCAGGCCGATCCAGGCCACGCCTACGATAGGAGGCCGGGTTGGGGCGGTTTTGTCCGCAGCCACAGAAGCAGTTTGACCGATAAACAATCGCTACGCACAAACCAATCAGAAAAAATTTGGCAGATTTCATGCACTGCATATTGCGGTTCGCATCGCGCGATGTCAAGTCTCACTGACGGAAAATCGTTTCTTGCGCCGGAGATCACTCGGTGCGAAGTGCATCTATAGGGTTTGCCGCCGCCGCGCGCCGGGCGGGATATAACTCGCCAGCAATGCCGCGACCGCTAGCATAAGGGCGACTGTCACAAGTGTAGTAATGTCCCACGCGCGCACGCCGAACAGCAGCTTGCGCAGGGGCGCTGTAGCAACCAATGAGCAGAGAAGCCCCGCCCCAATTCCCAGGCAATTAACCGCCCTGACTCAGAAAGAATCAAGCGATATACCGAACTGCGCTGGGCGCCCAGAGCCATGCGGACACCGATCTCGCGTGTTCTCTGGCTTACGGAATAGGCAATGACACCGTAGAGTCCAACAACCCCAAGCAAGAGCGCGAGCACAGCAAATCCGCCGACCAACCAGGCCGAAGAACGATGCAAGTAAGCGGAGGGCGAGTCTTGAATTCTGTCCTCCATTGTCATTTCGCCGAAGACGGCAA